>NZ_JABBVZ010000047.1 GCF_012933365.1 Sulfobacillus harzensis | reverse complement strand
CTAATTCAGGGGGAAAGAAATTTTCTCAGACCCCACAAGCATTGCAAATCAAGGACTTCGGGTTATGAAAAACCCTCCAATGGAAGGATGTCTTGGAGTTCTTGGCGAATGGTGAACACATTACGTGCGAAGGATGATTTGCTTGGAATTCAAAGGCATTCCCTGGCTTAGCGATGAGGCGCTGCAACCGCACCGAGATCTGGCCGTTCGCGTCATCTCGAATCTTGTCCAAGAGCCTGGTGTCCGCACCATATATCTTGAAGGCTCCTTGGCCCGAGGAACGGCTGATGCTTATTCAGACGTCGATTTAAGGGTCGTCCTTGATCCGCATTTTATGCCCAACATGTGGCGAAACCGACACCGAATAGCGGACATCCCGGGCCAGATTTGGGATCTCGATCATCAATGGGGCGACTCGGCGCAGCTGAGCTATGCCGTGTTATACGAGCCGGGCGTATATCTTGACCTCACGTTCGTGGAATCCCATCCCGTGCAACTGGCCGATGCGGTGGTGCTATGGACTGCCACCGAACCCAGAGCGAATGCCGGCACACGTCACAATGAACCCGTGGACATCCATCTGGACCCCATGGACGACGCCTTGCGGATGTTTTGGATAGGAAGCCCCTTGTGTGCCAAGCACCTGCGGCGCCGCCAACTCTGGACAGCTCACGGGTTCATTGAGAGTCGCCGCACCTTGTTTCTCAAAATCTGGCGCTTGGTGCACGCCCCGTCCCGCGCCGACTGGGGATGGTCCAAGGTAGAGGAGGAGTTGCCGCGCACCGTACTCGAAGATCTCGCCATGACGGTGACACCTCTGGAATATTCGGCGCTGTCCCAATCCTTGACGTATCTTATGACGATGATGGCGCACTATGGCCCGGGATTGGCCAAAGCCTATGGATTATCCTACCCAGAAGCACAAGCAAGCACCGTGGCTCGCATGGTATCCCAGATGCTGGCACGGGGATAGAGCCTAAATAAGGACGGGGCCGCGGATATGGTGCAGGATGACGGCGTATCTCTCTCTTTTTAGCTCCCTCTGACGCATCTATGCTGAGAGTGTAAAACAGCAAGGAGGTGCAAATGACGTGACCAGGACCCACATTGCGTTGGATGTCGCCAACATCGATCAAGCTGTCCGCTTCTATCAATCCTTTTTAGGGGTGGGACCGTTTCGCCTGCTCCCCGGATATGCGCAATTTCTGCTGGAGGAGCCCGCCCTTAATTTGGCTCTGTCGGAACGCCCTTCGGCGCCTCACTCCGCCGGCCATTTCGGAATCGAAGTTCCCGACCCGTCCATGGTCGACCAAGCTCTGGCCCGGGCTCGAAAATCCGGTCTAAACCCCGAGATGGAAGCCAACACAATCTGCTGCCATTCGCGCCAGGAGAAGTTCTGGGTCCGTGATCCGGACGGGTATCGTTGGGAAGTCTTTTGGGTGCGAGAGCGTTGGACGGCGGTGCCTGACGGCGCGCCGGCCTGCGGGTGTTGCGCGGGATAATTGTCATTCGGGAGGTGTGAGGATGGACCCCAAAGGAAACGTCTTCTTAGACCGATATATCCACCTGGCCCATGCAATTCATGATGGAGCGCCAGACCAAACCGTTGGGCCAACCACCATGACCATCGCCGAACTCGCTGGGCTGTGGGATTGCTCGGAGCGGGCCGCTCAAGAATCGGTGCAGCGGTTGGAGAGTTGGGGGCTTCTGCGATGGAGTCCCCAAGCAGGCCGGGGCAAACGCTCCGGCCTCGCTCTCCTCGTCCATCCCGTTCATGTGTATTACGAGCGAGCCGCACATGCGCTGGAGCAAGGGGCACTGGCGGAAGCCGGGTTTTGGCTCAACGAAGTCCTTCGGGAATGTCCTTGCATTCCGGGCACTGCTGCAATGCTTGCGGAGATTCGCCAGCGCCTCGGATTGGGCCGCCTTGAGCCCTGCTGTGCCGACACCGTCCTGCAATGAGGGGGCTTGCTTCGCTGAGTGCCTTATCCGTTCTGAGAACACGGTCATTGCACGCGCTTCAAGAAGCCAAAGCCCAATTCCCAGCGCTCGTCACGCGGGTCACTGACGTAGCCATGGATCGAGGTGGCGCGCCGGCCATGAATACCGATCCGGCGGCCAAAACTTGCATGCGCATAAAAAGCCCTTGGACGCCTTTGCCGATGGCTGGGCGGAGGGGAAACAAAAAAAGGCTATGGGTCGCCAAGGCTTCATTGCGCATGTCGCGCAATGAAGCCGACGCACAAGTGGAACAGATGGATCAGGCGATGAAACGTGAGATTGAATAATCCATGACGCGCGGGCACCCGCCTCACTTCGGGGCGCCCCGAGCCTTTCCCTTAAGATGGAGGAGGCACATCTCCTCCCATCAGACGCTGATTCTCGGCCGCCTCAAGATGAGCGATCACGCTGGCGATGCGTTGCCGGATCTTTTTGTAGTCGACGTCAGCCCACTGTACGAGCAAGGGAATGTAGCGTACGTCGCCCTCCCGTTCAATCTTGTCCAAGAACTCCATAATCATAGGACGGTTGCGATCTTTAAGATAGAGCATGGTGGCCGGCCCGGTGCCGTTCTCCGCCCAGAGCCGCCACTCATTAAATAGTTCCTCCACCATTGTCCGCCGCTCGATGTCCCATCCTCGGGGCGTGAATACCAAAACCGGAAGACGCCCTTCATAAATAATGTCCAGATAGCCATCCCGAATGCACTGATCAATCATGGCCATCACCTCATCGCTAGGCCGGTCCCGAAATCGGCCGTAAACGGGGCATGCGTCAAGGCCATGCTCAAGCACGCGTTTCTCCCGGGACCCCTTGAGCACCTTGCAGAGCACTGTCCGACCGCCGACCCCAATTAACGTGTCGGCCGCCCGCAGCACGGCCCGAATTTCTTCGAAAGACAGCGGACGCCCGACGCTGGGGCGGAGAACCACGGTCTGACGCGATCGCCGACGAGCCATGGGCAATTCCTCCTTCCATTGCGGGTACTGCTCCAAAGGCACAATCATCAAGCATTTGACGCCACGACGTTTTCGAAGCACAGTCGATGCCTAAGGTCACGGGATCCTCTTTGGGTCCTCCGGATTCAATTATAGCGCCGGCGATCAAAAAGCCCCCGAGCCTGCGCGTCGGGGGCCAAGATTCAGGCAACGACTCCTTGGAAATCATTCCGGTAGAAAAACCATGCCTTCGATCAGGGCACGGGCCGTGCGGATGGACTTGACCGCATCCACCTGCCAGACACCGTTCGGATTGGACACCGCAACCTCCACCGGGCTCATGCCGCCGGGATGGCCAATAATGACGGCCGCGTGATGTCGATGATTGGGGTTGGCCAAGGCATACCCAACGGTCCCCGGAATCCTGACAGCGGCCGCCAACGCCGTACCGCCCGTGATGGGATAGGCGGGATGCGGCTTTCCCATGGTGACGGCACGCGCCACGATGGTGACCTGCTGTGGGTCAACGGGCTGTCCGGTACGGGTCTGATAGGGATGCGGCGCGTTGAGCACAGTGATTTTGGGCAACGCATGGGTGGCCGCCGTGACTGTTTCACTGGGTTGATACAAGTTTAATTGACGCCCGATGGCCTGGCGAATCTCCTCCAGGACATTTCCCAACGAGAAAGAGGCGCCATCGTCAAACCACGGACTATCCCATGCATTCTCCAGATCCCGGCCGTCTACCAGAACGCTTAAGTTGCCCGCGTCGACCACACTGACCCGAAAAACTCGCCCGTCCGCCAACCTCACCTCATCGACGAGATTGCCGGTGGGAAACAGCTGGCCGGTCGCACCACCGTCGGGGCGGAGAAAGTTCAGCACAACTTCTGAGCCGGTTCCTGGGACACCAGGAATGACGGTGTCCCCATCGGGAACAAACGCCCCATCTTTGACGGCAAATTCGGAGTGGATGAACCGCCCTGTATTGGTGTTGAAAATACGGACGGTGGCTCGCCCGTTGGCTGCCACAGGTACGAGACCGGTATCGACCGCATATGGTCCCACGGCAGCGGAAACGTTGCCGCAATTGGGTCCGTAGTCAACCTCCGCCTTGTCAATAGCCACTTGGGCAAAGGTATAGTCGACATCCGCATCAGCCCGCTCCGATCGGCTCAAAATCGCGACCTTGCTGGTCGTAGGCGTCGCCCCGCCGATCCCGTTGATTTGCCGAACATCCGGACTTCCGAGAATGGTCAGCAAGGCCTGGTCGCGGGCCGGACCTTCAGGCGGCAAATCCTCCTTTCGCAGCATGACCCCTTTCGAGGTGCCTCCCCGCCAAATGGCGCACCGCACTTTCCGATATCCGTACATAGAATCCTCCTTAGGCCCGGGAACCTGCCAGCCGCCCGAAGACCGAACCCGCCATCAACCCCGAGCCGCCCGCGTAATTGTGATAGAAGAGGCCGCCCACCAGTTCGCCGGCGGCATAAAGTCCGGGAATCGGTTCGCCCCGGGTGTCGAGAACCTGGCCATCGTCATTGATGTGCAATCCCCCGAAAGTAAAGGTGATGCCGCAGGTTACGGCAAAGCCGACAAACGGGGGCTTCTCAATCGCTACCGCCCAGTTGGACTTCGGCGGCGTGATGCCACGTGCCGCCCGCCCATCCTTGACCGCCGGATCAAAGATGGTGGAACGGTCCACCGCCTGGTTGAATTCTTGGACAGTGCGGACGAACTGCTCAGTATCTTCGATGCCGAGCTTTCGCGCCAACTCATCCAGGGTATTGGCTTCGGCCCGCGTGATTTGGCGGATGCGATACTCGTCCCGCAAGAGCGGCAGAGTGGCGGCATCGAAAATCTGAAAGGCGATCCGCCCCGGTTGTTTCATGACCTCCCGGCCATATTTGGCATAGGTGTAGTTGCGGAAATCCGCCCCCTCATCCACAAATCGCCGCCCCTCACGGTTGACGATAATGCCCAGCGGATAGGAGTGCTTTTGAAATCCGTCGCCGACCTCCCGGTCGCCGTAGCGGGGCGCATTGGCATCCCATTGCACGGCATGGCTGCCGGACCAGTGCCCATAGGGCTCGGCACCGACGGCCAGGGCCATGCGGATGGCATCTCCCGTGTTGTACGGCGTTCCCCGAACGAGGGCTAAATCCCAATCCTTGCCCAAATATTGGGCCCGCATGGCCGCGTTGGCCTCGAAGCCGCCGGCCGCCAAAATGACTGACTCGGCCAAAACCTCAACCGGCTCCCCTTGCTGCAAGACCCGCACACCCTTGACTTGGCGGACGTTCTCGGTCATCAGCTCATAGGCCTCCGCGTCGTACCACACTTCCAGCCCCTGGGACTCCGCCAGTTCATACCAGCGCTCAATGAGCCCGGCACCGCCGCCTACTGCTTCAAGAATCAACCCGCCCCAAAACTTCGTGCGGCCATTGACCACATAGGACTGGCGGCGCAACAAGAGCGCGAAGCGCATGCCCTGCTGCTGCATCCAGCGCATGGTGTCATAGGAGTTGGAGACCAGATAATCGGCCAAATCGGGATCGGTCAACCCTTCGGTAACGGTTACCAGATCGTCAAAATACTGGTCTCCCGTGTAGGGATCAATATCATAGTTCTGAAACTCGTCATCTTTCACATCCGGTATCAATGCGCGTAAGTCGTCGGTCGAATCAAAGGCAAAGCGAAACGCTCCGCCCGTAAAATGGGAGTTTCCGCCCCGCCATGCCTTGGGTGCCTTCTCCAACACCAGCACCTCACGGCCCCGTTCCTTGGCCGCCATCGCCGCCGACATGGCGGCATTGCCGCCGCCGACCACCACAACATCAACCCGCTTTTGTTTCATTGGGCTTCCCCCTGTCCCTGAAGTACGTCCAACATGCCGTCCAATACGCTCGCAAAGTCTCCCACCACGCCCAGATCCGCATGACGGAAGATGGGGGCGTTCGGGTCGGCATTAATCGCGACCACCCGCTTCGCTTGGCGCATGCCGGCGAGGTGTTGGATGGCGCCTGAAATGCCAATGGCGAAATACACGTCCGGAGCAACCGTCACGCCGGTTTGCCCGACCTGACGGCTTTGGTCAATCCACCCGGCATCCACGGCCGCACGGGACGCTCCGACGGTACCACCCACGAGGGCCGCCAGACGCTCCAGCCGTTCAAAGCCCTCCGGGGCTCCGAGACCCCGTCCACCCGACACCACGATGGACGCGGACTCTAACTGCGGTCCTTCATCTTGCTGTTCGGCGAGCAATTGCAGCGCCGCATCCGGATCGTTGCTGTCGGGTGACGCCTGGAGCACCATCGTGGCCCCATCCAGCGCGGACACCTCGGCCGTAAAAGCGCGAGCGCGCGGGATAAAAACGGCCAACGGGGCGTCCAGCTCCACGTCCGCCATCACCTGGCCCCCATAGATGGGGATGACCACCGAATCGGCCTGGCTTCCTTGGGCCACACCCGAGAAGAGCGCCGCATCGGTCAAATGAGCCAATCGGGCTGCCGTCATCAACCCGAACTCCCCACGGGGACATATGACCCGCGTGATTCCCTCTTTTTTCACCACCTGGTCCACCAGTCGGGCCACCTGCTGCGCAGTGTGCCATCCATCGGCCCGATATACCGCATCCACCCCGCCATTCGTGGGGCCGAGAACCGCCTCGTCCAGGGACAAGGCTAACAGGCGGTCGCCTTTAAGGGCGAGCGCGAGTCCCCAAACCTCCTCGGCCAAGGTCCGCTCGCCCGGCACGATCGCTAAAATGCTGGTCACGCGCTGTGCCCTCCCTTCACAATCCACCCGCGATCCAGCAGGTGATGGGCCAATCGCTGTCCTTTTTCGGCGTCGCTGGCTCCATCAATCCATTCGATGGCGCGGGCCTCGCTGGGAACCCACTGAAGGGTGACAGAGCGCTCCCCGTGGGCGGAAATATCGCTTAAGGGAGATATCGGCTTGCGCTTGGCCTGTAGGCGATCGCGCATCGTGGGATAACGCAGGGTATTGGTTCCGGAACTGGTGACGCTGGCCACAAATTGGCCGTTGACGGCAAATCGGCGCGTCAATCCGCCATCCCGGGAAGTCAGAATCCACCCCTCGTCACCGCGCTCGATACTGACCAGATTGGCCACAAAGGGAACTTGCCATTCGGCCGCCAAGACAGGTGGGACAATGCCCGTATCCCAGTCCCCCGATTGTATTCCGGCCAAGACCATCACGGGCTCTTCCACCTGTCCGAGCGCCTGGTGAAGAACCACCCCCAAGTCGCGCGGCCCGAGCTTCCAACTACTCTGGGGTACGACCAATACGCGATCCGCGCCGACGGCCAACACCGAGCGCAAAAGGTCGTCCGGCACATCCTGAGCGACCATCAACACAGTCACCTGAAGCCCCCATTTGTCCTTGCTCTGTAAGGCAGTTTCCAAAGCATTCTCATCATACGGACCAAAGACCATGTGCTGTTCTTTGATGCCGAAGTCGGCGCCCTCCACCTCCGCCTGGGTGAGCGTCACTTTGGGATCATGAATCGGTTTCATGAGCACGACTACGTTCATCGGGCCTTTCAACCTCCCAAGAAAAAATAAGCGAGCCTGAGCTAGCCCCTAAATCGCGGGGATCGCCCCTGGCTCTCCTGAGGTGACCAAGCTAACCGCTGAAGATTAGCTTCGTTCTGAGGAAACAGGCTCGATATGCCGGGTCTTATATTGCCGGAACTGATACACCACATCTTTCCAGGCCGCCTGGATGGCCGCTTGGGCTGCGCCCAGGTACCCGGCGGCAATGGCTCGTTCGACCGCATCAGGGTCGTCCAAAAGGCTTTCCCCCACCAACAGCCGACTGATAAAATTGCGGCCAGCTTCGGTAATCAGAGAGCAGGAGGCTTCCAAAATCACGCCGTGGCGGACCTCAACGACCAAGGCCAAGGACAATGTGGAGAACACATCTGCCGCACTCATGCCTTTCGGAGGTTTGGCATGGCCCACGATGAACACCGTTTTAGCCAATCCCATCCCTCCCTTGGACAACGCCCTGCCGGGCGACTTGCATCACCTCTATTGTACCGCAAGCCGAGGGACTCATCATCAAAAAAGACCCGGCCGCGAGGGCCGGGTCTCAAGTGAATTAAACCGCCGTTTGACTGATCTGCTCCAAGCGGCGCCGACTAGTGCGGGGTCCCCAAATCGCGGACACCACCGCCACAATAATCCAGCAGGCGCCAATGTAGATAAACACGCTGCCATAGCCGCTGCCGGCATACAGTGCAGCCACAATCAAGGGTCCGAGAATGTTCACCAGACGGCCAATACCGTAGTTGAAGCCCATGCCGGACGCCCGCGCTTCGGTGGGGTAGAGTTCCGGCGTGTAGGCATACGCAATCGGTGCGAAGAACTGAATCGACATGACCGCCAAGAAACCGAACACCATGATAAGCGCCGGCTCAAAGGTCAGACCGTAAACAAAGCCGAAGACGCAGGCGGCCAGTGACGCGATCACCAAGAGCCATTTGCGATCGAAGCGGTCGGCCAGCGCAAAGGCGACCAACGCGCCAATGGGAGCCGCCAGCGACTGAACCGAGGTATACGTCAACGAACTCACTAAGGAGATGCCGTGCGCGACCAACAGCGTCGGCACCCACGACACGAACCCGTAGAAGCCCAACGTCTGGAAGATCCAGATGGCCAACAAAAGGATTGTGCGGCCCAGATAGCTCTTTCCAAACAACTCGCCAAACGGCACACCCTTGACTTCTGGCGCGTTCGCGGCCGGCGCCTCCGGATCTGGCAGCGAACCGAACTGCGCCTTCACGCGTTCCTCAATGCGGGTCATAATGGCGTCCGCCTGCTGGTATTCGCCGTGAATTTCATGCCACCGCGGCGATTCCTCCATGTTCCGCGCCAGAATCAGGAACAGGGCACCTAAGGCTCCCCAAATGAAGACCAACCGCCAGGCCCACGGTGCCGTGGGAACGATCAAGCGGGCTACCCACGAGGTGGCGGGAATGCCGATGAGGCCGAAGGTCATGGCCAATGCTTGAAACTTGCCGCGCACCTTCGCTGGGAAGAACTCGCTGATATAGGTATTGGCGACAATGGTCATCGACGACAGACCAACACCCGTCAAGAATCGGAAGACACCCAACGAGATCGGATCCCATGCTAGGGCGTTCAATAAGGAGAAAACCGAGTAGAATGCCACCATTAAAAGAAGGGAACGCTTGCGGCCCAACTTGTCGGCAAACCAGCCGCCAATGGTGGCGCCTAAAAACATCCCCAAGAAGGATGCCGATGTTATGAATCCGACAGTCCCCACCGACAAGTGCCAACGGCCGTGTTCCAATGCCGGCGCGGTGTAGGCGAAGGTGTTGAGGTCACCCAATTCAAAGAAATAGGCCAAGCACAAGGCGACAATCACGCCAATGTGCAATTTAGAAATGGGCAGTCGGTCCAAACGATTGGCAACGTTGGACCGTTTGAGCGTTTCTGTTGCCATGAAAACACTCCTTCATGTCGATGAAAAATAGGTATTGCTATCGGAGGCCGAAAGAAATGTCGGCTTATGCCGATGTTGCTTCAAATCATATGCGAACTGAATGAAATTGAAAAGCGGATGCACGAACAGTCCATCACATTTCCTATAGACGCGCAATTTTGTGTTTTAACGGCAATCTGTCCGCAACTGTTCCCATGCCAGGGTTTCAAGGCTCCAAAACAGGCCGGTCTTCCCACATCCATTTCCACAAGTTACTAACCTCAAAAAGGGCGACACCAATCGCCGAGATTCGCGAAACATTCGTCAGCAAAACAGGAATTTCGCCGACCGGTCAAGAATCATGGGGACGGTGATGACAATGCAGACATGTGGCCGATGCGGTTTCGCTCTCCGTGAAGGGGACCATTTTTGCATGCAGTGTGGGGCTCCTGTATCGCCCAAAGCCCAATCTGGGAGACTATCGAGAGTGCGGCCATGGATGTGGGTTGCCGGGGGCGCAGCCTTGGTGCTGGTTGTAGGCGGCGTTGCCCTAGCGGTGTCGCATGCTGCCAAACCTAAGCCGGCCGTCGCCCTCGGCCATCAAAAGCCTCACAAAACGCATAAGGTCAACAAGAGGCATTCGCCGGCGCCTCGGTCGAGCAGCGCCCCGCTCACGCAAGCCCAAATTATTTCCCGAACCATGGCCAGCGTCGTGGAATTGATTGTCACCACTCCGGGAGGCCAAGACCTTGGGTCTGGATTTGTTTACGACAACCAAGGGGATGTCCTCACCAACGACCATGTCGTCTCGGGCGCGATCCGCGTCAGCATCAAGACCGCCCAAGGACAAATCTACCCTGCGACGATTATTGGCGCCGATCCGACGTTGGACGTCGCGGCCGTGCGCGTGTCTGGGCTCTCGCTCTCGCCGTTGCCCGTCAATGACACCTACGCGGGAACGCTCGGGGACAACGTATTAGCCTTCGGCAGCCCCTTAGGGCTCAGCGATACCGTCACCACCGGCATCGTCAGCGGCCTTAATCGCAACTTCACCATTGGTGGGGTCGACTATCAGAATATGTTCCAAATCTCTGCCCCCATCGCGCCCGGCAATTCCGGGGGCCCGTTGGTGCTGGCCTCCAGCGGACAAGTGGTGGGGATGGACACGGCCGGCGTGACAAACTCATCGGGCAATATTGGATTTGCCATTCCCATGAGCCGCGCCTATCCTCCAGCCTTGACCTGGGCGGAGAACCCCGAGTCCAATCCCAACACATTGCTGCCCACATCCCCTGTTCCGTCGCCTGCTCCGAGCCCCAGTCCCTATCCATCGCCCAGTCCGTCTGGCCCGAGTCCAAGCCCAAGTCCCAGTCCCTCACCGTCTCCATCGCCATCCCCATCGCCCGTTCCCAGCCCAACGCCGTCCACCTCCAACTAAAGTCGCGAAACGGAAGTTGCATCTCTTGTCGCAACTTTCCTTAAACGGTATAATTTTCCATAGTGAAGGGGCACCCCGGGCGAAAGCTCGGTTCGCAAAGCCACAGGGTCTAATGTCCGGAAAGGGCGATGACAGCCGTGCTGCCACATGTCAAAAACAACGACGCCTCCTCAGGAGCGCCGCCATTTACCCCCTACCATTGGCTCTATACCCGCGGTCTGGGTCTGAGGGCCGCGGTAGCCATCTTCATTTGGTGGAACATCCTGGCCTTTCCCAAGAATAGCCTTCCCCATGCATGGATTTCCGGCGTGATGTTGTTGGCGGTGGACGGCCTTGCTTGGCTGGCCCAAAGACGCAGTCCCGATGCGATTATGCTGTGGGCCATGATAACCACCGCTTTCGATTTGGTCTTGGGGGCGGCCATTTTAATCGAATTCTCGCCTACAACCACGTCCAGCGCGCCCGCACTTCTGCCTCTTGTGGCCATCGAGCTTATTGCCTATTGGGGTTGGATTGGCTACGGGATTGCGGCGGGATACGTTGCCATCCTCATCGTCAGCATTTGGCCGTATTCTCCCGGCCCATCCTCCGGGAACACCATCAACCACATCATCTTCTGGCTGGCGACCAATTTTCTCATTATCACCAGTGTGGCTCTGTTGCTGCATCGAGCTCCACAGGCTCTCCCAGCGCCATCGCCGCTCACTGCCCGGGAACGTGAGGTGTACGACTTGCTGAAATCCGGATTTAGTCAGCGCGACATCGCCGAAAGGCTGCACATCGAGCGCAGCACCGTCAAATCCCACATCCAGCATATCCATCGTAAGATGGGGCTGGGCGATCCCCCGGATGAGTGACGCGTCCTCTCGCTTCCCGATGCCAACGTCGTACCCCTAACAGATCCATCCCCATCGGACAGCAACGATTGCTGTCACCTCCTCTTGGGGCTCGCTCGCCGCTCTCCTCGGGCGGATGGAAGGTCCCTGACTGGGCAGTCAGGGGGTGGACCCCCCGGGGGGATTGGTTTTCCTCCGTCGGTCCACCCCCGGCGATCCACCCGTGGATCCGAATGTCTGAGAAAAGTTCCTCCGAAGATCCCCCTTCCTCATCGATGAGACCCCTGCTACACCGGAGGCAGGGAGGTGGGAGAATGTTGACCCCAAGCCGCTTCTGGAATGTGGATTCGCTTGCCGTGGCCACGGCCACCCTTGCCCGATGGGCGGAGCGCCTGTGGCCGGAGGCCCATCGAACCGTGATAGTTCTCGCCATCGCCGAGCTCATGGTTCTCGCCGCTGCCGCGCTTTTCGGCAGCTTGACCCTTCAGAGTTGTCCCGGTTGGATTTTTTCGGGACTAGTCACCGCGCTTACAGCGCTCAAGTGGATGCCGTCTCACCCCGATGACGACCGGGACGACTCCGGCCAGGTCCAAGACCTGGCCCCACCCTATCAGCATGACGCGCCCGAGGACGGGGCGAAAGCGGGCAACAGGCCATCGCCAGCCTCCAGCCAACGAAGGGACACCATCTGACCCACATGCACGGCCGGAATATCGGTGTCCACAATTTCAGCCAACATGCGAAAGCCCTCCGCGAGGTCCACGAAGGCCAGCACATAGGGAAGCTTTTGCTTGAAGAATGGGTGGCTGTGGCGGCGAAGAACCGTATAGGAATAGATCCGCCCTTGCCCGCTCGACTGGTGCCAAACCAAATCGGTGCTGAGACAGCCAGTGCAGTGGCTTCGAGGATAGAAGACGACCGTGCCGCACTGTGCACACTGCTGATACATGAGCTTGCGCTCGCGGCAGAATGCATAAAAACGCTGGCTGTCCGGCTCCGGGAATTGCGGCTGAGGCCGTTCGGATCGACGATCCATTGTGTCTTAATCCCTCCCTAAGATGATGGTTGCGGCGGCATGGCGCGTTCCCAATTGGCCCCCGTTTCCGTGCGCCACCGCCAGCCTGGCGCCGTCCACCTGCGCGGTTGAGAGGCCGCGAAGCTGGCGCACCGCCTCAATCAGCAAAAAGATGCCGCGCATCCCGGGATGGTTGGACGAGAGACCGCCCCCATCGGTATTGAGAGCCGGGCCGCCGGGGTGGTCAAATGCCAGCCGCCCGCCCGAAACATAGTCCCCGCCCTCGCCCTTGGCGCAAAATCCCAAGTCCTCCAGAATCGCCAACACGGTGATGGTAAACGAGTCGTAGATCATGGCCACGTCCATCTCCTCCGGCTTCACTCCCGCTTGCCCGAATGCCGCCGGTCCAGACCGAGCCGCCGCGGTCACGGTGATGTCGCGCCCATTGTCCGGATAGCCGGCCGCCTCACCGGTTCCCAGAATCCAGATGGGGCGGTGTCGAACTTGGCGGGCCACGTCTGCCGAGGCGACCACCGCCGCGCCCCCGCCATCAGAAATCATGCAGCAATCCAAGAGATGCAATGGATCGGCGATCAGCGGCGAGGCCAACACATCCTCGACTGAAATCTCGCCGACGTTCCGAAATCCCAGATCTTGCATGGCTTGGATCGCCAGAGGATTGCGCATGGCGTGATGGCGTGCCGCCACCGCGATTTCAGCCAACTGCTCCGGGCGGGTTCCATATTGGTGCATATGACGGCGGGCCACCAGAGCATAGTTGGCAATCAAGGTGAGACCCCAGGGGTCTTCCAAGTTGCTGACCGGAGTGGGCGTGCCCCAGGCTGCCCGTCCCCCGGTGCCAATGGCGCGTTGATCCCGCTTCGCCGTCGAGCCGTATGTGAGAAGCGCCACCCGGGCTCGACCGGACTCAATGTCCCGCCGAGCATGGGCGGCATGAAACTCATAGGAACTGCCGCCTACCGCCGTCCCATCCAAGACCCGCGGATTCACATGCAGATATTCCGCCATCATCACCGGCGACATGCCGGGAAATGCCTCACCGGCGTCGTACAGAGCATCGACGTCCCCCCATCCGAGGCCGGCATCCTCCAGCGCCCGCGCCGCCGACAACGCCTTGATTTGCAGGGCGCTCAGATCGGTGACACGCCGCTCCGGAAACTCATAAACGCCCACAATTGCGGCTGATCGCTCCCTCATTGCGCCTCCTCTTGCGCCGGATCGCGCCATACCATCAACGCATCCAACACCTCCACTTCGCTACCCCGGATCCATAAGGGGTTAATCTCCAGGAGATCCAAGCGGTCACCCAGACCAAGCGCTAATTCCGCCACGGAAGAGACCACCTTGGCGACCCGCTCCAGGTTGGCAGCGGGCTGTCCGCGTCCGCCCTTCAGCGCCCGACTCCCGCGCAGCTCCTCCACCATGGCGCGAATTTCAGCAGGCGTGACGGGGAGCACCCGCAGGGCGCGATCCTGAAAGATCTCCACCCAAATTCCCCCCAGCGCCACCGTGAGCACCAAACCCCACGCCGGATCACGGCTTACGGATACCAAGAGCTCTTGCCCCCCCTCCCGCATCGGCTGCACCAACACTCCATCTAATCGGGCGCTCGGAACGGCGCGACGGGTGCGGATCAAGATCTCCTCAGCCATCGCTTCCACTTCGGAGACGGGCAAATTCAACGCCACCCCACCCATGTCGCTTTTGTGCAAGACATCGTCGGAGGCCACTTTGAGCACCACCGGGCCACCCAACCGTTCTGCCATGACCCGCGCCTCATGGGGGCTTCGCGCCAAGACCGCCGGGGCCACGGGAATACCCGCTTGCGCGAGCAGTTGGCGCGAGGTCCATTCGCCCCACGTGCCGGCCGGATCTTGGGGAAGCGGTGCCTGATACGGGGCTGGCCTCATGTCTGCCGCGTCCAAAGCGCGACGGCGCTGTTCACTCCACCACACGGCCCGGCCAATCACGCCAAGCCCGTGCTCAATACCACCCAACACGTGGATACCGGAGGCGGCCGCCATATCTGCTGCCGCATCAGAGATATCGGAGAGCGTCTGGGTTGCCACCAAAACCGGTTTGTCGGCCTTGGCCTTTAGTTCCCCTAAAGCGGCCATCGTCGCCTGGTACCGTTCCGGTGCGCTGGACCGCGCCGGCGGGAGGGTGGCAAATGTGAGGAGAAAATCGAATTCGGGGTCGTCGATCACTGCCCCCAACGCCCGAAGCGTCAGCCCCGGATCCACCACCACATAGCCCGTCACATCCAACGGATTGTGCACAGTGGCAAAGGGTGGCAAGATCGCCCGAAGCCGCTCCCCAACCCGAGGCGAGAAATCCGGCAGTTGCAGACCTTCCTCGTCGGCTCGATCGGCGATGAGGTCTGAAGCCCCACCTGACGGTGTAATGACCCCCATGCGTCGCCCAGGCAGCGGCGGGTGGGTACCCATGAATCCAGCCGTCAGAAGCAAATCCTCCAAGGAATCCACCCGAATCACCCCCAATTGCCGGAAGGCGGCCGCGTTTACCAAGTCGTTGCCGACCAGCGCCCCGGTATGCGCTAGGGCGGTGCGCTGGCTCACCGGGCTCTTGCCAACTTTCAGCGCTACCAGCGGCTTCCCGGCTCGAAATGCGCGCTCGGCCGCACGCCGAAACGCTTTGGCATCGCGAATGGATTCCAAAAACAAGGCGATGACGCGCGTTGCCGGGTCGTCAATCAGGTACTCCATGACATCCGTAGCGCTCACCATCATCTCATTGCCCATCGACACCAGCAGCGAGATGCCGATGGCATGGTCGCGCGCAAACGCCAGGGCGGTCGAGGCCAGGGCGCCGCTTTGCAGAACTATCCCCACCGGGCCGGATCGGAGCGGCGGCATGACCAAGAGGCCGTAGGGCACGATATTGTCTTTGGCGTTGATGAAGCCATTGCCGTTCGGCCCCAACACGCACATGTTGTATCGAAGCCCCACCTCGAGGATGGCCGCCTCCAAGCGCGCCCCGGCCGGGCCCATCTCGGAAAAGCCGGCCGTCAGCACCACCGCCTGGCCAATCCCCAATCGCCCCGCCTCCTCCAGCACCTCGGCCACCGCCCCGGTTGGCACCATCACGTAGATGAGGTCTGGCCTTTTTGGCAAATCGGCGAGGGAACGATAGGCGCGGGCGCCGTGCACCACGGCGTTACGCGGATGGATGAGATAGACGGGGCCGAGGAATCCAAACTGTTTGAGATTCTCGTAGGTGTTGAGCGACCAGCGGGAGTTGTCGGTCGCTCCCACCAGCGCTACCGAGCGCGGACGAAAGAGCCGCGTCAACCGTGCTGGCGATGCCAGTTCCAGACGCACGTTCTCCCCCCTTACCGGCGGCCGTCCTTCGGCAGCCCCAAAACCCGCTCCGCTATCACGTTTTTCTGAATTTCCGAGGTGCCCGCGAAAATCGTTTCCGCCCGCGACCATAAAAAGGCGCGATGAAGACTGCCTCCGGCCAAGCTCTCCAGTCCCTCCACATAAGGCATGGCGCCTCCCAGCACTTCCATGGCCAACTCGCCAAGACGTTTATGCATTTCGCTGTAATAGAGCTTGAGCATTGAGGCCTCCGGGCCCAAGCGGCTCCGCTTTTGCAACTGCGTAATAACCTGATAGCCATGGAGGCGCAAGATCTCGATCTCGCTCCACAGTTGCATGAGGCGCTGCCGGTAATGGGAATCACGGGCCAAGGGGCCATTTTCGCCAAGAGACTGGCGGGCGGCATTCAATAGTGTCTCAAATTCCCTGAGATAATGGGCGTGGCGGCCGATAATGGTGGTGCCCCGCTCAAAGGACAGAATGGTGTTGGCCACCCGCCAGCCGTCATTGACGGGACCCACCACATTCTCCCGGGGGGTACGTGCCCCATCAAAGGTGACGCTGTTAAAATGAGCTTCGCCGGTTAATTGGACCAGCGGCTCGACCTTGACTCCGGGCTGATGCATCGGCACCAGAAAAAAGGTGATGCCGCGGTGCTTGGGCGCAGTGGGATCGGTACGCGCCAACACAAAGCACCAGTCCGCCAAATGCGCGTTGGAGGTCCAAATTTTCTGTCCCGTGATGGCCCACTCGTCGCCCTCCAATACCGCCCGCGTGTTCAAGGAGGCCAGATCTGATCCCGCATTGCGCTCGGAATAACCCTGGCACCAAATCTCCTCGCCCGCCAGAAGCGGCGGGATGAATCGCTTTTTCTGCGCCTCGGTGCCTTCCACCAATAGTGTCGGACCCAAAAGCCCCTTGCCCAGGCCATTGACGCCGGCGGGCGCATTGGCGCGGGCACACTCCTCGGAGAAAATGACCTGCTCCACCCAGGTCAGTCCTTGGCCCCCGTATTCTCTGGGCCACGACAGGCCCGCAAAACCATGCTCATACACGGTTCGCTCCCACCACATCCCTACTTCCGCCTGCTCTTGGGCGCTTCGCGGCAAGGGATGCGTGGGGGTGCCCCAGCCCTCCGTCAACACCTCCCCGAGAAAAGCTCGCACGCGCTCCCGAAACGCCTCGTGCTCGCTGCTAAAGCGAATATCCATATCCATCCCCCTCCTCGAGCTGCCCATCAACGACCCGCCGGGCCATCTGCTCACGCAAGTCTGTGGATCGGCCAAGCTCCTGAGCCAACCGCCAGGCGCGCTTGAAGTAGAGATGCACGTCACTGTCCCAGGTGAAGCCAATCCCGCCGTGCAATTGGATGGCGTCACCTGTGACCCGCCGAGCCATGTCGCTGGCATAGGCTTTGGCCATCTTGGCGTAGAGCGGCCCTTCGGGGCTTCCCTCACTGACCAGCCAAGCAGCGTAGCGATTGGCGACGCGAGTGCTCTCTAAAAGGAGGTAGTCTTCCGCCGCGACATGCTTGACGGCCTGAAAGCGCCCCACTGGTCCACCAAACTGTTCCCGGACCTTGACGTACTCGACGGTGTTGCGAAACACCTCCTCCGCGACGCCCAGGGCCTCTTGTGCGAGCGCCACCTGCGCCAAGGCCAGAGCCCGCTCCCAAAGATTGCCGCCCTGCCAAACCAGCTCCCCCTCCTCGACCGTGCACCCATTCAGGATGAGCGACGCCAAGGGATAGGAGCCATCTAAACTATGAAGCGGCTCTATTTCCACCCCAGCGCGGTGCGGGTCCAACAGGGTGAGAAACACGCCATTCAACTCGGTCGAATAGACCGGCGTCAACACCAGCCCGGATATCTCGGCAAAGGGTACGAATTTGCGCCGACCAAATAGACGGGTGCGTCCCCGCGCTCGAACCGCTTGCACGCCGCCGGTCCCGAACCGGCCGGAGTCATCGCCCCAGGCAATGGTGGGAATGGTCTCTCCGGAAACGATCGCGGAAAGCCAGCGCTCTTGCTGCTCCTTCTCCCCAAAAGCTTGCAGGATGGTGGTGACCACAAAGCTTTCCACCAATGGGAATGGCAGCAAAGTTTGCCCAGCCGCTTCAAATAAGAGCGCGTAATCCAAAAGGCTGAGGCCGCTGCCGCCGTGCGCCTCGGAAGCGCCGCCCCCCAACACACCCTGGTCGGCCAATTTTCCCGCCAGTTGGCGCGCCACCGCCGACCCGTGGCGGTAGGTTTTTCGGCAGGCACTAGGTCCGGCCTCTTGGCGCATTAGCCCGAGCACACTGTCGTACATCATGAATTGCTCGTCAGAATAGCTAAAGTCCATCCTCTTCCCCCTCCTTGGTGGGCACTTTGACCCCATCGACAAAGGCCCGAATCAGCCCCCCGACCTCTTGGGGCCGCTCCTCTTGCACCCAGTGCGCTGCGCCTGGAACGATGCGCGTCTTCATATCGGGCCGAACACGGCGACAGGCCGCCGCCCAATCGCCAACTTGGGGCTGGCAATACGGATCGTGCTCGCCCCAGACCATCAACAGCGGCTTCGTCACCCGGCTCAAAGCGGCTAACGGAGGCACCCGGCTCGAGCGTGCCTCACGCATTCGGCGGGGCCCCAAGCGGGTCCGCCAAATGTTGTGGTAGGTGGAATAGACCGCCTTTCGCGAGATATTGTCCGGTTGTCCAAAGTGGATGGCCCTCAAGTTGGCCTCCACCACCGCCAGCCGCTCGTCAAACAGCGGATGGGGCGGAAAGCGCCGTTCTTCCACCCGCCAATGGCGGGAGGCATCGCCGACCCGCCCCGCCAGGGACACCAAGATTGCCGCTGGGGCTAAATCCGGATAGCGGTCCAGCAGTGCCAATGCCAAATAGGCGCCAAACGAGTAGCCCCCCAGCACCGCCCCTGCCCCCGCCACTCGGCGCACCGCTTGGGCCAACATCTCCGTGTAGCGGCGGTGGTCGAAACTTCCCGGCCAATCGTCCGACTCGCCAAAGCCCGGCATATCAAGCAGCCAGACGTCCACGCCCGGAAGCTCGCTTAGCACACTCTGCCAATGGGTCCAACTCCCGTAAACGCCATGCAACAGCACCAGGCGCCGGCCTAATCCAGGCCGATGCACAGCATGCAAGACCAAGTCGCCCAGCTTCAGGTGCTCATGCCTAAGGCCTTGTTGATTCCAGCCATCCGCCAAGTCGACCATTGCCTCGCGAAGGCTTAACGCTGGGACGGCCGAGGGGCGTGCCTGCCGCACCGCCCGCAGGGCGTCTTGCAAATCAGTGCCTCCATGAACCAAGGCCAACGCGGCGACGGCGGCGGTACGGGAGTTGCCGGCCTGGCAATACACCCCGACCACCTCGCCCCTCTGAGCCAGCTCGGCCACACGACGGGCCGCCTGACTCAGCATGGCATGCTGGCCGGCCATCTCGTCCTGCAACGGAAAGTGCTCCACCGGCACGGCATAACCGGGGGGAGAGGCCTCTGCTCTCAGGTCGACGAGGCGGGTAACGCCTCGCCGAATCATGGCTAGCGCTTCGCCCGCCTCCCCCATCCAGATGTTTGAGCTCAATGCGTTCATCGCCGTGCATCCGTCCCGTCGTTTCCGACCGAATCTCTTGGAGGAATTCTCAGCACCGCCTGGCCACTTGCCGCGATGCGGCCGTCGGCGTGCTGAAGCGCGACCTCCAGCACCACCCGTCCGTCGTCATCCACCGAATCCACCCGGGCCGTGGCCGAAAGCGACTGTTGGGGCTCGACCATGGCGCGGAAGCGAACCCCATAGCGTTCAAAATGCGATCCCGGCGGGGCCGACTCCTTGATGAGCCGCGCCAATACCCCCATGCTCAGCATGCCGTGAGCAATCACCCCCGGAAGACCAAAACTCCGAGCGCGCTCCTCATCATAGTGGATGGGGTTGAAATCTCCCGAGGCGCCCGCGTAGCGAACCAGTTGCTCCCGGCTAAATTGGGCGGTGCCTAAGCGCACCACCTCTCCCACCCGCCACATCTACTCCACCCCCTCCGAAATGATCAGCACCGACCGCGACTGAAACGCCATCGCCCCGTCCTCGTGCACTCCCTCGGCCATGATCGTCAGCAATGTCATTGCCCCCCGGCTGCCCTGGACCTTGCGCACGTCGGCCAACCATCCTGTCACCTGAATCCGGTCCCCAGCGGAGGCCGCTTTTCCGTAGACAAATTCCTGCTCGCCGTGAATGACACCCGCCCGAGGCATTTGAAGCCCAGGAATGGGATTTCGGCCAAGCGTCCCATAAAACGTGGGGGGCACAACCAAGCTCCGATAACCCGCGCGCTGGGCTGCCTTTTCATCAAAGTAGACAGGGTTGGTCTCTCCAAGAGCTTCAGCAAAACGGCGAATCGCGCCCTTTTCAATCTCATGCAAGGCCGGGGCGCTGCGCTCGCCAATCCGACCCGGGTCGTAATCCCACATTCTCTCACCTCCCCGCCTGGGTAACGCTTCGAACGTCGGGCCCGCCGTCGACATAAAGCACCGAACCGTTGACATAACTGGCCCGAGCCATCCACAACACCGCCTCGGCCACATCCTCAGGAGTGCCCAGACGTCCCACCGAGCGGGTCTCTGCGGCGGCGGCAATGCGGCCCGGGTCGTCCTCATACAGCACTTGCCGGGCGGCTGGGGTGAGGATGGGTCCCGGAGCGACGCAGTTGACCCGCACCGTCGGCCCCCATTCGGCTGCCAATGACCGGGTCATATTGACCAACCCTGCCTTGCTGGCACCGTACGCCACCATGTTGGGCGCCATGTCTCGGCCGGCAGTGGAGCCAATATTGACAATGGACCCGCCTCGCTTTTCCAAGAGTGGCAAGAACGTCCGGGAAACCACGAACGGCCCCACCAAATTGATGGCCACCACCTGCAGGAAGCCGTTAGGCGACAATTGCCGCGCTGGCGCCTGGAACGATCCGCCAGCATTATTCACGAGGACATCCAGATGGCCGAAACGCTCTTCCAACAGGGCGGCGGCGCGTTCAATCTGGTCGCTCTGGCGCACGTCCGCAGACAGAATCAGCGCGTCGCCAAGTTCGGGCCAGCGGGACCGGACACCGACGAGTTTTGCCTCGCTTCGTGCCAACAGCGCAACGGCAAAACCGGCCCGCGCCAGATGCACGGCAATCACTTCACCAATGCCCTGTGACGCCCCGGTTACCAGCGCTGTTTGCTGTGTTTTCTGCATGTGTCCTCCTCCCAACCAAACGGTCGGTCGACGAAGGAGCTCTCCGAGGTCTTCGGAGAGCTCGATGTTAGGAAACGATATTCCGCTCAGTACCGGGTTGCCGCGCTGGACGGTGGAACCAGGGACCGCGCCCAAAGAAGATGAGAATCCCGTAGATCACGACGCCGATCCAGCAGATGTCCAGCCATGCCGCCCAACCAGCGGCCGTCACCACCAGAAAGGTGATGGCGCCTCCGATTCCGGCCAGGACGTACTGCACGAACGACCAGAGCGCCCAGCCGGTTCCTTGCAACGTGGGGTGAATGTCCTCGAGATTCTCGGAGTAGAGCGCCATCCAGGGTCCGAAGCCAATCCCCAGCAGCACGCCCTGCAGTGAGGTATAGAGAATCATGGTAGAAGGTGGCACCGGATGGCCGATGAGTCGGATCCAAAAGAACATGAAGACAAATACCCCGATGACCCCGATGAAGGAGAACAGCTTACGGAGCTGCAGCCAATCGGAGACCAACCCGACCAGGATAAGCGAGCCGAGGTTGGCGAGCCAGAAATAACTTGCAATCGAGGCTGCTTCGGCCGCAGGGTATTTAAAGGCGCTGGAGAGGTATAGGGGCCCGAATGCTGTGGTAAAGTAATAGACCAGCAGGAACAGCACAATTCCCACCGCCAACGCCCAAATTCGGCCCGATCCGTAGACCATGCGCGGGTTGGCCACCGTCTCCTTCACCTCGCGAGCCCGTAGAGCCGCCAGTTGCGCTTCCTCTTGGTCATGAACAATCTGAGCCCTGAGTCCCGGACTCAAATCGCGGATTAAGAAAGCCACCACCAAGCTAATGACGAAGCAGAAGCTGCCCATAATCACGAACTGCGACTGCCAGGCGTCGTGAAACAGGGGCAGGGTGGCGCCAGCCACGCCGGCAGCGAGAAAGTTGGCGCCTACCGGACCGAAGGTCCAAAGTCCGAAGCCCAGCGCCCGGCCCACACGCGGGGTGAAGTCCCGCACCAAGCCGGTGGTGGCAGGCAGCACCAGTCCGAGTATAATCGCCATAACGAGGCGGACAATAATGAAATCTAGGGTGGTATGCACCAAGATCATGGAAAAGACGGCGATGGAGGTCACGAAGGTCCCCACCGCGACAAAGAAGGTCCGTCCGTAGCGGTCAAAGCGCGCTCCCACCAACAACGACACGATCCCCGAAACCACCGTGGTCAGTCCCACGATGAGTCCGTAGCCCAACAGCGTCAGTTTCAGATAGGGCAACAGCAGCGGCGCTACCGGCGCCAGCTCGCCCTCATAGTTGGCCACAATGTTGGCAATGATCACCAGCACCAAGAGTCCCACTTGAACCCATCCGCGCGGGTAGGTATCAATATCGCGCCGCGAAAACCAGCGCGCCATGCGCGGAGCTTCAACAGCCATTGTATTCCCTCCTGATTCAATGGCCTCCTCGTTGCGATGCCCTGACGAAAAAGACCGGAGGCATCATCGCGTTGCACGGCGCCCACGGCCGCTGGAGGACCGCGTCCGTGCCTCCCGAACTTTGTGCTCACCTCGAAGCCCACTCCTTGAGTGTCCTTTTCATCACCTTGCCAACCGCATTGCGGGGCAGCGCATCTACCACCCGCAGCGCCTTCGGCACCTTGTAGTGGGCCAGCACCTGCCGGCCATAGCCTAAGACCTCCTCTTCGTCGATCACCGCACCCGGTTTGGCCGTTACAAATGCCACCGCCTCTTCACCCAGCCGTTCGGAGGGCACCCCCACCACCGCCGCCTCGGCAATCGCCGGGTGGCGCATCAAGACCTCTTCTACATCGCGGGGATAGATGTTGAAGCCGCCCCGTATGATGACATCCTTCTTCCGATCGACAATGGTGAGGTAGCCATCCTCATCCAGGCATGCCACATCGCCCGTGTGCAGCCAGCCATCGGCGTCCAGTACCTGCCGCGTCGCTTCGGGACGGCGGAAATAACCGGGGCTGACGTTGTCGCCGCGAACCCAGAGCTCCCCCACGTGCCCCACCGGCAGCTCCCGCCCCTCAAAATCGACGATGCGCGCCTCCACGCCGGACACCAGTACGCCCACCGTGCCCGGCTTGATTGGCATGTTGCGGCGATGTCCGCTGACCACCGGCGCCGCCTCGGAGAGCCCATATCCTTCCAGCACCTCGGCGTGAAATTTGGCCTGAAAGGCTTCGATAAGGGGCACGGGACACGGCGCCGATCCAGAAGAGACCGTCTCCAAGCTGGAGAGGTCGAAGCGATCCGCCTCGGGACTTTGCACCATGGCATACAGCATGGCCGGCACTGCCGAGAAACCCCGAACCCGATAGCGCTGAATGGCTTCGAACACCTGTCGGACATCAAACTTGCGGAATATGACAATGGAGCTTCCTAACATGGCTGTGACGGTACTGACGGTAAACCCGAAAATGTGCGCCAGCGGGAGCACCCCGAGGGTCACCCCGCGGTCCCGATCGGGGCTGCTGGCAATGACCTGTTGGGCATTGGCATAAAGATTTTTATGGGTCAGCATCACCCCCTTGGGGGCTCCGGTAGTGCCCGAGGTATAGAGAATGACGGCCAAGTCCTGTTCCCGCAGCTCAGGCGGCGCCGCCGCAGGATAGTCGCCGCGCTCCCAAAGCCAGGCCACCCGATCGGATGGATCGGCTGACCAAATCCGTGGCGCCAGACCCGCATCTTCCGATGCTCCCAGCACTTTGTCCAATGAACTGTCGTCTATGAACACCCCGGCCGGCTCCGCATCGCGCATAATATGGGCGATTTCCGGGCGGCCCAAGAGGTACATCACCGGCACGACCACAGCCCCAGCCATCATGGCGCCTTGATAGACGAAAAAGACTTCGGCGCGATTGGGCATGGACACCAGCACCCGGTCGCCTGGCTGGATTCCCGCGGCCACCAACAAGTCCCGAATTCGCTCCGACTGCCGAAGGCTCTCGGCATTGCTGTAGACTAAATCGCCGTCATATAAAAAGGGGTATTCGCCGAATTCCTCCACATTGTCTCGGAGCACGCGCGTCAAAACCTGCATTTTTCCGCCTCCTCGACCGTCCGGTCGGTAGATCCACCATAAAAGCTTTCCCATTCTAAATCAACCCAATATTTCAACTTTTTTCCCGACAAATCGGCACATATCTCGACACCCCTATTGCGGCAGAGCGCCTCCAAACTGCTCCCGTACGCGATTCTTTTGTATTTTCCCGGTTCCCGTCTTGGGGAGTTCTGGGACTACCGCAATGCCCTTAATGCGCTTAAATCCCGCCAAGCTGGCGTTCGCGCCCGCCAAAATTTCCTCGGCTTCGGCGTGAGCGCCCGGTTTTAACGACACCACGGCGAACGGAATCTCACCCCAGACCGGGTCCGGCTTTCCAATCACCGACGCCTCCGCCACCGCCGGGTGGTTATAGAGCGCATCCTCCAACTCGACGCTGGAAATGTTTTCACCGCCAGAAATAATGATGTCCTTCTTGCGATCCACGATCCGGATGTAGCCTTCGGCATCAATTAGCGCCATGTCGCCCGTGTAAAACCAGCCGTTTTTCATGACCCGGGTGGTCTCCTCCGGCTTTTGCCAATAGCCGGCCATCACCGTGTCCGCTCTCACCCGAAGTTCCCCGCGGGTTTGCCCATCCCATGGAAGCTCCCGGTCCTGATCGTCAACCAGGCTGACCTCGACGCCAATCAAAGGAATCCCGGCCGTTCCACGCCACCGGTACAGGGCTTCAGTGTCCCCATCGGCCAACGTGCCCTTGATGGCTGCCGAGGACACCACCGGCGAGGTTTCCGACAATCCATAACCACCTTGATATTCCACCGCCAGTGCCTCCATGGTCTCCGCGACAAAGCTGGACGGACTCGGCGCGCCGCCAATGGTCACGCGAATCAGGCTGGACAAATCGTACTGCTTTCGTTCCGGTGCGAGGTTTAGGGCCCGCACCATGGTCGGTACCAACAGCGCTTGGGTCACACGGTGGCGTTCAATGAGCTCAAAGACAGTCCGCGGCACGAACTTTCGGAGCATCACGTGAGTGGCTCCCAGCGCGGTAATGTAATGCGGAGAGCCCCAGCCATTCACATGAAACAGCGGAATAGTGTGAAGCATCACTGTCTGGTCGCTCATATTCTCGGTGGCCATCACGTTCATAGCGTTCATGTAGAGATTGCGGTGGGTGAGCGCCACCCCCTTGGGCCGGCCAGTGGTGCCCGAGGTGTAAAACAGTTCCGCCGGCGCATTTTCATCCAGGTCATGCAGCATGGCTGACTCTTCCGAAGAGGCCCCGGCCAAAAATGCCTCGTAGTCGAGGTAACCCGTGTGAGCGCCGGCGATTTGAATTTCAACCAAGGTGATGGGGCGTCCTTGGGCAATCTGGCGAGCTGCTGGCTCAAAGTCCGAATCAAACACCAGAACCTGGGGCTGAGCGTCGTCAATGATGCCCGCCAAGTCTGACGGGGTAAGGCGAATGTTGAGGGGCACCAAGATGGCGCCAAACTGCACGACCCCAAAGTAAGCTTCCAACAACGGATGATTGTTGTACCCAAGCCAGGCAACCCGGTCGCCTGGCCTCACCCCCAAATCCAGCAAGGCCCGGCTCAACCGCTGCACGCGCTGCCACAGTTGCCGATACGTGAACACCCGGTCGTCGTCGAACACCGCCGGCTTATTCCCGTACAACGCTGCCGCCCGGTTGAGAAAGCGGGCCACATTCATCGCTACTTGCATGGCGCCTCCCTAATTCAAACGCTCCACAATCATCGCCATTCCCTGTCCGCCACCCACGCACATGGTCTCCAATCCCAGCGTCTTGTCGAGAGTTTCAAGCCCGTTCAGCAAGGTGGCGCAGATGCGCGCCCCCGTCATGCCATAGGGATGGCCGACCGCAATGCTGCCGCCAAAAGGATTCAACTTCTCCATCGGGATGTTGAGCTCACGCTGCACGGCCAGCACTTGGGCCGCGAACGCCTCATTCAGCTCCACAATGTCGATGTCGTCCAAAGACATGCGGGCCTGCTTTAACACCTTCTTCACCGCCTCAATCGGGCCGACCCCCATAATGGCGGGGTCGAGCGCGCTTACCGAGGTGGCCACAATCCGCGCTCGGGGCTTCAGTCCGAGTTCTTGGGCCCGGCGCGCCGACATCACCAACACAGCGGCAGCTCCATCGTTGAGCGGGCATGAATTGCCGGCAGTCACGGTTCCGCCGTCCAAGAAAGCGGGCTTTAATTGCGAGAGCCCTTCCAACGTGGTGTCCGGACGTGGACTGTCATCTTCGCGCATGACAGTACCGTCCGCGAGCGGTACCGGCACAATCTCCCGTGCCCAAAATCCCGCTTCCCGGCTTTGCCGGGTCAAATCCTGGGAGCGCTTGGCATAGGCATCTTGGTCTTCCCGGGACACCCCATATTGGCGGGCGACATTTTCGGCGGTCAGCCCCATCGAGATGTAAATCTGTGGCGCACCCTCGGTCAGAAAACGGGGATTGCGGTGATCCTCCAGTTTCGGATAGCGGCTAACGAACTCGACTCCCGCCGCCACAAACACGTCGCCCTCCCCCGCCCATATCGCATGGGCGGCCATACGAATGGTCTGAAGACTAGTAGAACCATTCCTTAATTCGTGATAATCACGGAAGGTTATGGTACGGTAAGGGAAATCCTTGGTTGGAGGTTC
>NZ_JABBVZ010000046.1 GCF_012933365.1 Sulfobacillus harzensis | reverse complement strand
GCCGCGCTTCGCGAGCTTGATGTGGCCTTTGTACTTCCCCGAAGTCCGTTCGGCCAAATTTAAGCCGGCCTTCCGCAAGAGCTGATCCCCATGCGCCAATTGGCGCAGGTCTCCCCCAAAGGCAAGGATAGCCGCCGTCTCCGACGTCGGAATGCCGACCGAGCGTAGCAACGGGGCGCACGGAATCTTCGCCAACAGCGCCTCTAACCGGGTGTCCGTTTCCTCGACCACCTGGTAGGCATGCCGGTAGCTCACCAGGAGATGCTGCAACTCCCACCGAGCATCATCCAGGCCGACGGTCTCACCAATGCTTCGGGCCGCAGCCTCCTGTAACGCCTGCGCACACCGTAGGCCCCGGGCGCCGGCCGCCCGGGCCATATAGCGCCGCCACACATCCACCATCGTGTCGGGTGTGAGCACCCGGACCTGCGCCGGGGTTGGAAAATGGGTCAGGGTGGCCAACGCACGATCCGTGAAGAGATCGGGGAAGACCTGCGTGAGCTCCGGGAACCAAATGTCGACCCAGCGGATGATGCGATTCCGGGCGCGACTCCGTTCCTGGACCCAACGCTCCCGGCTGGCGACTAACACCCGGAGCTGGTGAAACTGCCACTCACTACGCTCGTACAGCGTGTAGTACCCTCGGGTGACAACCTCAGCAATCACGATGGCATCTTTGGGGTCACTCTTTGACGGGGAGTTGTCCCGGTTTTCCTTGTTTCGCTTGGTGGTGGCGGGGTTCACAATGACCACCGTGATGCCCTGGTCTTGCAGCCAATGCGCGAGCGCGAACCAATAGTGGCCCGTCGATTCCATCCCGACCACGACATCGGTCATGCCATGGGCCATCTGAATGTCGCGCAGTCGCGCGACAAATTGCTCGAACTCCGCCCGCGTGTTGGCAAACGCCAGGGCACGGGACGTCAGCACGATGCCCCGAAAGTTCATGGCCTGAGCGACGTGACGTTCTTTGGCAATGTCGACGCCCACCACCAACGTGGTCGCCGTGATGCGCTCAATCCGTTGATTCTGGGCGAGGATTTGCTTAGACTGCATGATAACGCCTCCTGGATGAGTTCTACGGGCTCTAGACCCTTCACACACTCATCGTACGGGAGGCGCTTTCATGCACACAAACTCCAAGAACTACTCCCTACAGGAATGATCTCGCCTCCTTTATCTATGGTAGCAATTGGCGGCCGCCCTTGCCAGCCAACCATCGGCCGGTATGCTTTGACTTGAAACGGGGAAAACTGGGCGCATGAAAACTATCGGATGGATGCTGTCCCTGTTGGGCGGATTGCTGGGCGGATTTACCGCCTGGGCAGAACACATGCCGGCGCTCGAGTCCCACATGACCATCGGCCACGGGAGCATGCCAGGCTCGGATATCACACTCGCCTGCAGTATATTGGCGCTCTTGGCGGTGGTCGTCATGTGGTTCGGGGGCTATCGACTAGGCGGGTTGCTGGCAGCCATTTCCGCGACTTTGGGGTTTTTTGGCGCCGACCAACTGTGGGTCACCGCCGGCTGCATCTTATTTGTGGGCGCCATGCTCACGCTGTTTGCCCCACCTGACACCGACCAGAAGTCGAAAGAGACACGACACCATTAAGAACGGCGTCCCGGGGGGGACGCCGTCTCAACTTACGCTACTTAAAATAGATCTTCACGTGGCTCTGTTTTGCGATTTTCTTAGCAAAGCCCTGAAACACCTGAGTTTGCTTTTGCTGCAAGAGACCCGAGGCCAGCTGCGACTTCACCTGCGAGAAGGGCTGGGTCCCACCGGGCTTCGTAGCCTGCACCTCAATCACGTGGTATCCGTATTGCGTATGGGCAATTCCGTACTGTCCCGGCTTAAGCTTGTCCATCTCCTCGTAGAACGGCTTAACGAAGTTTGAGGATGGCCCGGTATTAACCCAGCCGTACTCCCCACCCTTATCCTTGCTGTAGGTGTCAAGGGAATATTGCTTGGCCAGCGCTGACCAACTGCCGCCGTGCTCCAGTTCGCTTTCAATCTTTTGCGCGAGACTCTTGTTTTTAACCAAAATCATGCGCATCTTGTCCTGCGCCGGGGTGGCAAATTCGGACTTGTGGGCATTGTAATACGCTTGAGCCTCAGCGGTGGTCACCGGTTTCACGTTCTTTGTCTCGGCACTGAATGCGGCATCCCATTCCATCTGCTGAACCATGAATTGGGTTAGCGACGCAATCGTCAAATGCTGCTTCTTCAATGCCGCCACGGTCTTTTTCTTGCCGCCCAGCGCCGTTTCCACATTCTCGCTAACGAACAGCTTGGCATTCTTCTCCGCCGTCTGTTGAGTGATGATGTGGTGCTTCAACGCCCACTGTTCGACGGCAATCTGCGCAGCCAAATCTTTAACCTGCTGCTTTTCCGCCGACTTGGTGGTCGACATGGTGACGCCCTGTAAGAGATCGGTGGCATTCACCGCCAACTTCCACTCTTGCGTGGTAAGTGGCGTGCCGTTAATCTCTGCCAACGGCTTGGGACTTGGGGAGGCCGCCTGGCTCGTGTTTCCGCAGGCCGCAGCTGCGGTTCCCACTAATGCCAACATGCCAGCTGCCGAAATCCACTTCACTGAACGTTTTGCCATCAGTCTCTCCTTTACGTTAAACCAAGGAACACCCGAAAGGGCACAAAGAGACGGACAATTCCACCTGTCCGTTTATCCTGAAATCATACCAGAGATTCGGAAGGAATCAATCCACAATACCTGGAGAGCCGCACAATGTGTGGAAATGCGGGTTTTGTTAAAGTTTGATTAAATTGTCCCCTTTACTTGTCGTGCGTGATATTATTGTCGATGTGATAATGGTTGGCTTTGCAACAATTACTGAGCGAGGTGAGTCCCGTGGAGAACACGCCGATGCCCACGGATGAAGAGCGCGTGGCGCTGAAAGCGGTGGTTAATCTCATCCGGCTGTCGGAACCGCTCATTTTCGACCTGTGGCGGTCCCACGAGTTGACGATCGCTCAGGTACAGTGCTTGCGCATTTTGAGCCATCAGCCCGAACAAGCGGGAGATTTGGCCAAAAAACTCTCCATGTCATCGACGTCGTTGACCCGCATTCTGGAGCGACTGGAGACACGGGGGTTGGTCGAGCGCACCGTCGATACACATGACCGGCGGCGGATTTGGGTGCGGCTCACCGAAACCGGCCAGGCGCGCGTCAGCAGCATGACCAGTTGGTACAACACCCCGCTGTTTGCCGCCATTCGTCATCTGAGCGACGAGGAGCGGACGCGATTCGTGGAGGTGCTGGAGCACTATACCGACACGGTGCGCCAAGTCGAATGCGCCACGGATGCAAAGACAACCGCGAATCAGGCGTAAAAGACTAGGAGGGAATTCTGATACATGGCTTCCAGGGCAGTTGAATCGCGACCAGGCGGTATCGCCTATAAGTGGATAGCCCTCACGAATACGACCTTGGGCATTTTGATGGCCGCGATTAACGGGACGATTCTAATCATCTCGTTGCCCGCCATTTTCCGCGGCATTCAAATCAATCCTCTGCACAGCGGGCAGACCAGCTTGCTGCTGTGGATTTTGATGGGATTCAACGTGGCCACCACCATCCTCTTGGTCTCGTTTGGACGGATTTCCGATACCTATGGCCGCGTCAAGTTGTATAATCTCGGCTTTTTAATCTTCACCATCGGATCGATTTTGCTGTTCCTAACCCCCGGCAAAGGGACCGCCGGTGAATGGCAACTGATTATCTTCCGATTTGTGCAAGGTATCGGCGGAGCTTTTCTGTTTTCCAATAGTGCCGCCATTTTGACCGACGCCTTTCCCGCCAATGAGCGCGGCTTTGCGTTGGGGTTGAACCAAATTGCCGGTATTGCCGGCGGTGTTATCGGCTTGGTAGTGGGCGGCCTGTTGTCGGCCGTGGACTGGCGAGCCGTGTTCCTGGTGAACGTCCCCTTCGGTATTGCCGGCACCATTTGGGCTTATGTAGCACTCAAAGAGACCTCCACAACCCGTGAATCCAAGAAGATTGACTGGTGGGGGAACTTGACCTTTGCCATTGGGCTCATGGGCGTCATGTTGGGTTTGACGTACAGCATTAACCCCTACAAGAATCACGCCATGGGCTGGCAAAGCCCCTTCGTCATCACCAGCTTGGTCGTGGGTGTGGTGCTCCTCATCGCCTTCGTGATTATTGAAAACTACGTGGAAGACCCCATGTTCCACCTGCAGCTCTTTAAGACGCGGGCATTTTCCATCGGCAACTTCACCAGCCTTATGGCGGCGATTGCCCGTGGCGGCCTCTCCTTCATGCTGATTATTTGGCTGCAAGGCATTTGGCTGCCGATGCACGGCGTCTCGTTTGCCAACACGCCGCTTCAAGCGGGCATTGACACCATTCCGCAGATGATCGGTTTCTTGGTCTTTGGTCCCCTCAGCGGCAAGCTCTCCGACCGCTATGGCGCCCGTTGGTTCGCGACCATCGGCATGTTGGTGAGTGCCATCGGCTTCGGACTTTTGGAAACGCTGCCGGCGGACTTCCACTACTGGACCTTCGCCTTCTACATCTTCATTGTCGGTGGAGGCATGGGGCTTTTCGCATCGCCCAACACTTCGGCCATCATGAGCTCGGTGCCGCCCCGTTACCGCGGCGTGGCGTCCGGCATGCGGGCCACCTTTATGAACGCCGGGCAGATGCTCTCCATGGGCCTTTTCTTCTCCATGGTGATTAGCTCCTTGGCCAACGGGCTTCCTGGAGCCATCACCCGGGGATTAAGCAAGTTCGCCCTGCCGGCACCGGCCATTCACGAACTGGCCCACTTGCCGCCTATGTCTGTGCTGTTTGCCGCCCTCTTGGGCTACAACCCGTTGAAGATGCTGCTAGGCGGAACAGCCCAGGGCCGGCTTCTGCTCCAGCGCATGCCAGTCCATCAGGTGGCGACGCTGACCAGCCCGCACTACTTCCCGAGCTTGATTTCGCACCCCTTCATGGATGCGTTGCGGGTGGTGTTCATCTTCGCTGCAGCGATGACCTTCCTTTCGGCTATTCTCTCCGTGTTCCGAGGCGAGCGCTTCATTTACGAGGAAGACGAATTCACCAGCCACACGGTCGAAACCGAACCCGCGGCCATGCCGTTGCCGGTGGGATCAGTGCTGCTGGCCTTGTCCGCCGTGTGGATGGCCAAGGATGGGGCGGAGCCGGGTGCGCCACCGGAACGTGAAGAGCAGTTGCGCCGTTCGTTGGCGTTGTTGGCGCTGGCGCTAGGGCAAAATCCGCCGGAGCCGCCATCCGATATTAATCGCGAGTTCACCCGCATTGCCGAGACGTATGACCGTCCGGTGGCGTCCGAGCCGGTCCCTTAGAACACAGGATCGGCTCCACGCCGGATCTTTGTTGAAGGAGTGAGTATTGTGACCAAATATGTTTGGCCCTTGGCCACCTCGGCGCTAGTTACCCTGATGGGTTTCGCGCTGTTGGTGCTGCCCTTTGCCCTTCACACCAACGCGGGCGGTTGGACGCACACCACCGATACCCTGTTTTGGAGCGGTATCGGGGTGGCGGTCATTGGGCTCTTGTCGCTCTGGGGCTGGCTTGGCGGTCTCCGTAAGGAAATGGTGGACCGCGGTCTGGTGAAGGCGCCGGCACCAACCCAGCAAGAGGAAACCCCAGCCGCGCCGCCCGCTGACAATCTTGACGCGATGCTACGACCGCTGGCCGAGACGGTGTTGCGTGATTTAACCGCGCAATTAGCGGCCAAGAACGAAGCAGCCCATCGAGGAGGGACCGGCGCATGAAATTTGGAACTTGGCTCAGCATCATCGGAATCTTGGCGGGTGCTTGGGTCATCCTGGCTCCCGAAATCGTGGGATTCGCGCCTACGCACGGCAATCCCTGGACCGGACCGATGTTAGGCAGTGCCATTTTAGGCGGCCTCATCATGCTTACCGCTCTGGTCGGTTTAGTCGCATTCTGGGGTCTACGGCTCCGGGAATTAGGAAACCAGTCCCCCGAACAGCAGGACGCGTAAACCTCCTTATAGACTGAAAACACACGAACACACGAAGTCTCATCCGATCAGTCATTCTCGTTGGATGAGACTTCGTGTTTTTTAGCACGTTGAGCAAGGCGGAAACCACCTTAGTAAAAGCGAAGGTCCCGACCTTATAGCCGGGACCTTCGCTTTTCGCGCCAAAGTATAACACCGATATGGGTCGCATTAGGCCTTTAGAGAGGTCTTTAGAAGACCACCGAAACTAATCGACGACCGCCGCGTTCTTAGGCGGCACCTCATCTTCAATCTGCACGAACTTGTACCCATAGCGGCCCTTGACGCAGAGCATGCCGTGCGTCACCGGGTGATCCATAGGCGAGGTCACCTTGACCACTTGATTGTCGAGGACGTGGAGCGACAGATCACAGCCCACGCCGCAGTATGAGCAAATGGTGTCGGTGACGGTAATCTCCTCGTCCTTCCACTCTCCGGCTTGTCGCAGGTTGTACTCCGAGCGGTCAATCAAGGCGCCCGTGGGACACACCGCAACGCAGTTGCCGCAGAACACGCAATCAGAATCCGGCATATCGCGGCCGAATCCGGCATCAATGTGGGCATCAAACCCGCGGCCAGCTACCGAGATGGCAAACGTGTTCTGCGCATCGTCGCCGCAGGCTTCCACGCAGCGATAGCACAAGATGCATTTCGCGTAGTCCCGAACATACAACCTATTGTCGTCACGCACCGGTTGATCCCATGTGGCGCCCGTACGGAAGCGGGTCGCGTCGCCGCCGGACCTATCCAGCAAGTCCTGAACCGTGGGGGCCAACGAGAGATCGGAGGTCGATGCCAAAAGCTCCGACACCACGCGACGCGAGTTCATGACGCGCTCCGACTTCGTATGCACCACCATGCCTGGCTCCGCCTGACGGCTGCAGGATGCGACCAGCGCACGGCCGCCCTCCACCTCTACAACACACGCCCGGCACGCATTGGCAGGGGTCAGATTGTCGTGAAAGCAAAGCGCTGGAGTCTCTTCGCCGATTGTCCCGCAGGCTTGCCTGAGGGTTGTGCCTTCTGGCACCGTGACCGAAACGCCATCGATTGTCAATGTGATGTCAGCCATCAGCCCGCGCTCCTTTCTGATTCCCAGAGGCTAGTTCGATCCATGAGGGATAGCAGAGCCACCGGCGCGGTTTGACCCAGGCCGCAGATGGATGCGTCCTGCATCGCACGTCCCAAATCCCGAAGCCGTTGCCCGTCAGACAGGGCGGTCTCATCGTCGAGCATCTCCAGGAGACGTCGCGTTCCAATCCGGCACGGCACACATTGTCCGCAGGATTCATCCGCAAAGAAGTGGGCCAACTGCCTTAGCACATCCACTAACGAGACCGTCTCATCAAACACCATGATGGCACCCGATCCGATGCTGGCACCCATGGCCCTGAGCGGCGCATAGTCGTACGTGGCTTCGACGGCCTCCTGGGCTGTCACGAAGGTCCCAGCCGCACCACCCAAGAGAACAGCCTTCAGCTGTCGTCCGCCGGCAATGCCCCCGCCCAGTTCTGGGCTGTAAAGCACGTCCTTTAGCGACACGCCGAAGGGCACTTCATAGACCCCGGGCCGTTCCACATGTCCGCTGAGGCAGACCAGCTTGGTGCCTGGCGTTTTGTCCGTGCCTTGCTCCCGGAACCACGCCACATTGTGCGCCAGCAGCACCGCTACATTGGCCAGTGTTTCGACGTTTTGAATCAAGGTGGGCTTGCCAAAGAGACCGTGAACGGTCGGAAAAGGAGGCTTGACCCGCGGTTCCGGACGCCGGCCCTCGATTGAATTGAAGAGCGCCGTCTCCTCGCCGGCAATGTAGGCGCCGGCTCCCCGCCGCACCTCAAAGGTTAGGTGCGGACCAAACACGCCGCGGCGCTCAAGAACCTTGGCGGCTTCTTTGACCACGGCTTCGACGTCCTGATATTCACCGCGAATGTATACATAGGCATGAGAAGCCCCTACGGCACGCGCGGCGATGGCGAGGCCGACCAACGCCCCAAACGGATCCTCGGCCAAGAGCACGCGGTCTTTGAACGTGCCCGGCTCACTTTCGTCCGCGTTCATCACCACATACTTCGGCTCACCGGGCGCAGAAGCGACGCTGTCCCACTTGCGTCCTGTGGGGAAAGCGGCGCCGCCCCGGCCCATAATTCCTGCTTCGGTGACGTCCCGACGGATTTGCTCGGGCGTCATGCCCTGCGCCCGGCTTAGCGCACGCTCAAATCCCCGCTCAACCAGACGCTCCTCGCTAGTGGGAGCTGTTCTAGTCGCCGGGTCTGGGAGCAGCCGATGTTCACCCATCGGTTATTCCCCCTTTTCCTGGGCGGCCTGGACCTTGTCCACGGTCGCCTGCACAATGGGATGCGGACCCAGCAGTGCCGCGGGGGCCTGCTCGCAACGCCCAAGACACGGCCAGGAAACGGCCTCAATGCCGCGGCGATTGAGCTCGCTGATGAGGTCCTGACTTCCCTTCAAGCGGCACAAGAGGTCGTCGCAGACCCGCACCGGGTCTTTGGGCTTGGTCGGCAAAAGAGCATAGAAGGATGCCACACCGTATACCTCAGCCACGGGTTGTCTCAACGCCTGGGCCACAGCCTCGGTCCGCTCGTCGTCGATCCATCCCAGATGGTCCACTACCGCCCAGAGCGCCGGGAGCAGCGAAGAACGCTCCTTGGGCAAATCCTTAACCAGTTCGGCTACCTGCTGCTCTGTCTCTTTTGAAAGCATCATGACGCCTCCCACTTGGCGATGCGAACCGCTGTCGCCTTAAATTCGGCGGTTCCCGATTTGGGATCGGTTGCGTCGATGGAGAGCACATTGGTCTTCACGTGGTCGGGGAAGTGGAAGGTCAGGAATACCACTCCAGGCTTCACGGCCAACGACCGGCGGATGGGCACCGTGAGTTCTCCACGGCGCGATGCCACGGTCACTTGCTCTCCGTCCTCGACCCCCAACCGCTCGGCATCGTCGGGATGCATTTCCATCCACTCGCCTACACGGTGCGGATGTTCATACACGTCGGACTGAATGCCGGTGTTGAAAAAGGCTAAACGTCGGCCCGTCGTCAGCATGAACGGATACTCGTCATCCGGCTGTTCCACGGGGGGCTCCCACTCTACTGGGTTGAACGGAGCCTTTGGATCCACCACGTCGTTCCAAAGCCGCGTATGCATGACTTTGGTTCCCGGGTGGGACTCGTCGGGGCACGGCCATTGGAGGCCATGGTTTTGGCGTATGCGCTCATAAGTCATCCCTCGGAAGTTGGGCGCCAAATGCCGCATTTCATCAAACACTGCTTCGGCATCCATCTCCGGCCATGACGCGCCGAGAGCATTGGCCAACTGTGTCACAATCCATATGTCGTCCTGCGCCTCGCCAGGGGCCCGCCGAGCTGGCTGTACCAGCTGTACCCGCCGCTCGCTATTGGTGTAGGTCCCGGCACTTTCCGCAAAAGACACCCGGGCTGGGAAAACGACATCCGCTAGCTCGCCGGTGGTTGTGAGAAAAATGTCTTGCACGATCAATGCATCCAGCCCTTCAAACAATTCCCGAACATGGTTTCCGTTGGCCTCCGATTCCACGGGATTTTCCCCAATGACGTAAAGGCCACGGACTTGATGCTTTTCCATGGCTTCGAAAATTTGGGACTGGTTGAGGCCCGGCGTTCCCGAGATGGGGACACCCCACGCGTTCTCGAATTTTGCGCGGACTGCCGGATCCGTCAGATCCTGAAATCCCGGCAGACGGTTCGGGAGGGCCCCCATGTCGCCGCCCCCCTGCACGTTGTTTTGACCGCGCAACGGGTTCAATCCCGAGCCGTAGCGACCCACGTGCCCGGTCAAGAGCGAAAGGTTGATGAGGGCGAACACATTGTCCACCGCGTTGTGGTGCTCCGTAATCCCAAGAGTCCAGCCAATCATGGCATTGGGTGCCTGGGCATACTGGCGGGCCACAGCCTCTATTCGTTCCGGCTCAATCCCGGTGATTAAGCTGGCACGCTCCGGCGTCCACGGCGCCACCGATTCAGCAAAGGCCTGATACCCTTCGGTGGCTCGGTCAACAAACGACTGATTCTGTAAACCCTCACGAATGATGACGTGCGCCATCGCGTTCAGCAGCGCGATATCACTGCCGACAGCGATTTGCAAATGCTCATGTGCCCGCTTTGTGGTCAGCGTCTGACGCGGGTCGACCACCACCAAACGCGCACCGTTTTTGACGCCCTTCATGATGTGGTGGAAAATAATCGGATGCGCTTCCGCCGCATTCGACCCCACCAAGAGAATCAAATCCGTGTTCTCAAACTCCTCGTACGAACTTGTACTGGCACCGCTACCCAACACAGCCGCGAGACCCGCGACGGAAGGAGCATGTCAGGTGCGGTTGCAGGAGTCGACATTGTTGGTGCGAAACACCGAGCGCGCGAACTTCGAGGCCAGATAGTTCAATTCATTGGTGGATTTGGAGCAGCTAAACACGGCCAAACCGTCGCCGCCCGATTCCTCCATTATCGGTTTCAACAATTCACGGGCACGCGTCAGTGCTTCGTCCCAACTCGCCGGCCTGAGTTCACCGTCTACTCTAATGAGAGGGGATGTCAGGCGCATGCGGTGCTTGGCGATAACCGTTGCCATCAGAATCACTCCCTTCACAAAGACGGTCGGGACCCTCTGCTCTCTCCTACTGGACCAGAGCCTTGGAGGCTCCAACCTTCTTTACTTACTTATATGCTAGCACGAACGACCGTTCGCGGATCAGAAATGCGCTTCCGAAAGGGATGTCCAGTCTCTACCAATGCCTGTCGCGAAGGCAGTACCGAGTCCACCACCTCCACCGCTCGATGCCTAGCCGGGTGGGAATTCTCGTTCCAGTAAGATTAGGACAGGATTTGAACTGTTGCCCGGCTTGGCACCGCACCGCAAAGCACCCCTCGCAATCATCACCGCAGTAGTTGTCCTAAACAAATTTTAATCCTTACAACCGCAGTTTGCGACATTTTTCGACGAATCGATTCCAGCTGCTCCTGGGTGTTCTGCTCTGGTCTACCACCAGAGTCGACCGCTTCCTGGAGCCGCTCCTCGGCCTCATCCTGGGGAGACGTGCTCCTCCATAAAGCTTTGGGACAACAGGAGGCCCATCGATGACTCGGCCGGTGTCCGACTGTGAGACATCGAGACTATGAAATTCCGACGTTCCCTGATAGCATCGAACTGGATACAAACTTGGTGCTAATCGGAGCGCCTCGACGAGCCACTAGGCATTCCGCTCTCGTCCCAGCGCGCCGATCAGGAGGCAACAGATCATGGAAAAAGCAATACTAATGACAATGGCCGCAGCAGGACTCGTGGCATTGGCGGGATGTGGATCCCACGTGCCATCCAACCAGGCGGCCGCCCCAACCAGCAGCCCATCGCAACCCTCAAGCAGTTCCCCAACACCATCGGCACCAACCAGCAGTGTCTTGCCGTCCCAGTCGGCAAGCGCCACCTTAGCCAGCACGGTTGCGCATCTCTCGGCAAAGGGGATCGTCCTGATGGCGCCAACCAACGTTGCCGTCAAATCCATCACCCGTACGTCAGCCAGCAACGGGAACTATGATGTGCATATCCTGACGCAAAGCGGCATCGCCGCCTCGTTTGGGGGGCAAAATTACGGGACCAGTTCCCAAGCTTCAAACCAATTGCAACAGCTACTAATCGTCTCCCCCGGGACCGGCTCGCCGCTTTCTCTCGGTTCCGGAATTACCGCCCACGCATATCCCAAACAGGCGCTAATCACGTGGACCGAGGGCCGCTGGAACATCGAAGTGTCGGGTGCACCGGGAACCAATCTCTCTATACTGAAGCCTCCTGCGCAACAAATTGCGTCGATTTTGCACCGAGTTCTCTTGCCCGACACGACCCTGGGGGTCCTGAACTGGGCGCATGGCAGCAACGGCCAGGATTCGATCGACCTGTCGTGGCAAGCTGGGGCAACCGTCTATTGGGCCAACGAAAATCATGATGGCGAGGCATCTATCCCAATAGACATGGCAGCATCGATGAAGGCTGTGCCGACGCCTTGACGAGGCACGTCGCCACAAAAGAGGCTTTGCTTTCGGTCGATCGGCTAAGCTGGATTATTCGGGATTCTCAAGGCTCCAAGGGCCAGGCGTGGTATGGGCTCGCTAAAGAGGCGAAACCGGAATGGGGAACTGCTGTCGGGTATACCTATCCAACCGCGGGTTCACCGCCGAGCGTTTGACAAAACGTATGAAGCACCGCTCGTGCTGATTCCCCCCATTGCCAGACCTCCGTTTTATACGACTCCCTCGAAATCTATACAAGTTCCAGACCATCCGTGGGATAATTACGAAGTGGTCATGTTTTGGCCACTCTTCACGATTGGGGCAAACCCGGGGAAACTCGGCGACGCAAAGCTATAGGGGCTTCGGTAAATTGCCATGCCAGCCAGCTGCGACGATGGAGCGCGTCGCTCCGCTCCTTGCCCCCATCCTAATGAAAAAGGACTGGGGAACACATGATGCAAATTCTCGCTACCGAAGACTTCTACAAGTCGGCCCAGGGTCTTCTCCATCTCGCGACCCAGCTCATTTCGGCCAACACCGTGTTTGTCGCCATCAATGACCGGGTAACCAACCGCATCATTCTGGCTCAAAATCGCGATCAGGTGTTAATCGAGGAAGGCCTACTGCCTTTTGTTGACGCCTATTGCCACCACGTGTGCGCCAACGACAACGTCCTCAGCATTTCTAACACGGCGACCCACCCGCTCACCAGTGCGATGCGCCTAACCGCGTCCATTGGGCCCGCCGCCTTCATCGGGGCCCCCATCATGCTCAAAAACGGTGCACACATGGGCACCGTATGCGCCCTCAACCCGCTGCCCCATGAGTTTCGGCGAGTGGACGAGGAGATTTTAATGGCATCCGCCCAATTTTTGGGGCATGTCGCCGACTTGGAGTATCAAACGTATATTGATTCCACGACCAAGACCTTCACCCAGGCCTATCTCGAGCGCGCCTTTGCCCGCTGGCCGCTGTCCACCCGAGATCCAGTGTCGGCTCTGGTCGTCCACATCCCCTTGGTGGAACTCATCCGCGGTCTTAAGGGATTCACCCTGCGCGACCGTCTCCTCGCGCAGGTGAGCCAACGCATCCGCCACGCACTTCCTGAAGAGGACATCTTGGCCCGCATCAGCGAAACGGAATTTGCCGTGCTGACCCGGGCTGGAGATAGCGAGGCAACCACGCGCGCACACGCCATCATCCGTCATTTTCGCGATCCGATTGAGGTTGAGGCCCAGCATTTCGTCCTCTCCCCGAGCATTGGCATCGCCACGGCCCCCACCTCGGCGGACAATTTGCCCGATCTGATTCAACACGCCACCATTACTGCCTATCTAGCCCGGCAAGAACACACGTCCCGGGTTCGAAACCACCACCCCAAAGAAGAAGCATCCGCCGCTCACCGTTTGGAGATTGCCAGCCGCTTGCCGCGTGCCCATCAAAACGGGGAGTTTTCCTTGCATTATCAACCCAAATACGTCGTCTCCGACGAGCGGCCGCTGGTATCCGCTGAGGCCCTCATCCGCTGGCAGCAGCCCGATGAAAGCTGGATTTCCCCGAGCGATTTTATCCCCGTGGCGGAAGCCACGGGCTTCATCGCCCCCTTGGGCCGGTGGGCGCTTCGCGAAGCCTGCCGCCAAACCAAGCACTGGCAAGACCTGGGCTACCCCCGAATTGTAATCTCAGTCAATATCTCGCCACGACAGTTTGAACTCGACCAGGTGGACCACATGATTCAGGAGACGCTGCAGGAGACGAGGCTTGATCCTCATTGGTTGGCCATCGAAATTACTGAGGGGCTCTTGGTGCAGAACTCCGCTGCGGTGGCCGAGACGTTGAACCGCATTCGGCAATTAGGGGTCTCCATTGCCATTGACGACTTCGGCAAAGGGTTCTCGTCACTCGCGTACCTCGGCACATTTGAGCCGCATGCGCTCAAAATTGACCAAGCCTTCATCGCCGATATGCTGAAGAACCCGAAGTACTATGCGATTGTCGCCGCCACCATCAATATGGCCCACGATTTGGACATGAATGTGGTGGCCGAAGGGGTGGAAACGGAGGCGCAATGGAATGCCCTTGAGGCGCTTCATTGCGACGTCGCCCAAGGCTACCTGCGAGGAAGACCCGTGCCCGCCGACGTCTTTGAATCAACCCACCTGGCTCCGAATCGCAAGATTGTTCCGCTGGGTTCATCCCCGAAATGAGCTACAATGATGAAAACTCGCATGGGAGGCAACCAGATGGGACAATCGGTCTACCTTGTGATTGACATCCAACGGGATTACTTTCCCGGCGGGGCCATGGCGCTATATCGCCCCGCAGAGGCGGCCGAGGCCGCCAAGAAGGGATTAGAGACGGCGCGGGCGGCGGGAATGCCTGTCATCATTGTCCAACACATTGCGTTGGCCGAAAACGCCACCTTCTTTCGTCCCAATACGCCCGGTGCCGCCCTTATGCCCGATTTTGAGCCGCGGGAAGACGACCGGCATCTCGTCAAGCACTACGCCAACGCCTTTCGGGAGACCCGGCTGGACACCCTCTTGCAACAGCTCAACGTTGAGGAAATTGTCATGTCCGGCATGATGACCCACATGTGCATTGACACCACCTGCCGCGCCGCGGCAGACCGGGGATATCGGGTAACCCTGCTGGAAGATGCTACGGCCACGCGGGACTTGACCTTTCGTGGGCATACCGTGCCCGCAGACGCGGTTCAAACCGCCTATCTCGCGGCGCTCGCATCAAGCTTTGCCCGGGTGGTATCGACCGATTTCTGGATTGAGCACGTCAAACGCTAGGCATCAGGCAGGCTGTTCCGACGGGACGGCCTTGCCCGACTTATTCTGCCAGCGCCACAGCGCCAAGACGCCGATGGCCACCGCCAAGGCCAAGGCTCCTTCAATCACGAAGGTCATCGCCCGGCCGCCTGCCTGCAAGAGCCATCCCGACAGCACCGGGGTGAGCATCATAGCCAGAACAAAATAGACTTGCGTCACGCCAAGATTGGTGCCGCGATCCCCATCCCGACTTCGTGAGGTGACGGCGGTAAGAAAGGCCACGTTGAGCCATCCGGCCGCAAATCCGGCCACGAAAATGGACGCGCCGTCCACCACTATTTGATGAAGGCTGGTGGCAGCCAAGCCGACCGCGACCATGATGGTAGACACCGCAACCATGCGCTTCATCCCCAAGACTTTCAGCGTCTTCGCCCCGAGCGCCCCGGAGATAATCATGCCGAGACTCATAAGCGCCGTCACCAAGCTGGCGACACTGTCGGAAAGTCCAGCGCGAATTAGAATGACGGGATAAAAAGACTGGGCCAAGGCTTGCGGAATGGCGCAGAGGAGCGCCACCAGCCCGTTGACCACCACGAACGGCTGGCGGCTGGCCGGCCAAAGCCGCGCCACGGCGCCCCAAAGATTGCGCGGGCGATGGGGCAGTTCACGCTTGGGCAATGTGAGTCCAATGCCCAACGAAATGAACGCCAATACCCCGGCAAAGGCAAAGCCTCCTTGGACCCCCAGCCACTCGGCCAACGACCCGGCGGCGGCAATGCCGATAAGCGCCCCGCCTTTCGTGTAAGAGGTAAAGAGTCCTAAATTGTGAGCCCGGTTCTCGGCATCCCGACTAACTTCAGATTGGGCGGCCGTCCAGAAGAATCCCCGCGCCGCCCCAATCAACAGCTGTCCGGTGATGAGCGCGACCACCGGGAAGATATTCCCGGCCACCACCGCCACACAAGCAAGAAACGCCAGCAGATAGGTGACCCAGAGCATCCAGCGCTCGCCCTTCAAGTCCACCAAAGGGCCGCTGAGGGTGCGGCTCGGCATTTGAAAAACGCCGGGGATGGCAGCCAGAATGCCGACAATCCACACGGGCAAATGCTGTTGAAGCGCATCCAAGGGAATCAAAACGGCAAAGGTCAAAAAGGAAACATTGAAAAGCAGGCCCGAGGCATACACCTTGTTGAGATTCGCTTTCTCTGCTGCCATCGATCCGCCTCCCGCTCCTATTTTAACGTATGCAGCAAGAGTCTTGGGCGGCAACTGCTATGCTATAGAGGGGAAGTTCCCTAATTTTCATGCCGGGACGTGTAGACGATGTGGAACGATTTCAAGACCTTTGTTGCCCGTGGAAATGTCATGGATCTGGCCATCGCCCTGGTGGTCGGCACCGCCTTCACCAAAATTGTCTCGACGCTCGTCAACAATGTCATTATGCCGCCCATTGGCCTCCTGCTTGGCCGGGTCGACTTTTCCAGTCTCTATATCAATCTCAGCTCTCATCAGTACAGCTCCTACAGCCAGGCCGCCGCAGCCGGTGCGCCGGTCATCGCCTATGGCCTCTTTCTCAACACCATCATCGACTTTGTGATTGTCGCCATCTTGATGTTCTTTGTGGTTCGCTGGATTAACCGGCTCAAGGGCCCTGCACCGACGCCCGCTCCGACGACCCAGACCTGTCCTTTCTGCAAAACCAGCATTGCTCTTGATGCCACCCGCTGTCCTTACTGCACTTCCCACCTCGACACCACACCGTAATCGTTCGACAAGTGTCTACAGCCGCTACCCATCGATGACACGCTGAGACCCTTCATGGGGACTCAGCGTGCTTTCTTTAAGGGGTTGCGTCGAAAAAGGCCGCTCGGCGTCGTGCGAATCCTTCAGCGCCGAGAAGGGACGCCCTCCGGCAACCCAGAAATTCCCATGTGCTTTCCCGTTTGAACGACGCCTAATGAAAGGATGGTTTCACATGCAGAAAGCACGATTCGCATTAGCCTCCAGCGCGCTCCTGATGATGGCCGCTATCGGTGCAGGCGCCCCAGGCGCCAACGCCGCGACCCGCTCGGCCGTCGCTCAAGGCATTGGGCCGGCCGCCACGCAAAATACCACCGTCTTTGGCAATACCCCCGCCAACACGCCGGTCACGGTTAGCATCATCCTCCGTACGCGTCACATGAATCAATTGGCGGCCTTCATCCACAGCACGGTGACCCCGGGCAACTCCCACTATCGCCATTTTCTCAGCACCCAGCAATTTGCCCAACTCTATGGACAGTCGCCCACCGTCATCCACGCCATCGTACAGTACTTCCAGCAATACGGCATCATGGCTTCCATATACCCCGATAATCTGGACATCACCCTGAACGGCACGGCCGGCGAATTCGACCAAGCCTTTCATGTGACGCTCCAGAATATGGAGAAGACGGGGCACAAATTTCACGGCACCCATGACCAGCCCACCATGCCCCACCAGCTCACCGGACCCATTTTAGCCGTGCTGGGACTCACCAATTACGGTCCCTTCAGCAGCACCGCCGTGCATGCGAGTCCCACCGCACTCGCCAAATTGCCGAGTCAGGACACCTCGGGCACGGCAAGCCAACCGCCCCAGGGATGGCAAACACCCCAGACGATGGAGCAGAACTACAACGTCACCCCACTCATTAATGCCGGCGACCTCGGCCAGGGACAGACGTTGGGCATCGTCACCCTCGCCTCGATCGACCCCTCCGATCCCTACGGCTACTGGAGCGCCTACCACATTCCAGCCAAGCCCAACCGCATCACCTTGGTGAATGTCGATGGCGGGGCGGGCCCCGTCTCCAACAGCGCTGGGTCCGGCGAGACCACTCTGGACGTCGAGCAATCCGGATCGCTGGCTCCCGACGCCAACATCATCGTGTATCAGGCGCCCAACACCGACTATGGGTTTGTGGATGCCTTCATCAACGCCATCTCGGCCAACAAAGTGGGCTCGTTGTCGGCCAGTTGGGGGCTCAGCGAAACGGCTGTCAATTGGCTCATCCAAAACGGCTACGAGTCGCCGAACTACGCCCAAGCCTTCAATGAGGCCTTCCAGGAGGCGGCGGCCCAGGGCATCAGCACCTTTGCGGCCACCGGCGACTACGGCGCCTATCAAGCCGTCTCTGATCTGGGCACCACCAATCTGGCGGTGGGCAATCCCGCCGACAGCCCCTATGTGACAGCCGCTGGCGGCACCACCTTGCCATCTAGCCAATCCCCCATATTGCCATCCTTGGGAATCACGGTGCCCCAACAACGGGCGTGGGCTTGGGACTACTTCTTCCCCTACTGGAAGCAGTTGGGCGGGACCAGCGAAGCATCATTCGCCGAGAGTTCCACCATTGGAAGCAACGGCGGTTACAGTGTCATCTTCCCCGAGCCCAGCTATCAACGGGGCATTTCGGGGATCCAGCACTTCCATGCCGTCCAATGGTTTACGCCCATTGACAACAATACCGCTTGGGACTTCAATCCCAACCCGCCGGTCGTCTCGGGCCGAAGCAACGGCGGGCGGGCCATGCCGGATGTCTCCTTGGATGCCGACCCCTATACCGGCTACACCATTTACAGCCAAGCATTGTATGGCGGATGGAGCGTGGGCTGGGGCGGCACCAGCTTTGTCGCGCCGCAGTTGAACGGCATAACCGCCTTGATTAATGCTGCCGCGGGAGGCCGAGTGGGATTCTGGAACCCGCAAATTTACCGGTTTGCCAAGGGTTCCAACTCGCCCTTTACGCCCCTCGACACTACCGGGACCGGGAACGACAACCTCTATTACACCGGCACCCCGGGCACCATCTACAACGCGGCCACGGGTCTCGGCACCCCGAATGTTGCCGCCTTGACAAAATCCTTCATGTCGGGCCAATAGGAGCACGATATTCACGAGGAAGGTCCCGCGAGGGGCCTTCCTTTTATTCACTCAAAGAACAAGGGATTCGACAGGGACTGTCGAACTATCTCCCCAACAGTGGATTTTGCTTCTAAAGGAGTTAACCATTTCCTATGCCGCATAAACCTTCCCATCTTGTTGCACTGCTCAGCGCTTCCGCCCTGGGCATCCTCTCGTTATCCAGCGTAGCCCAAGCCGCGATTTTGCGGCCGTTGGCGATTCACCGGCCCGGCGACTCGCATCTGCCCACCACACCAGCCTACAAGGCATCGGCGGTGACCGAGGATTTCAAGGCGCTCACCTCGTCGCCGCGCGCCCACACCGTTGATGTGGTGGTGGACTCGCCAGCCCGCATCCAAGCGCTGGCGGCCTATAGCCAGGCGGTGTCCCAACCAGGAAGCCCGGACTATCATCAGTTCCTGACACCTCAAGAATTGGACCGGGCGTTTGGCCCCACGCCCGCCATGATTCGCCAAGCCCGCGCCAGCATGACGGCCGCCGGATGGCGGGTGACCGGTATTAAAGGTCTCGTCGCTACCGCCACGGTGCCGAACAGCAAGGCCAATCCCGGTCTCCCCGTGTCTCCTGATATCTGGTCCATGTCGGGACTTGCCCCCCATGGGGTGATTCGCCGAAGCGCGATAGGGGGTTTGGCGCCGAAAGCCGCGCTAAGCCTCGCAGGAGAGAACTTCCACCAGCCCCCGGTGGCCACCCAAACCGAAACCGATGCGGCCATCGGCGACACCGTCACTGTCATGAGCTGGAATCCCAACATCAAAGGGAGTCTCCCCGCCGGGCTTCCCTTCAACGTGTTTGTGACCGTGCAGGATCCCCAAGGAAACCTTCTCCCGATTCAAAGCATCAGCCATGTGGGGGACACGGCCAACCTGGTCGGATATTACGAGCCCCAAGCCATGCCCGGAAGCTCAAATACCTTGTGGCAAGTCCCTCTGGCGGCCGTCCGAGATGTCTCCTCGGGCGATACGCTGTCCCTTAGCGTCACCCTGCAAAGCGGGCAGACCTTGCAGGGACAGTTCCCGTTGCCTACGTTTACAGGATCGGCCACCGCGCTATCCCCTCTCGACGGCCAACAACTCAACACCATTGCCGGGGTAGCCAATCCGCCAGCGAAACCGGCTACGGTGGCACTCTTCGCCATCGGCACGCCCCCGAGCCTCTCGGATGTCACCTCGTATCTTGACCAGAACCCCAGTACAACCAGCGCCCCCATCGTAAATTTTGTCTACGCGGATGGGGCCAGTGCCAGTGAATATGGCAACAGCAGCGATTCGGAGGAATCGCAAGTGGATTTGGAAGCGGTAGCTGGCGCGGCACCCGGTGTCAAGATACAGGACTTTATCTTTCCCGAAAATGATGCGGCTGATCCCCTGATCTCGTTTCTTAGCGATTTGAGTCAACAACAGGTGGCCAAGATTGCCAGCATCAGCTATGGCTTCTTTGGCGAGGATCCTGCCACCCTAACCACACTGATGAATGCGCTGACGGCCGAAGGCGTGACGGTACTGGAAGCCAGCGGCGATCAAGGGGCCTGGGACAGCGGCTCGGATCCCGGTCCCGTAGGACTGTCCAGTTTAGAGCAAATTCCCTCGGTATTAAGCGTCGGCGGGTTGGACATCGCAGCGCCGGCCACGCTGGACTCCAACGGGAATACCAAGCAGATAACGGGCCCCGCGGTGGTGCGCGCTTGGGGCGGCGACTATTTGAACGGCATCCCCGTCAACGTGGCCCAGTCGTACACCAACGCGGATGCAGCCAGTTCCGGCGGATATAGCACCACCACGCCGGTGCCCTCTTGGCAAGAAGGCCTTCTGCCCTCCTCAGCACCGGGGCTGGGCGTCCCTATTATCTCCGCGCTGGCTGGCTACCCAGCGTTGAGTGGTTTCTTCCAGGGCCAAAACGCGCCTTTTCTTGGAACCAGTGTGGCGTCGCCGTTGACGGCTGGGTGGCTAGCCGATGTAGAGGCCGACCTGGGGGTCGCGTCCACCGGACTCGGCAACCTCAATCCGCTGCTCGTTAAGGCCGCCCAGGATGACCCCAAGATCTTCACCCAAGCACTCTGGGGATCGAATGGGGCGTACAGCGTCACGAGCAGTCAGCCGGGCACCTGGAATCCCGTGACCGGTCTCGGCATGGTCAATTGGGGGGCCTTTACCCAAGACTACAATGGACTGTCCCCCCAAACCCATCCGGCCGTCACATTGCAAATGCCCGGGCAGAGTTTTGCCTTGCAGCCCACCACCGTGTCGGCCACGGCCACTGGCATGTTGAACCCCCGCTACGAATTTTGGGTGGAATATCCCACCGGTTGGTGGTTTTGGGGCGGGCAGCCAGCGTCCAAAAGCAGCGTCAGCTTTAGGCCGAGCGTACCCGGATCCTACTTAGTGCGGGTCAAGGTCACCAGTGACAACGGCGTCACCATCACCAAAAATGTCACGCTCAATGTGACAAGCAAGACACCGATGGTCGACGGTCTTAAGCTCACCTCCAATCCGCCTTGGCTTCGGGCCAGCGCAGGCAGCACCGTCACGTTTCATGCGGCTGCTGCCGATACCGGCACACACCCCTGGTACATCTATTGGCTTCGCGGCCCATATGGGGTGAACCACATCGTGCAGGGCTATGCGGCCAATTCCAATCTGGTCTTGCGAAACCTGAAACCCGGCAGCTATCTCGTCACCGCCAAGGCGTTGGATATGGCGCAAGTGCAGGCCAAGCATTGGGGACAAGCTTTTCATACCACCCGGGTGCTCTATGTGGATTCCTGGGTTTCCGCACTCACCCCTCGCAGTGCACCGCGAGGGCGACTGTTGACGCTTCGGGCGGCAGCGCACAACATCACCCACCCTCTCTATCAGTTTGTCGTCAAGGAGCCCAACGGGACCACCATCTCGTCCCCGCACAACATGGCGCGAAACTTTTGGTCCTTCATTCCGTCACAGCCCGGAACCTATCACATCATCATTTACTCCAAGGATGGCGGAGCACAGCAGGCCATATCGACCAGCACCGCCATTACCGTCTACTAGTGCTGGCAAGCCAAGAACGGGAGCCGGGTGGCTCCCGTTCCTGCTTTCTTCCCCCATTTATCGCTTAGGGACGTCCAATGCGACTGGATACCTGATTGACCACGTAGCTCCCGCCCCGCGCCATGATGAACGCGTGATATCGATAGCCGGTGGAGTCATGGAACATCGCCACCCCGGTGGTGGCTCCTTGTGAGATGTTTTTGCTGGCTTCCTGTAGAGCTCCGTAACCTTGCACGTTCTCATATAAGGAACTCGTATACGGCGCGCCAAAGCCGGTGGTCTGGTGCTCTTGATTCAGACTTTGGGTCACGTTGGCTGGCAGGAAGAAGCCGGAGGAGACTTGGTAAAAGCTGCTGCCGGAATCCACTGTGTAGGCATCCTGACTGTCTCGGGTCAGGTTAACGCCCGGACCGGTCAGCGACTCGTCCAAGGTCGTGTACTGGGCTCCGTGCACCAACCCCCAATAATCCTGGCCTGTGTTGGTCTGGTCATTGGAGAAGGTGCTGCTGCCCTGAACGGTGGCGGTCAGTGGTCCCGGTCCAGCCCCGTTGATGGTTCCTTGGATGGTGTACTGCGTGGAGGCCGTATCGTTTTGCAGACTGACACCGCTCGAGCTGTTTAGGGCTGTGCTGGTAGCGTTGCTGTAGACTGTGGGGAATTTCAAGGTGTCCTTGGTGACGGTACCGGTCACATGGGCCCCCGGCTTCTGATACAGGAACAAGGATCCATTCATGAGCCAGTATCCGGTGTTGTTCAGTACCGTGATGGAGATGGTATGGGTTCCGTGCAGCATGCCGGCAAAGGGCGTCAAGTCAATCTCATAGGCAGGCATGTCCAAGGTATGAATGGCCGTGATGGGACGCCAGATGAGAGGGTTGACGCCGCCGGTGTAAATGTAGGGAAAGGGCCAAACCAGTCCCGCTGGCTTTCCGTCGATGGAAATCTCGATCTCGCGAAATGCCGGCTGGTTGTCCCACCAGAATTCCTCCCCAATCTGCGCCGTCGCGTTGAGATCGAGATAGGCCCCAACCATGTTGTCCGGGAGGGTTACGGTGGTGGTCCAGGTTTTGCCCGCATTCAACGTTTTGGAACCGGCCTGATTGGCGAGTGGCACGATGCTGGTGGGCGTCGGCAGCGTCCAGCGGTTGGGGTCCTGGGACTGTTGGCCTTTTGCGGGATAGAAGGACAGCGTGGCACTGATATTGGGTACCCCATTGTCAACCGAGCTCACGTAGTTGTCCACCGCGGTCGTGAAGGTCTGGTTTCCGGTCAGCTCGGGGAGATAATCGGTGACGTCCTTCTTGACTGTCCATTGAATCCCCTGCGGGGTTGGCTCCGGCGTCACCCCATTGAATATTTGGGCGCCTCCCGCCCAAATTTGACAAAGGCGATCATACTGGCGGCCGGACTCGCTTCCTGTGACCGTGAGCACGACTTCTGACCACTGTCCTTTGGGGAGTTGTACCGAGGTGGTCGCCGGATTGGGACCGTTGAAGGCGTGGTTGGTGATAATCGGCACCACGACCGGCTTGGTGTTGGGTACCCGAACAGGCGGTCCCACACTGATGGGATTGGCCGTGGTGGTGAATTGGCTGTCCGCCAAGGCGGGCACGGCGGCGGCCAGCACTAACGCCAAGGCTCCGCCAACCCACGACACCCGACGCAAAAAGCGCTTGTTCATGACAATCCATCCTTCCTTGTTAGAATTTTCCACTCCTTTCTCATCGTATCGACCCGGCTTGCATTGGAATCGAAAAGGCTGTCGAACCGTTTCGGAAATTTTGGTGGGAAGCCGCTCACCTTTTTAGTCCCGTGACATTTCATAGGGACGGGACGTTATTCCATACAATGAAATGCCTTTGATATTGGGAGCAATTCATTGAATGAACACGCTATTTTCACGAGGGAGGCTCACAACATGAAATTTGCGCCCTGGTTGCTTCTCGGCATCATGATGGGAGGATTGGCGGCTGGGTGTGGAGCAACGCATCCGACGGCCGTTGCCAAGTTGCCGAAACCGTCGTCGACGGCGCCGTCTTCGACACCATCGTCCTCGATTCCCCCGTCCTCCACGACATCGCCACCCGCGACGCCGTCCAAGACGACATCGCCGCCCACCACACCGCCCTCGTCGCGGCCGCCCAAACGCTCTTCAACACCGCCGTCTAGGCCAACCAGCAGCCAATCAAAGACACCGCCCTCGACCCAGGCTCCGATAGACCATGTGACGGGGCTGGTGTGGTTTGGTCCTAAAACCAACAATGCGGTGTACATTACCATTGATGACGGCTGGTTCCCGAGCCAGCGGGTTCTGCAACTGATGCAGCGCACGCATCTCCCCGTTACCGCTTTTTTGATTAAAGATGCCGTCCAAGAGCATCTCTCATACTGGAAGGCATTTGTCGCGGCGGGCGGCATCATCGAAGATCACACCGTATCGCATCCCCCGCTCACCAGCGTGAGCCCTGCCGAAATGTATTATCAATGGCATACGCCCATCGTCGACTACAAATCGTGGTTTGGGGCCACACCGACCTTGGGACGGCCGCCGTATGGCGCCGTCAACAGCGAGGTCATGAAAGAGGCCCAAGCAGCCGGCCTGCAACATCTCATTATGTGGAGCGCCGTCGTGGATGCAAAGGGCATGCAAACATGGAATAACGGTCCTTTGCAGCCCGGCGACATTATCCTGCTGCATTGGGATCCCGGTCTCTACACGGAGCTTTCGAAGCTCCTGGCCGTCATTCATGCGGATCATCTGACGCCGGAATCATTGCCCCAGGCGTTGTCATAACCCGACGAAGAAACCGAGATCTGCTTACGGATCTCGGTTTCCCCTTGAGAAGGTGCCGGGACGCTGGCACAGGGATTCAAGTTGCAGGCAAAAGTCTCCGATCTGCCCCAGAAAAGATGAGCTAGCCGCAGGGCCCAACCCCTTCAATACCACCTTTTCGTCGCCAAACCAGGGGACTCCTATAGCCACTTGCCGGAACTTACGCTATCCTCCGCAATAAGGGGGCGGAAGACGTGAACCATGTGGAGATTCGAGGACCGGAACTGGATCGGGCCGAACGGGTGGTGATTGTTATCCACGGCATGAGCACGACAGTCAAAACGCTGCAAGCGGGATACCCCGTGCCCAAAGACGGAAGCCTCACCAAGGTTTACTGGCGTCTTCCAGTCTTGCGCGAGGGAACCGAGTCCGTTCACGCACGACGCGCCGACGACATTTTCTTAAACTTGTTTGCCAGTGTCGTGGACGACTCCCGGACAGAGCTTAAACATTTACTCAAAAGTGTCGGGAGGAGGCCTGTAGGACTATTTGGGTTTTCCATCGGCAGTCTCATTGCCCTCTGGGGGGCGGTGGATAATCCCCAGGTAGGCGCTGTCGTCACGGTCGGAGGAGTCCCCAGTCTCGATTATCTCCAACATTACTATCGGAACTATCCCTGGTCCGATGCTTCGATCGCAGCAAGGCTCAAATCGTACGCGGTATCCCCGCACATCGACCGCTTGGCGTCGGTTCCCACGCTCCTTAGTCACGGCGATGCGGATGATGTTGCCAAATGGGAGTGGATGCAAGAATTTGCCGAGACGTTGATGACCGTATCACCCAAGTCCCGGATCCAGAAGTTCCCTCATATGAGACATCGCCTGCATGCCGAAACCCCTGAGGAGCAACGTGAGCTGGAACATCTCCGCAAGATGGCTGACCAGTGGTTCGTTGACCATCTATCTTGAGCGCCGTACACAATGACTCGATGCCGGTGTCGCCTCTTGACGAATAAGCCTAGTCTCTGCCCTTCCGTTGCTGAAGGACACAGTGCCAGCCACCTATGTCCACACATTTCCAGAAGCGGGCGAGTGGTCCCCCTCGCGCACACCTCAAGCTCACTCTACCATGCATGGATAGTTAGAACGAAGGACTGCGCCATCGGCTGGTCCGGGCAAGGCTCGACGATGACCTCGCGCAACGACTGTGCCACCGCAATCGTATCGGCCGTTCTCGGTGTCGGGACTAGGATGCCTGCCGCCCCAAAATCCCCTAGCTTTGCGGTGTGGTTGTGTAGGTGACGTCAGTGGGCACATTGGCGGAGCACGGGATGGCGGCGCATTCCCCGTCACGCCAGGGGACCTTGAGTACGCGGGATTCACGAGGCTCCAACCTACCGGCTGGTGTGGACGCTCACGCGCCACTTTCAAACCTTGGTGATCCATTGGCGTGGCGCCGCGGCGTTGGCGGCCTTTCAGCGATTTGCGGAAACCCTCCGCGCCGACTGGGATGCGGTCGTGGCCGACATTTCCCTTCCGTGGAGCCAGGGCCCGTTGGAAGGGTTGAGCAATCGGACCAAGACGCTCAATCGGATGATGTATGGTCGGGCCCGCTTGCCGTTCTTGAGCTCCCGGATTTTGCATCGGTAACGCGTCAAGGCCCGCCGCGGTCGGGCATTGGCCTGGTCTCGAACTACAGGAACCGACATGGAGATCGTACATGCTCACGGTTCGAGCACGCCATGGCCCAGCACCACTAAATGTGCGGAAGAGCCATTTTCCGTTGGTCGTTTTGGCGACTTTAGGTTGGCCCATTTTGGCGAAGTGTGATGTCGTTATTGGGGATTTTAAAGTTGGCGGCAACAACGCCATAGAAGGCACCGCGGAACGGGCGATGCGGATGCTGTTAGAATGGGCTGGCGCGCGCACGCGGACATCTCCTCCGGCCACTTCACGGACGGTCGTGCGACATGGGGCCTGTGGAACCCATGGCCCGCCGGACCCGGGGTTGCAGCGGCCGAACCCACCGAAATCTTCGTCCCAAAGTGTCAAGTCGAGATCCTGCTGTCATCCTGGAGCATTCCAACGTCCGTCATGCTCGAATGGCGCGACGTGGGATGGATCTAAATTGAACCGGGACGCCTCGTTGCGGCTGTGCCGTCTGCGGTAGCTAGCCAAGGTGCTCCATGTGAAACGCACTGTCACGGTCCTGTTGCCGCGGCTGCCTGCCAGCCTTGCGGCGCCCGACAAGCACGACACCGCGCAGTGTTGATGACGCGGAGGGGCTCCGACCCCTCCCACAGATAACGAGGGTTTTACATTGGCCGGGGCAATCGCCCTAGCTTTGTTAATGCTGCCTACGCGGGGATTGTGTTGAGGGTGTCCTTTGGTTTCCTGGAGGGGGGTAACTGCGGCACTGGGCTGCCCGGGACGGGCTGTCTATAACACCTCGGGCTCTACAGGGAGCTTGGGACGCGGGCTTCGGGAGGTGGCTTAAGTAGTTTGCCGATGATGCAGTCTGCCAAACTGGGGCACTTGACCCGCTTCGTGGCCACCCAAGTGCAATACCCACCAACACTCGCAATCCGTACAATTCGTGTGTAGCCGCGGCGGCGGTCCTGGGACCCCGCCGTTTTGTTGCCTTCCGGGGCCTGATATCAAGGGACTGCTGCTGACCGGGGGCCATCGGCATGACCTCCCCATCTTCCCCGTTGCTTCCCCACCTACCTTAGTTTTTTGTGTGAAACCTGTTGTTCTCATTGATTTTTGTGAAATCCCGGGACCTCTGCGACCGTCTAC
>NZ_JABBVZ010000045.1 GCF_012933365.1 Sulfobacillus harzensis | reverse complement strand
TCGGAGAGCCGGATGTGGGAAAACCACAAGTCCGGTTCGATGAGGGGACGGCCCCGCAAGGGGCCTCCTACTCTACCACTCCGCAGTCCTCACTAATCTTCGTATGGAACGGTTGGCGCTTCCGAGTTGGTGTGGATCGACGTTGCGAAGTGATGAACGTTGGCATTGACCGTGTGCAATCCGCCGGCGAACAGTACAGCCAGCAATGCGGTAATAATCGCTAAACGCTTTCTCATCGATTTCGCATCCTTTCTTTGATTCGGAGTGCAATTTGACAATAGCAAAGGATGTCCATTTTTGCCAAATTTTCGTAGGGCATTTTTGCAGGATTTTGCCAAAGAATCCCGAATTCTGTCTTTATTGAGGTGGGGACGTGTTCATCATGGAGAACAACAGCGCGAAAAGACAACGGCGATCGGCCCCTTGGCTTCAGCATGGGCGTGTGGGGCGCCCAGTTCCGGCGCCCCTGGGCGCCCGGTGGCGCCATATTTTGCTCTTGCAACGCATGGGACGCACGGCGGATGCCTATCGCCTCGCCATCTCGTCGGCGCGATTAGCCACTCAGAACGGCAATGACGTGGCGGCCCGCCGGCTGGCCGGCATTGTTACCGAACTTCAGAGATATCTTCCTACCGATGCCCAGCTCTTTCACGGTGTCGCCGCATTGGAGGATGAAGCACGCCGCGCGGTGCGGCAGGACCGGTGGCAGGAGGCGTTGGCTGTTACCAACCGCATTCTGGAGATTGATGGGTTGTTGCTCCCATCGCGCCGTCGTGCGAAGGTTAACCGGGCAACGCTCTTGACCACACTGGGGCGTTTCGCCGAAGCGGTGCTTGCTTACGACGCCATCAAAGAAGATCATCAAGTTTGGAACTCTATTGAACCGATGCGGCGCATGGCCCTTCGTCTGGCCCGGTTGTCTGCGCTTAATTACGATCAGGGAGCGACTTTGGAATCGGTGCAGCTAGCCCAGAAGGTTGCCCCCCATTTTGGGAAAAGCCCATCACTGTGGCAGCTCTATTGGTGGATTATGAGCCATGCCGTGTGTGATCGATTGGACCGGTTGGAGTCGGTGCGCCGGGCGAGTCTCCGCACATTCAACCCCGACTGGGACTGGACGGTGGACCGCTTGTTGTGGGGTATCGACCTACGAATCGGATGGCACGAGAATCGCCCCTATTTCGAACGCCGCATTCACTTGGCGCTTGAGGACCCATCGACCCTGGTTGCGCTCGGCCGAAGCGGGTGGATGGACTTGAAGGCCGATTGGCTTAACACGTTGATTGATGAAGGGGACAACAAAGCGCGGGCCCATTGGGAAGACCATGTCGCCTGGTGTGAAGACCAGGGCTACGATGGCTGGGCGGCGTACTGGCATAAGCGGCAGCCTCAGTGAAAAGGGGGGCGCCTGAGCGGCGCCCTTAAATATTCAAGAGTTCGCGGACCCGGGCTTCGGCATAGCCGGTCGCCTGTTCCAACGTAATGCGCGGTGGCAGGGGCTTTTCGTCGGGATCAGTGTGGATATCCACGATGGTTGGCACGTCACTTTTTAGGGCTTCGCTCAAGGCCGTTTCCACGTCCTTGGGATCGGTAACCAAAAAGCCCTTTCCTCCTGCGGCATCGGCATAGGCCGCGAAGTTCGGGTTGAAGAGATCGGTGCCAAATTCCGGAAGGCCATGCACCCCTTGTTCAAATTTAATCATGCCGAGCCGATGATTGTTGAACAGAACCACCGTGACCGGCTTTTGATACTTGACGGCCGTCACAAAGTCAGCCATCAGCATGGCAAATCCACCGTCACCCACCACCGCCACCGATTGGCGCGCTGGCTCGGCAAATTTGGCAGCAATGGCGGCGGGTAATCCAAAGCCCATGGATCCAAGCCAGGCTGAGACGAGCCAGCCCTGATTCCGGATACGGAAGTTGCGCGACATCCACACCAGCGAATTGCCCACATCGATGGCGATGTTGGCGTCAGGCTCCACGAGCCGGGACAGTCTGTCAGCCACCCACTCGGGACTGACGGCCCCGGGCCGACCGCCTTTTTGAGCCTTGTCGGCCAAGGATTTCAGCCAATCTTTTCGCTCAGCCTGTACTTTTTCCACAAAGGGGCTGGGCGTCCGGGGGGCAATCCGTTCCAACAGCGCCTGCAAAGTCGGCCGGGCCGAACCGACCAAACCAAGGTCGACGCGATATCGACGTCCAATCTGGCTGGCTTCCCAGTCAATTTGGATAAGCTGCGCTTTCTTTGGCAGAAATTCGATATAGGGGTAGTTGGTGCCCACCATGAGCAGAAGGTCGCAGTGTTCCATGGCTGTGTGTGCGGGCTTGGCCCCAAGAAGCCCCAAGCCGCCCAAGGCGAGCGGGTGTTCGTCGGGGATGACGCCCTTTCCAGGAAGCGTATTGACGACCGGGATAGCGCACTTTTCGGCCAAAGCCACTAATTCCTGGCGAGCGCTCAAGGCGCCTTTTCCCGCAAGAATGACGGGCTTTTGACTCGCCACGATACGCTTCGCAGCCTCATCTAAAAGGTCGGGGGTTGGCACCGAATCGAAGGAATGGTCGACGACCGTGTACCGGCTCAACTCCTCCGACACTTTCATGCGTGGGACTTCAAAGGGGAAGCTCAAATGCGACACTGCGCGCTTGGAAAGCGCTTGCCGACAGGCCAAATCTGCCATGACGGCTATCTGATTGGCCTCGGAGACCTGATAGTTGAAGGCGGCTACATTTTTGAACAGGCCTAAGACGTCGATTTCTTGAAAGAAACTAGTACCGATGTAGGGAAATCCCACCTGTCCGGTAATGGCCAGTACCGGCGCATGATCAAGCATGGCATCATACAAGCCATTTAGGAGATGGATGGCCCCTGGGCCCGCCGTCCCCATGCAGACCCCAAGTTTACCCGTCTTTTTGGCGAACGCCGACGCCATGAAGGCCCCGGCTTCCTCGTGACGGACTTGTACAAATTCGATGCGCTTGTCTTTTTTCAGAGGACCCATTAAGAGGTCGATGGAGTCGCCGGGAATCCCAAAAATGTGCGTGACTCCGTGGGACGCCAAGACATCTAAGAGCACTTCGCCTACGGTTTGAGCCATTTCACATGCCTCCCTTTGCTAGCTAGGATGTCCCAAACGTTCTTCCTTAAAGGGTTCGCAACAGGAAAATCCGTTGCTGTCCCGCATATTTCCCAGGCCCCGTTTCACACTAAGGCCAGGAGGGATGACATGGTTTGGCTGCGCGCATTATTTCGAGCCGTGGTGGTAGCGCTGGCCATTTGGGCTGGCCAAAGCCTGGTTCCTTCATCCAATCGGGCCGGAATTTGGGCGATGGTATCCTTAGGCATCGGTTGCGCGGTGTTGGGCGTCATATTAGTCAAGGCGGTTTGGACGGCGGACGGGCGGATGGCGCGCGCGGGCTTGCAATTTCTGGCCACGGCCGTCATTCTTGAAGTCTTTTATTGGCTATTGCCCAAGACCATTGGCATGGGTGTTTCTGATTTTGTCTTGGCACTCGCCATTGGCATCGTGAGCGGCTTGTCGGAGTGGGTGGCCCCGGATGTTCCCATGCGGGAGGAACATCCTCCTCATTGACGAATGGAATCGAAAGGGTTGGAGAGGCATTCGTGCGGCGCAAAGGATGAGACCCGCCCCGATACTACGCCCAAAGGCGTATCGATCCCGAACCCATTATTAAGCTATCCTCCTAGTGCAAAGGTGGTCACAGGAGGATTCAGAGGGTGTCGGGATGGATCAGCCGTCGATTTCTCGTTTATGCCGTGGGAAATTCCCTCAACAATATTGGCAATGCCATGTACACCGTGGCTTTACCGCTTTGGGTGTATCATTTGACGCATTCCAGTTTCTCGATGGGACTGGTTGTAGCGATTGAGGCGAGCTCGCTAATATTCCAGCCGATTATTGGAGCTTGGGTTGATCGCGGCAGTCCCCGCCATCTTCTGATCGTCAGCCTTGGGTTCCAAGCCGTCATCAGCGCCTTGCTGCCGCTTTTAGCGTGGCGACAGCTGCTCACGCTTTCGGACATTTACGGCGCTGCGTTTCTGCTGGCGTTGGGTGGCGACGCCCTGCAATCGGTGCAGACGGTCGTTGTTCCACGTATGTTCGGAGCCCAAAAAGACCGGGCCAGTGCCGGGCTTACGGCCGCTTATACCGTGACGACGATGGCGGGGCCGCTCTTGGGTGCCGCGGTCTTGGCCTGGGCGGGATTTCAAACGCTCCTGTGGATTAATGTCCTCTCCTTTCTCGCCCCGGTGGCCTTGCTGCCCTGGACGCGCGTGCCGCGAGGGCGTGAGAGATCCCTGCACACGGCCCGCCCTGGTTGGTGGTCGGAGACCACGGCGGGTTTTCGCGTGATTCGCGATCATCAGCCTATCCGAATGCTATTGACATGTCTGCTGGCCTTCCGCTTTGTTAATGCCGCCTTGTTGCCGCTAGCGGAGTTTCTTCTCAAGGGCGGATATCATCTGAGCAACGCTCGCGTCAGTGGCTTGTTTGTCATCGAAGGACTTGGCTCCTTTATCGGCACTCAATTGCCTTTACGGCTTAGACGGATCTCTACCGTGCAGTTTCTCTTGATGATGGCGGCCTGCAACGTCTTGGGCCTTTTGTGCCTGTTTATCCCCGCTTGGCCGGCTGTACCGGCAGGGCTTTTTCTAGGCTCCGCCGGATATCTTGGGGCGGTGGTTGCCCGGAATATTGTCTTGCAGAATCAGGTGCCGATGGCGGTGTTGGGCAACGCCAGCGCCAGCTTTCGGACGGCGACCGGAATGGCTGCCATCCTGTCCCCTTTGTTGATGGGATTCGTCACCAGCACTCGGGGACCCGGTCTGGCCATCGGGGCACTCGCCCTGATTAGTGCGCTGCCTTTAGTGCTGCTGCGGCCTAAAGCCAGCAACAGCTGGGATCACCAGGGAACCGCGTGAGATGCTTGGGGATTGGCCTAGGACACGCCCGATTTAAACAACATAATCCAGATCGAAAATGCGACAATCCCGAGGCCAATGAAGAGCGCCAACCCGAGGACCGGGAGGTGCCAGATGGTGCCGCGCGCCTCCCGCAGATGCATGAAAATTCCTAGCTGTAGTGCGCCTTGGATCAACGCGATGATAATAATCACGGTGACCAGGGCAGAGAGCGGAAGCCAATGATAGGCGACCATCCCGAAGGCAATGAGGGTCAATATTAGCGACAGGATGTAGCCGGCCACTTGCATGCCGGGGAAGCGTGCGGTATGAAAGCGGGGGGCAAGAAAGCCTAGCTCCACTTCATCGCCATGCCCCGACGGCGCATCGGGATGGTGCACTTGATAATCGTCCATGACGAGCCTCCTTCACTCAAACCATGACTCAAGCGATACCGGTCAGATACACGACCGAGAAGAGAAAAATCCAGACGATGTCGAGAAAGTGCCAGTAAAGGGCGAATGTGTAGAGCTTGCGTCGGTTGGTAACGGTGAGTCCCTTCATGGCCAACTGCAGTGCCAGCATGATGGCCCACACGATGCCCACCGTAACGTGGCTTCCGTGAGTGCCAACCAAGGTAAAGAAGCCGGACAAGAAAGCACTTTGGTGCCAAGTGTGGCCAGCGAGCACATCGCCGACAAATTCCCGGATTTCCAAGGATACAAAGCTGGCCCCTAAGACCAGGGTAACCACCAGCCAACCGATAGCACCTTTAAGTCGGTTGTTGCGGGCCGAAAACAATGAGAGACTGCAGGTGAAGGTGGAGGTAAGCAGGATCAGGGTCTCCGCCAGCACCGGACCGAGGGTGAAGAGTTGATGGGGCGTGGGTCCCAGCGCTACTCGGGACCGGAATACGGCATAGACCGAAAAGAGACTGCCGAATAGCACGATGTCGGTGGTGAGAAAGATCCAAAACCCCATGATGCGAATGCTTTCATGATTGTCTTGAAACTCTGGCGGGATGCTCGTGGTGGTGGCGCTCATGATTCAACCCTCCCTAGTTTCGCTTCGATGTTCAAAATGCGCTTCGGATCAATCTCCATCTCACGGTAGTCGGCAAAGGACCCATAGGCTAGGACGGCGACGACGCCCAGTCCCCCGACAATGGCCAGCCAGTACCATGAGAACACCATCCCGACCGCTCCCACGAAGAAGGCCAATGCCAGCATCACCGGCATGGGGGTGTTGCGCGGCATGTGAATGGGCTTGACGGTGTCGGGCGATATTTTGACTTCGTCGGTGCGGCCCTCCCGTTTCATTTCCCACCACTCGTCGCGCGCGTGCACCACCGGGATGCGGGCGAAGTTATATTCTGGGGCTGGCGACGGCAGCGACCACTCTAACGTTCTGCCGTCCCACGGATCGCCAGTGGTATCCCAGTCGGGATGGATACGGCTCCAGATGATGTTGTAGACCATGATGATGAATCCCACGGCCATGATGTAAGCGCCGATCGTCGACCAGAAATTTAAGGCCGTCCAGCCCAGTCCTGAAGGATAGGTGGCCATACGCCGGGTCATGCCTTCAAAGCCTAGTAAGTACTGGGGAAGAAACGTGACCCAGAATCCCACGGCAAAGAACACGACCGCCCAGCGTCCTTGCCGTTCGTTGAGCTTCCAGCCAAACATCTTGGGCCACCAATAGTACACACCCGACAGGAGCCCAAAGACTGTTCCGCCGATAATCACGTTGTGGAAGTGGGCAATGAGAAAGTAGCTGTTGTGGTACTGGTAGTCACCGGGCACGGCGGCAAGCATCACACCGGTGGCGCCGCCGACCACGAAAGTGGGGATGAAGGCCAACTGCCAGAGCATGGGTACGGTGAGTCGAATCCGGCCACCCCACATGGTGAAAATCCAGTTAAACATCTTCACACCGGTGGGGATGGCGATAAGCATGGTGGACAGCCCAAAAAAGACGTTGACGGCCGGTCCTGCACCCATCTCAAAGAAGTGATGCACCCAGGTGCCATAGCTCAAGAACGAAATCGCCAAGAGCGAGATGACCATGGCCTCATATCCAAACAGCGCTTTTCGTGAGAAGGTTGGAACCACCTCGGAGAAGACGCCAAAGGCCGGCATCACTAGAATATAGACTTCGGGGTGGCCGAAAATCCAAAACAGGTTGACATACATCATCGGCATGCCTTGGTGGGCAATGGTAAAGAAGGAGGCCCCAAACAACCGATCCAGCATGGTCAGGCCCAAGGCCACCGTTAGGGGCGGAAAGGCAAAGAGAATCAATGTTGACGTGATCAGCGCTGACCACGCAAAAATAGGGATCTTGGTGAGGGTCATGCCGGGTGCCCGCATGCGTAATACCGTCACCAAGAAATTGATGCCGGTGGCGATAGTCCCGATGCCGGCTACCTGCAACGATAGCAAGAAGTAGTTTTCGCCCGGACCAGGGTTAAAGGCTAATTCCGAATACGGGGGATACGACATCCATCCTGCGGAGGGTGAGCCTCCCACGGAAAAGGAGATATTGAGCAAAATGGCGCCAATGGCGAACAGCCAAAAGCTAATGGCGTTAAGACGCGGAAAGGCCACATCGCGAGCGCCAATCATCAGGGGAACAGCCACGTTAAAGAGTGCGAACACCATGGGCATGGCCATGAAGAAAATCATGACCGTGCCGTGCGTGGTAAACACCTCATCGTATTGCTGGGCCCCCATGAAATGGCCATGCGGCCCAATCAGTTGGGTGCGGATCATGAGGGCGTCTACCCCACCGCGAAACAGCATGATAAGGGCTGCTATCAGGTACATGATGCCGATTTTCTTATGATCGACCGTGGTGAGCCATTCGCGCCAGAGCCAACCCCAGCGCTTGGTCTTGGTGAGAAATAGCACGATACCGATGGCAGCTACCGTCAGCCCAATGTCAATGCCGACAATGTCGGGCAGCAAGACCTGCGGCGGAAATAACAGTTTAATCAAGTGGATAACCCATTGCTTCAGTGTCATGTTTGCACCTCACAGGTTCTAGGGCTTATGCGTGGGAACGTAGTGAAGACCCTTCACGGTAAATTGGGTGGGCCGTTCTGGGAAGGTCCACACGGGGTAACTGGAGTAGGTCGCCGGCGGCGTCACAGTGCGCCTGAGAAGCTGTTTCCAAGTGGCTTGGGTCATGGGCGGAGCGGTGGACTTCACGTCGTGAACCCAGGACTGAAAAGTGGATTTGGGCACGGCGTGGACTTTAAAGGACATGCGCCAGAAATCCACCCCGCTGAAATTGGCGTTTCGGCCCCGGAACACCCCCGGGCGTGTTGCCTCAAGCCAAAGAGGCAGTACGCGGTTGGGCATGGTATATTCCATACCTCCGAGATTGGGGGCCCAAAAGGCGCCCAGCGGGGAGTTGGCGGTCAATTGAAAGAGCACCGGTCGACCCACCGGGACATAAACGTAGTTCACCGTGGCGATTCGTTGGCCGGGGTACTCAAAGAGCCATTTATAGTCCAGCGAGGTGACGTCCACCAACATCGGATGGCGGGTCGGCACATGGTCGAGGGCCACCGTCTTCTGTACTGTGGGGATGGCAATGATAAGGAGCGCCACCACGGGAATAACAAACACCCCCACTTCAAGGATCCGGTTATGACGCCAGGTGGGCCAATAGGGCGCTTTGTTTCCCGGCGTATCTCGAAAACGAATCAGCACGTACGCCCACAATACCCAGATGAGAACACAGATAACCCCGATTACGATGGTGCTTAAAACGATGAGATTCAATTCCGATTGTGCAACCGGTCCTGCCGGGTGAAACACCACATAGTCGCTGCTGCAGGCCGTGCTGGCTCCCCCGGCGAGGAGGGTTGCCAACACCCATTTCAGATGATGAGACCGTACCTTAAACATGGACATCCTCCCTGGCTGTACCGCGATACCGAAGATCTGGATAACGTGGGTTAGGATGTCAGTTCGGGCGACGGACTATGCGTGTTTAGGGGTGGTGTTGGCAAGGTCGGGAACGTCTCTCGGACGAAGGTCCAGTCCTGGGTGAAGGTTGACGCTAGATAAGGTCTTCGACGGACAGCTAGTGGATGATACGAGGCGGTCATCCAGGTGCCGGCATGGGCTGTCCAGGTCTGCCGGTATTGCGTCACATGGGCATCCGGAGCGGACAGGAAGGATTGAATGGCGATGTTGCCGAGGCAGATCACGGCACGTGGGCGCAATGCCTCCCGTTGATGTTGGAAGTTCATAAAGCACCGGCGACGCTCGTTGTTTTTATCATAGGCGCGCCGCGGGCGGCGTCGAACGACGAAGGTGAGGTAGCAATCCTTAGCGGCAAGACCGGATTGCGAAACGATCTCATAGAGCGTCTGCCGTGTGCCGCAGACAAACGGGCTTCCTTCGTGAGTGGCGCGGGCACCAGGATTGTCTAAGAGGATCCAAAGTGGCGCCTCAGTGCCTTCTCCCCAAACGAGAATGGGAGAGTGGTCCGCTAATTCACAAGTGTCGCAGGGGATCGGTTGTCGAGGCGGGACATCCTCAGGCCATAGCGTCGTCTCCATGGTCTCAGCATGAACGGCCCGAACGGATGCTATACGCCTCAAAGGCCGCCTTATGATGCAGGGCGGCCGCTGCACGAAGGCTTAGATCTTCGCAAAGTAAGGCTTCAGGTCGCGGGCCAACGCTTCGGGATATAGGGTGGTGAACGGCTCGTCATACAACTGTCGGATGGCGGAGACATCCGGGGAATGAAGCGTGGGGTTAATCATGCCGCGAAACGAAATGCGGGCATGAACCCATAGTCTATCAGCAACGGATTGGCCGGGGTAGAACCCAACGTTAAACGAGTATAAGTGCTGGTCCGCCATAAACTGCAACACGTGCTGAAGGCCCGTGGCAAAGGCGCGGAGATCATCTTCCGTTAAGTCCAGGATTGAAAACCGATCCGGGAAAAGAGCTTCGATGTCGCCGATAAAGCTTAAGGGAACGAACGGCACCAGCCATTCGACCGAACCTGTGGCACCGAGGTAGCGTTCTTGTAAGCGACGTTCCTCAGACAACAAATCCTCCCAAAACAGATGATGGTGGGCATCGTAATAGCGGGTCGAAGCCTCAATTTGAGCTTGAAGCCAATTGCCGGGCCGTTCCGTGGCATAAATCTGCAAATGGGGATGTAGCAGGCTGGCGCCGGCCATAGGCATGTAGTTTCCCGCAATCAGTCCGTAACCGATGTGGTGTTCTGCGCGGTGAACGGCAGAGAAATACGCGATGGAGGCCGCTAGGGCATCGACCCAGTGATCAATAGTAAAGGCACTGGTCGGGACTAAATGCGCGTGAGTCACGACCGCGACGGCGCTATGAGCGTCATAGGGCGAGAGGTTGGGAAAGACCAGCGCCTCACCGCGTCGAAATCGGCCATTCGGGGCAATGTTTCGGGGAAACTGGGGTGTGACCTGTTCAATTACCTCGGGGCAAAAGGGACATCCACGTTCTAATGACGCCCGGCTTAATGCGTCCAAGTCCACCACCGGACGTGCGATTGATCCAAAGTGCGCAATCCGGCCGCTGAATCCCGTGAGCGGATCTAAACGGATCTCGCTGTTAATGGTGGTTTCCTTCCAATCAGCTCGTGGATCCAAAAATCGCGTGGTGCGGTTGAAACGGGTGAATTCCATGGAGATCCTTCCCTTCATTTATAACGACATATTGCCTAATTTTAATCGGACATGATGTTCTTCATGCGCTGACGAAAATGCGTTTCGGCCCCCGTGCCCAACCGGGCAACTAAATCCGCCGCACGTTCCTCCCGATTCACTAAGCCGATGGCCTGCCCCGCATATAAGTAATCAATGCGGTAGTCTCCTCGGCGAGCGAGAAACTCGGTGTGAACACCGGGAGTGGTCAACATGTCCGCCTCGCGACCATGCCAGGCACTTGTGAAGTCATTGGTTAGGGCTCGGCCCGGATACGGTTCAGGCCACTCCAACTGTTGGATCCGATCGTAAACATGCGTCAACACGGTGTCCATCTCTGTCGCTTCCAACAATCGCGCCCGCCCCAAGGCACGTTGCCTGGCTTCCGAGCACGTGAGAAATGCCGTGCCTATCCATACGGCGTCGGCCCCCATGGCCAATGCACCGGCAATTCCCTCGGCAGTTGCGATGCCGCCGGCTGCGACGACCGGACGTCCGTCCGATTCTTGAAGGACGATTTGCAGCAAGGGGAAGGTGGCCACGTGTCCCGTATGACCGCCCGCTTCCGTTCCTTGGGCAACGAGAATATCGGCGCCACTCTCACGCGCCTGCCGCGCTTCTTGCCGGTTGTGCACCTGGACCGCCGTTTGAATGTTCATGCGGTGGCACGGTTCGATATACGGTGTGGGGTCTCCGAATGACAACGAGATGAGGTCAGGTTTGGCCCTGAGGGCGGCTTCCAATAAATGCGGGCGAGATTTCAGGGCCCACACCATGAGACCAATTCCGAAGGGGCCCTGATCGCGTACCAGGTTGGCTTGCTCAATAATAAAGTCGGGAGACGCCTGGCTGCCGACCCCAATCATCCCGAGGCCGCCGGCGGTCGTGATGGCTGCTGCCAACGGCGCTTCTGCGACACCGGCCATGGGGGCGCCAATGATGGGGTAACGGAGTCCAAAGGTCTTCATGAGGGGGGTGGAAAGCAAGGGGCATACCTCCTTATCGGCTTGGTACGCGTCAATTATCGCCGGGAAAGGACCGGGCGGAAGGGGCCCGTGCGTATTGCGGCTGCAACGACCACGGTTACTCCGTTTCCCCTGGCCGTCCGCACGTCGTCCAGTTCTGCTGACATGAGGGCTCCGTAATGCCTTGACGTTCCCGGCGCGCACCCTGACCGGTGGACAGCCCTCGAACGAAATTCTGACCTGATCCTATCCTAGCATACGGAAAATGACCAGCCCATTTGGACGTGTGTGCGGGCGGCGGCTTAAAGCCGGCTTCTACTGTGGCCGGATACCGCGATGAGCGAACCCGCCATAAGCCTTTGTTTTGGTGGCGGGTTGGGGCGACTATGTCCGCCATGAGGGATGCCCTGGTTCCTTAGCTCATCGCGGCCATTGTGACGAAGATCACATTGCCAGCGCCCAAAATTGGGAAGATATAGACATGCGAGATGCTAGCGAGTCTCAAGGACTGTCAGGGGAAGGGGCGTTCTATATGCGACATGGGCCTAAGGCCGACAACCATCATGCCATTCATGAGGCGGCCCACCAACAAGCGTCCGCCCTCATTGAACGCGCCATGCAGGTTAAAGATGAGGCGCCCGGGATGTTCTCCGATGTGGTCCATGAATTTCTGGATTTGATTGACGCTCGTATTCTGGTGCATGCGGCCGTGGAAGAACTCGAAGTGTACCAGCCTTGGATCGAGGACCGCATAAAGCGGCCGGCCGTCATCGCCGCTTTGCTGGGGGAGCATCAGACGCTTCGCCAACTGGCGGTGGCCCTCGAACGCTCGGTTGCAGGGACCGACACGGATTTGACGTTGTCCTATATGCATCGTTTCTTAGCGGCGTCGAGGGCTCACGCCGACCATGAAGAAGATGTGCTGCGAATTCTGGACGAAGGCGGATTGCCAACGTAAGGCCGGGTTCGAGGTTGGTTTGAATTGCTCGGGGTCGGCATCCTCGATCGGCGGGGTGTCTGCCAGGCGGTCCGTTCGTTCAATCGAGACGATAAGGGATGGTCTCTTGGGGTGTGGGTGGAGCAACGGGATATCGCGTGATGCCCCATTGTTCTGACGTGGTGGGGCCAACAATTTCATCCGCGCCGCCGCGGCCCATGGGTCTGGACAGGTCGACGTCCACCGGCGAAATATAGTGGCCCCAGCGGGTGTCATAAAAGACCGTGAGGCGCGGCTGAAGGAGACTTGTCGAGCGTTGCTCGGTGACGATGCCGATACGCCCCGACTGTAAAAGAACTAAGGTCCCAATTGGATAGATGCCAATCATGCGGATGAAGTCTTGAACTCTGTCGGGATCAAAGTGGAAGTTGGCCCATTCGAAGAGCTTTCGCACCGCCTGATGGGGCAGGAGAGCTTTGTGATAGACGCGGTCGGAGGTGATGGCATCATAGACATCGCAAATAGCGACCATCTTGCCTGCGTCGGAAATGGTCGCGGCGCTGAGGGCTTCCGGGTAGCCTGAGCCATCGCAGCGTTCGTGATGTTGGTAGGCGGCTTGTATAGACAAATCATGAATGCCATGGGCGGCTTCGAGAATCTTTTTGCCCTCTGCCACGTGGCACCGCATTACCGCGAATTCCTCTTCAGTGAGACGGCCGGGCTTGTTCAAAATGTGGTCGGGGATGCTGACCTTGCCAATATCATGCAGAAGACCGCCGACCCCCGCCAGATGCACCTGCCGAACATCTAAGCCGACCGTATGGCTAAAAGCCACAACCAGCGCGCCGACCGCGACCGAGTGCTGAAAGGTGTAGAGGTCTTTATTCTTGACGCGAACTAAGGAAAGCAGGGCATCCGGGTTGCGAATTGTGGATTCGGCGATTCGGCGCACAAGCGGGTCCACTCGGTGCACGGCCACCTGGCGCCCAAGACGTACATCCTGCATCATCTCACGAATAAGGTGCACGCCTTCGAGGTACAGTTGCGCCGCATAATCGCGTTCCTCGCGTATTGGTATTCGGGGAAGCATGGCGGCTTCCTCGCCGACCTGAACGATGGCGGTCTCGGTAGCCCGTTGCACCTCCTCTGCCGAAGGGGCATCGTTCACATCCAGCCCGCGCTGTGGATCAATATAAACCTCACGAATGCCCGCTCGAATGAGTTTTTGAATGGTCTCTTCCTCTTTAACCAAAAAGTGGTTGCGAAGAAAGGGGTGAGCCATCCACTCAGAATTCAGGTCGGCGATGTACATGCCGGGTTTCAGTCTCTCGACAGGAATCTTCTTCGTCATACGAGTTCCTCCAAACGCGTAATTGTATGATTCGTCACGACGTTCAGAATTCCTTTCCGTCCCCACCGCCGCATCTAGCGGTGTCCATCGGGACTGTCGTCAGCCGCAGACGTTTGGGGGGAAAGCCTTTCGATGTGAGTGGCGATGGCGTTGATTTGTAGCCGCCAAAGATTTAAAGTCTAATTAAACCAGGGCGAGTGGAAGAACAATTGCGGCGTGTGTTGCGAACGCCCGAAGTTCTTTTTCTGGGAATCAACGGGGTAATAGGCGGGGGAATATTTCTTCTGCCAGGGCAGGTATCCCAAGCTGCGGGTCGTTCCGCGATTTGGGCATATCTTGCCGCGGGAATTATCGCCATTTTTATCGGGTTGGCGTTTTCTGCGGTCGGTCGCATCGTGACGAGGACTGGTGGGCCGTACGTGTATGCGGAAGAAGCCTTTGGCGCGCTTCCGGGGTTTGCCGTGGGCTGGATGAGTTGGGTGACCTTTGTGCTGGGATGGGCTGCCCTAACCGTGGGGCTCGTGAGCTACATCACCCAATTGGTTCCGGCGCTGCACGGCCTCAAAGATGTCCTGATTGTTGTCATTCTTGCTCTTTTGTGCGGACTCAATTCTCTAGGCGTCCGACGGGGACAGGGTGCGGTAACCGTGTTTTCCATTGCGAAATTAATTCCCCTGGCTCTACTAATCGTCTGGGGGTTGTTTCTTGTCACAACGCATCATAGTGTTACGGGAGGCGGGGCAGGCGGCCATTTTGGGCAGGCCGTGTTGCTTCTGATATTCGCGTATGGGGGATTTGAAATGGCTGCCATTCCCGCCGGGGAAATGACTAATCCCAAGAGGGCGGTCGGAATCGGCATCATTGGAACGTTGGCCGGGGTGACGGTCTTTTACATGCTGATTCAATGGGCATCCGAGCGCCTTGACCCTCATATTGCCCATGCAGCAGCACCGCTCATGAGCGCGGGCCAAGCCATGTTCATCGGGGGCGCGACGGTGATGGCCGTGGGGGCCGCCGTGGCCATATTTGGGACGATTAGCGGAGTTGCGCTCACGGCACCGCGTGTGCTGTATGCCCTGTCTCTAAGACGCGCGCTGCCGCCGCAGCTGGCCATGATTTGGCAGCCGTTTCGCACGCCGGTGGTGGCGATTTGGGTTACGGGCATCATCGTGGCGGTCTTGGCTATCAGCGGAACGTTTACCCACTTGATTTTCATCAACGTGGCGGCTCGGCTGTTTGAATACTGCATGGTGGCACTGGCCGCGGTGAAATTGGGGTTGCGGCGGCAAACGCCAGAAGCATCAGCCTCCCGTCCTATATGGGGCGTGGTCGTTTCCGGGATCGCGGCGGTGGTCACCTTGGCGCTTTTGACACGCGAGTCCCTAACGGCGCTGTTGGCTGCCGCCTTGGCCCTCGCCGTAGGGCTGGCGATTTACGGATTGGCGCAACTCGCGGCACGTTCCGTATCTTAACTGGGCCGTCCCGGCCCGGTGATCAATGTCACAATGAGACACCGCTCTTCGGGATATGCTAAATCCATCAAAATCGCCAGGACCCATAGGCATGATAATGGCGCATCGGAGGGTTACCATGGAGGAGCCAGTCGTTGTTGAAGTCAAGAGCGTGATAAAACAAGGACTGTCCTTGTTTACCCACATGATGGACACGGTGAATCAGCTAAAGCCGGGGCAAAGCCTTATCGTTAAATCGACCTTTAATCCCCGCCCGCTTATCTCCCAGATGCGGCGGAGGGGATATCAGGTCACCCAAGAAAAGATGGGGAAGGTCACGGTCACCACGTTTGTTCCGACTAGGGATGCACCAACGCCCGACACAAAGGCGCCGACGACGGAGGCGCCCATCGAGGGCCCGGAAGTCTTCCTGGATAATCGGGGACTGGTGCCCCCGGAGCCCATGCAGCGAACCTTGGCGAAGCTGGAGGAGGTCCCCGTGGGGACGGTACTGGTAATCCACAATGATCGGGTGCCGGTTTTTTTGCTGGGACAGTTGGATGATGACGAATATCCGTATGAAACCCAAGCCCAACCGGACGACTCGGCTATTGTGCGCATTCTGAAGAATCATTAGGGCACGCGCTATGGACAATCCGACATCAAGCACTGAACGGTATAAGCCCAGCATCAACATCGCGCAAGCTCCACGGATCATGGCTCCACTACTGTATCTGGGCACGGCCTACGTCTTTCTGGCGGCTGGGGCTTGGATGCTTTTCCGCTATCGGGCGGATGTTTCACAAGGAGCATATGGTGTGCCTGGGGTCATCATGATGGTTCACTTATTCACTCTTGGCTTTCTCTCCATGACCGCTTTGGGGATTTTACATCAGTGGATTCCCGTTGTTTTCGATGTGCCGCCTTTGGGATTACGACGCGTAGTGTTCAATTTTGCGCTGTATGTGGCGGGGTTCTTAGGTTTTGCCTGCGGTTTTGCTTACGATTGGTGGCCTGTTGTCGCGGCTAGTGGCAGCGCGTTAGCCGTCGCCATTCTTTGGTGGAGCAGTGGGGTGATTTCCCAACTCAGACGTTCCCCGAAACCCCGCGATGCGGTATATTGGGGAATCTCCGCGGCGGTACTGGGGTTCAATGTGGTCTGGGTATTGGGGCTATTTATGGCGGCCTCATTTTTGGGGTGGTGGCCTGAGTACCAGGTGTTGCGCGTGCATATTGCCACCGCATTGGGGGCCTGGATGGGGATCTTGGTGCTTACTGTCCAGCAAAAGCTTAACCCGATGTTCTCGATGTCGAAGGCCCAAGGGGTTCGGTTTGCCTTGCCGCTGGCTTTTGTCGGCGCGGGTATTGTCCTGGCATGGCTCTCTTTGTTCACATCGACTCGTCTACTAACCCTGGGAGCGGTGCTTTGGGTTGTCGGCACCGTAGTTACCATAAGCCAATTGCTGGCCGTGCTCCGCCAAGGAAAGGCGCAGTCGTTCGATCGAGTCTTTATTGGGGTGGGGATGGCCTGGATCCTATTCTTAGCGGCGGCAATTGTGAGCATGGAATTGAATCCCTTGGCCATGATCCTAGCCTTTTGGGGATTTTTCACGCTCATCCTGTCCTACCAAGGGCGGATCCTTCCCTTTATTGTGGCAGTGGCCGTCGCCAAGCGGCTGCCAGGACCTGTGTATAAGGCGTTCTTTATGGCCCAGGCGATGCACCCGAAGAATCTTCCCGTCATTATGGCGATTGGCGGGTGCGCGGGCGCCGTCTTCATGGTGTGGGGGCGCCTGGCTCATCACCCGGCCCTGGTGGGCGTCAGTGCAGGGGTTGCGGCCCTATTGCTTCTCCTGCAGATCGGCGGGGTGGTGTTAGCCATGCGGGCGGGTCATAAACAGGGTCCTCCGGCAAGATCGTGAGGATGGGCTCGATTCGCCAACTCAAGGTCGGGCGGGCACACACGGACAAGACCGCGCCGCTCCTTGTGCCGTTGTTATTTTGGGGAACGGGGGTTTTTGGCATCCTGGTGGGCCTCTGGCGCCTGACTGTGGTCGCGAGACCCTTGCTGTTGGGCATGGTTGGCGCCGGTTCGGTGCTGGAGGCGGTTCATAGCTTTACACTCGCTGGGTTTACCATGGTGATGATGGGCGCCCTCTATCAGCTTATTCCCGTGCTTCTTAACGTCCCCCCCGTCCCCGGATATCGCGCCTTCGTGCAGTGGGGTGTCTACACGCTTGGGCTCATCGGGTTTCTTCTCGGACTATATACGGGTCGGTCTTGGCTCTTAGAAACGGGCGGCGTTGGCGTTGTTCTTGGCATCCTTCTGTTCCTCGGCAATGTCGGCGGCCGACTTGTCCAGCGCACGACGTTCAACGTGACGGCTTGGTTTTTTGTTACCGCTCTCGGCTATCTCTTGCTCACGGTGATGATGGGCGGACTCTTGGTGGTTCGGTACACCACGGGCCATCCGTCCTTTCCCCATGAAGTACCCGTGCACATGACGATTGCTCTAGGAGGATGGTTTGGCTTGTTGGTTTCTGGCACCAGTTACCGGCTTTGGGCCATGTTCGGCTTGAAGCATCGGGAACCCCAACATTGGTTTGTCACTTGGGCTCTCGCCAACGGGGCAATTGTTCTCTGGGCGGTGAGCTTGGTTTCTGGCATTGAGGTGCTACGGGTTGTCGGATGGCTCTTTCAAGGGGCCGGCTTTCTGGTTTACGTGGCAGCCATTGTCAGCGCCGGACTCGGAGACGTGCGTACGATGCGGGATCCGGCCTTGCGAACGCTGCTCCTCAGCCTTGGGGCTCTTGGAGCCTTTGAGGTGTTGGGCACCTGGGCCATTTTCGGCCATGCCGGCCACCTATGGATTCCGGCCTGGATCGCCTATGGGTTGGGTTGGGTAGGGATGAGTTTTCTGGGATTTGCTCAAAAAATCGTCCCGTTCATGATTTGGCTTCACCGCTACGCTCACGTGCATGGTCAGGGAAAAATGCCGCGTTTGCAAGATATTTGGCGGCCTGGACTCGCGTATCCGCCAATGATGGCTGTGGGTCTCGGACTTCTTTTTATGCTGCTAGCCTTCACGATGTCGTCCGTGTGGCTCTTGCGCCTCGGGGGGTATCTGGCCGGTCTGGGTTGGCTGTTTCTGCTGGGGGTCGGCATCCGTGTGGTGAGAGGTCCGCACCGAAGGCCGGAATAGGACTATAGGGGAAACGCGGTCGATGGAAATGTGTGACCTGGGTCACTGTGGCCTCCACGAGAAGGGACTAAACTCAAGGCATTCAAGGGAGGCGCTAACCATGATCCACGTTGACTCGATTCAGTGGGTGAATGATGCCTGGGAAGCCCGGTCGCGCATTAACGAAGGGGTCTATCACTTGCAAGGATATCCGGTTCGCATCACCCATCTCGCCTACACCGACGATCCCGCAGTTCAAAGCGCCTTGCAGACCGTGGTACGGGTTTTACTTGAGCGGCACATGCGTCGCGGTGCGGTGCCGCCGCATGCGATGGTGATGGACTGGTCGCGGGCTCAGGGAATTTGTCAAGGAGCTTCCGCCGAAATGGAGGCGGCCTGCCGGATCATTGCCGGCACAAATTTGTTTGAAGTTGGTAGTGCGGTGTCTAACCATTTTTAGACACACTAAGCCAACAAAACGAGGAGGATCTGTGATGAAGGAACTGGATGTACGGCCTATTTTAGAAGCGGGCGGGGAGCCGTTCGACAAAATCATGGCCTTCGTGACTGAATTGGCGCCGGGTGAAGCATTTCGCCTGTGGGCGACATTTAAGCCGGAGCCGCTGTTAGCCGTGCTGGCTCAAAGAGGGTACCGAGGTACAGCACGGGAGATGGCCGATGGCAGTTGGGCTGTGGATTTTGTTCCCCAAGATTAAGCGAATCGAGATGTAGGTACTTTGCCCCGGCGCTATAATGGGCTGGGGAGGATGAGGAATGCAGCCGGATATCGACCAGATGCCTTTGATTCAATGGATCCCGCCGGACCGCCGGCCGGAAAGTCTAATCGCTCGGCGCTATCATGTGGGGGAACGCATTTTCGAACAAGGTGACCCGACGACGGGACTCTGGATTGTCTTGGAAGGACGAGTTGCGGTGGAGCGTGTCGGTGCGGACGGCACCCTCACCACCACCGGCGTTTGGGTAGCGGGTGACATTGTCGGCATTGCGGGGCTGTGGGACCGGAGTGGCTATCCCGCATCCGCCCGGGCGCTCGAAAATCCCACGGTCATGGGCTGGATTGCGCGGGATGTGGTTCTGCGGTTGCATCAAGAGATCCCCCAATTTGGCTTGGAAATCAGCCGTCTCTTATCCGAGCGTTTGCGGTTTGTGCAAGAAGCCGTGTCTGGCCGGCAAGGACGCCCCATCATCAATCAGGTGGCATCCGTTCTATTGACCTTGGCAAGTCGCATGGGGCCTTCCATTTCTCTAACCCATGAAGATTTGGCCCACATTATTGGAACCCACCGCGAGACGGTCAGTCGAGCCCTGCAAGAGTTGGCGCGAAACGGCGTAATTCGATCGCATCACGGCACGATCGAAATTGTCACTTTGGATCAACTGGAAGAGTGGACATTGGCGGGTGGGCGGTAACAGACGCCATGGAAGTCAACGTGGGTGATACCGATCACAGTCATTGCCCGTAGTCCCTCCATAATGACATTAGGCCACGGCGTTTGGCTTAAACGAGCACGGGAGGGATTGGATAATGGCTGGCGAACGGGTGGTCATCGTTTCCGGCAAAAACGCGATTGATGAAGAGCAAGCTGCGAACTTCCGGGTCGTAAGCACCAATCTCAAGGATGTGCCATCCTCGACTTTTTCCAGAGCGCGGGCGATTGCCGCAACGCCACGAGCCTTGGTGAAAGAGGGCCATCGCTTGGATCAGAATCCAGAAGCTCTGACAAAGCGTGATTTTGAGGTCCTGGCCTCATTTCGTAAGCAGCTTAGAGCGTTCCTCTACTTTAGCGAGGAAGAGGCTCGACGACAAGATTTGACACCCCAACAACATCAACTGCTGCTAGCCATCCAAGGGACTCCAGGGCGTGCCTGGGCCACCGTAGGGGAGCTCTCAGATTTTCTTCAGTTGAAGAATCATAGTGTGGTGGGGCTCATCAATCGGGCAGAATTGATGGGGCTGGTGCAACGTCAGCAATCGGTCCAGGATCACCGGGTGACGGAAATCCATTTAACCGCCCACGGCCGCGAGGTGTTGGACCATTTGAGCCTAGCGCACCGCCGCGAGTTATTGGCACTTTCCCGCGCGATTCAGGCGTTGTCGGGTGCCCTGGAAGGTGGCGCGAAGGTCGTCGACTAGGCGAAAGGGGGAGGACATCATGGATTTGGTGTTTAATGTGACGGCAGACTGGTCTGGCGTCGGGAACGCTGGTCAAGGCACAATGCATATGGGAACGGACGAGTACGTCTATAGTGCTCCCGCGAACATGGGAGGAAAAGGGGTGGGTGCGAGCCCCGAGGAGTTTTTGATCGCCGCCGTCACCGCATGCTACAGCGGGACGTTAATGCGTGTGCTGCGCCAAAGAAAACTGCCGGCCGATTCGCTGACCATCCAAACAGCGGGGATCGTGGAGGATTTTCCGGCGAAAACACGATTTGCTCGGATTACGGTCAACCCGGTCATAAAAGGCGGTGTCCCTTCGCAACGGGACGAATATCAGAAGGCCGCAGACGAGGCCCGGAACCAGTGTTTTATTGGGAAAACGGTTCGTGATTACTTGCAATATGAGGTCGGTACGGTGACCATTGCCTCCAACGGCTAACCAACAGAATATGACGCAGTGTGGCAACGCAGCTCCTGGCCAAGGTCGGGGGCTTTTTACATATTCGCTCCGCTATTTGCCATACTAGCCAGCATTGGGGAGGGTGAGAAGTGGCGGCACTACAACAAAAAGAGGGCCATCAGAAGATTCACGAGGCAGCCCTCACCGACCTGGAAGATATGATGGCTATTTTACGGCGTGCCCTGAAACGGGATCCGGCTGCAGCGAGGCCTATCGCCGTCGAAGTTGTCGATTACCTCGACCAAAAAATAAACGCCCACGCCGCCGTGGAAGAGGCCGACTTGTACCCAGTGATTATGGCGCAGAAAAAGGAGTTGGCCCCTGTCTTGCAAGCACTTAAGAGGGATCATCAGCTGTTGGCGATATGGCTCGATGAGGCGCGCGGCTCCCTCGATTACCACCGGGGGGTTGACGGCCATGTCATGGCACGTTTGGAGGCGTATCTGTTGCTGTTAGCACGGCATTTCCAAGATGAGGAATCGGCGTTGGTGCGCGCGTTTTCCATGTCAGAGGATGCATCGCGTGCTAAGGGGGAGGTTGCCAATGGAACGACGTAGTCCCATGAAGCGGGCCGGAGCCTACCTCAAGAAAGGGCGATTTTTGAATCAGGGGTGGACGGAAGAGAGCCCGCGCAGTCGCGAATGGGAAGACTTATACCGTGGCCGATGGGAATTTGATAAAGTGGTCCGTTCGACCCACGGCGTTAATTGTACAGGATCCTGCAGTTGGAAAGTGTATGTGAAGAACGGCATCATTACGTGGGAGACGCAGCAAACGGACTACCCATCCATGGGACCGGATTTTCCCGAATACGAGCCCCGCGGATGTCCTCGGGGCGCTAGCTTTTCTTGGTACGAATATAGTCCTTTACGCATTAAGTACCCATACGTGCGCCAGACGCTACTGGAAAAGTGGCGCGCCTTGTTGAACGTACACAAGGACCCAGTGGTCGCGTATCATGCCTTGATGCATGACCCGGAGGCCCGGCGGGAATATCAGCGGCAACGTGGGAAAGGGGGCTTCGTCCGCGCCAGCTGGGATGAAGTGGAAACCTTTATCGCCGCCGGGTTAATTGACACCATCAAGACCTACGGTCCGGATCGCATATTTGGCTTTACGCCAATACCGGCCATGTCTATGGTGAGTTATGCGGCAGGTTCCCGATTTCTGTCCTTGCTCGGAGGCGTAATGTTAAGTTTCTACGACCACTATGCGGATTTGCCACCTGCCTCTCCCGAAGTCTGGGGCGAACAGACGGACGTGCCCGAAAGCGCCGATTGGTACAACTCGGGCTATCTAATCATTTGGGGAACCAACTTGCCCATGACCCGCACGCCGGATGCGCACTACATGGTGGAAGCACGGCTCAATGGCACAAAGGTTGTCGGCATTAGTCCCGATTACGCGGAATACGTGAAGTTCGCGGATTTATGGATGGCACCGCGCCCGGGCACGGATGCAGCTCTAGCTATGGCGATGACTCATGTCATCTTAAAAGAATTCTATGTGGATCGGCAAACGCCTTATTTTCTAGAGTACGTGAAGCAGTACACGGACTTGCCATTCCTGGTCAGAATCGACCGCCGCCCTCTGGGCGAGTATGTAACGGGGCGTTTTCTCGAGGCGGCCGACCTGGAGCCCGACGTGAAAAATGCGGCCTGGAAGCCGGCCATGTGGGACAAGCGGCGCAATGGCCCGGCCATTCCGATTGGCAGCATGGGCTTCCGTTGGGATGGCAGTGGCAAGTGGAATCTCAATTTGGAAGATGACGGCGGAACGCCCCTCGAACCGGAACTCTCACTGGTCGGCCAAGCAGATGAGGTGGTATCCGTCAACTTCCCATATTTTGCGAGTGAACGCCCAACTGTTTTGAGCCGTCGCGTGCCCGTGAAGAGGATGCGTTTGGCGGATGGTGAAGACGTTCGCGTCGCCACCGTGTTCGATCTGTTGATGGCCAACGTTGGAGTGTCTCGAAATCTCGAAGGGGAACCTCCCGTAAGCTATGACGATGTCGACGCCCCGTACACCCCCGCCTGGCAGGAGGCTATCACGGGAGTGGGCCGGGATGCTGTCATTGCCGTGGCTCGAGAATTTGCTGCCAATGCGGAAAAGACGCGGGGCCGGTCGATGATCGCGATGGGGGCTGGAACGAACCACTGGTATCACAGTGACATGATTTATCGCGCGATGTTAACCCTCGTGTTTCTGACGGGGAGCGAAGGGGTCAACGGTGGGGGGTGGGCCCATTATGTCGGGCAAGAAAAGGTCCGTCCCTTGGAGGGCTGGAGCGGCCTGGCGTTTGCCCGGGACTGGATAAAACCGGCCCGCCTACAGCAGGGGACAATGTTTTTCTATTTCGCGAGCGATCAATTTCGGTTTGAGGAGTTGGATTCGGCCAAGCTCCTCGCACCGTTTGCCGATCCCGCAGAAGCGCAGCATCCTGCCGACGCCCTGGCGTTGGCGGCCCGGCTGGGATGGATGCCGTCGTACCCGCAATTTAACGAGAATCCCCTGCAGGTCGTGCAAACAGCTCGCGACGGGGGTGCCGAATCCCATGAAGCTATCCAGTCGCAGGTTATTGAACGGCTGAAGGACGGGAGCTTGAAGCTGGCCGTCCACGAGCCGGATGCTCCGGAAAACTTTCCTCGGATTATGTTTATCTGGCGGGCCAATCTCTTAGGGGCTAGCGCCAAGGGAAGCGAGTATTTCATCAAATATCTGCTGGGTGCCGACGGGCATGTGTTGGGGGACGAGAGCCCCTACCGCCCGAAAGACATCGAGGTTCCCGACGAAGCGCCCGAAGGAAAGCTTGATCTGTGGATCGATGTCGACTTCCGCATGACATCCAGCGGGTTGTATGCTGACATCGTGTTGCCGGCGGCCACCTGGTATGAGAAATATGATTTAAGCACCACAGACATGCACCCCTTTATTCATCCTTTCAATCCCGCCATTACGCCGCCATGGAAAGCTCGCCCCGACTGGGACACGTTTTCGGCGTTGGCTCACAAGTTCTCGCTTTTGGCCACCACCCATCTTCCAGGCGTTCATGAAGATCTGGTCATGGCGCCCTTGCTCCATGATTCTCCCGAGGAATTGGCCCAGCCTTTTGGTGAGGTCAAGGATTGGACTCGGGGTGAAGTTGAACCCGTACCCGGCAAGACCATGCCCAAACTCGTGATTATCCCCCGGGACTACCCTCATTTGTACGATCAGATGATTAGCATTGGTCCTCAAATCGAAGTGGGCTTCGGTACGAAGGGTATTACCATTTCGGGCGAGCCGGCCTATGCAGAGCTTAAGCATAACTTGGGCGTGTCGACCCATGAAGGTCCATCTAAGGGGCGGCCAAGCATCAGCCGCGATAACCAGGTTGCCAACGCCATTCTTATTTTATCTGGGGCATCGAATGGCCGTCGGGCTGTCGAGGAATGGGAGTCGTTGGAAAAGGTGACGGGTCTGCATTTAAAGGAGATTGCCCTGCCCCGTAAGGATGAGATGTTCTTGCTTGATGAGTTGACCGCCCAACCCCGGTTGTCCATTGCCGGCCCCGCCTGGAGTGGCTTGGAGTCCGAGGGGCGCCGGTACTCGCCGTTTACGGTCAACGTGGATTATCACGTGCCATGGCGGACACTGACCGGCCGTCAGCATTTCTACTTGGACCATGCCATGATGCGGAGCTTCGGGGAAGCCTTGCCGCTTTATCGGCCGCCCATTGATCTGCCCGTTTATTCGCTCCCGGAGTCTCAGGACAAGACCATCGTGGTTCGCTATTTAACCCCGCATCAAAAGTGGGGGATTCATACCACGTATTGGGACAACCCGCGCATGACCACGTTGTTTCGTGGCGGGCAAACGGTCTGGCTGAGCCCCGGTGACGCGGCCCAGATTGATGTTGACGACAATGATTGGATTGAAGTGTTCAACCAAAACGGCGTCACGATGGCGCGAGCGGTCGTTAGCCATCGAATTCCCGAAGGCGCTGTCTTCATGTACCACGCCCAAGATAGGACGGTTGGTGTACCCTTGGCGCCCGCAACCGGCGACCGTGGTGGCAATCACAATAGCGCCACCCGGACCATGGTCAAGCCCACCCATGTCATTGGGGGGTATGCGCAGTTCAGCTATGACTTCAACTATTGGGGCCCGACAGGCCATCAACGGGATACCAGAGTCCGAATTCGGAAAGCGCGGGAGGTCAAGTGGCAATGAACGTGAAAGCGCAAGTGGCGATGGTTATGCATCTGGACAAGTGTGTAGGCTGCCACACGTGTAGCGTCACCTGCAAAAACACCTGGACGAATCGTCCCGGAACAGAGTACATCTGGTTTAACGACGTCGAAACGAAACCGGGGGTGGGATACCCGAAAAAGTGGGAGGACCAGGAGCGCTACCGTGGGGGATGGACGCTTAGGCATGGACGACTCACCCTAAAGGCGGGGCCGCCGGCGTCTAAGCTGGCGCATATCTTTTACAACCCGGACTTACCGGCTCTCGATGACTATTACGAGCCCTGGACATACGACTATGACAGTTTGCTGCATAGTCCTCTAAGTGAGCATCAGCCTGTGGCGCGCCCCATTTCTTCCATCACGGGAGAATATTGGGATGCCCCTCAATGGGGTCCCAACTGGGATGATGATTTGGCGGGGGGACCTACGATTGCCGCCCAGGATCCTGATTTAACCCACCTGCAAGAGCATATCAAGATGGAATTTGAATCCACGTTCATGATGTATCTTCCCCGTATCTGCGAGCATTGTTTGAATCCGTCCTGTGTAGCCTCCTGTCCCTCTGGGGCTCTGTATAAACGCGACGAAGATGGGATCGTGCTCGTGGATCAGGATGGGTGCCGCGGCTGGCGATTTTGCGTGAGCGGATGCCCCTACAAGAAAACCTATTTCAACTGGAACACCTTTAAGGCTGAAAAGTGCACCTTTTGCTACCCACGCATTGAAGCCGGGCTTCCCACCGTCTGCTCCGAGACCTGCGTCGGCCGCTTGCGATTCATTGGCGTGCTTCTCTATGACGCGGATCGGGTCAAGGAGGCCGCATCGGTAAACGATGAAAAGGCCTTGTACCCGAGCCAGCTCTCCGTGTTTTTAGATCCCTACGATGCCGAAGTCATTGAAGCGGCCCGAGCTGCCGGCATCAGCGATGCGTGGATTGACGCCGCGCAACGGTCGCCCTTATATAACCTCATTATCCGATGGCAGGTGGCCTTGCCGCTGCACCCCGAGTATCGCACGTTGCCCATGGTTTGGTATATTCCCCCCTTAAGCCCGATGGTCTCGCTGATCCCGCATGGAGACACGGTTGGGCCCGAAGAGATCTTTCCGACGATTGATCAAATGCGGATTCCTGTTGAATACCTTGCCAATCTACTGACGGCCGGCGACACCAGCGTCATCCGCAAGGTATTGGGAAAGCTATGGGCCATGCGGGTGCATATGCGTAGTTTGAAAACGGATGAGTCGGTGCCAGAACGCCTCTACCAGGAGATCGGAATGACGAAGGAGGAGTTGGAACGAATGGCTCGTTTGCTGGCTGTGGCCAAGTATCAAGAACGCTATGTCATACCGACGGCCAATCGCAACGCGGATCCCGACCTGGTCTATGAGCAAGGCGCCTGTAGTTTGGAATCCATTGCCCCGATCAAAGGATTTATCCCCAGCATTTCATTCAATGACTCGAAATAGGAGGCAATCGCACCATGTGGAGTCCCACAAATCCGGATCGGGTTGGTCTCAAGGTCGGAGCTGTCCTTTTGGACTACCCGGGTTCGACCTGGGCCTTGGATTTGGACGAGGCCCAGGACGTGCTAGGACCGCTTTCATCGGAAAAATGGGTATGCCTGGCCCGAGAAAACCTGGAAGCGTTTCGTCGATCCACGGTTTCCGACCTTCAAGCGGAGTACGTGGCCTTATTTGACTTTAGCGAAAAGCGCACGCTCCATCTCACACGCCATGAGGTGGGCGACGACCGAGTTCGCGGCCAAGAATTGGTGCGGTTGCAAGCGCGGCTCCATCATGATGGGTGGCGCCTCGTCGAGGGAATGCTGCCGGATTATCTGCCTGTATGGCTCGAATATTTAGCGTGTGCGGACGTTCCCGATGAATCTCTGGGGAAGCGCGTCTACCGCGTGCTGGCCCACATTCGGGAGGCGATCGCCCCATTATCGGTGTATCACGGCTTAATCGGTTGGCTCCTGATGGTGCTTCCTAAGGCTGAACCGGCACTTCCACCCGTGCATCAGCCGGTTGATGACGAGCGACGGATGCCGTTTCCCATTTACCACCGGGGTGACGTTGAGGGATGGGCAGCGGAGGGGGCGCGGGTGCGGTGAACACCTTTCTCTGGGTGATTTTACCCTACATCACCTTGACGATTTTTGTGCTAGGGCTTATCTACCGCTACAACTTTGATCAAATTGGGTGGGCCGCCCGATCTACGGAGATTTTTGAAAAGACTATGCTCCAGTGGGGGTCGCTCCTCTTTCATTGGGGCATCTTGGCCGCATTCGGCGGCCACGTGGTTGGCATCCTCATCCCAATCGGTGTCTATCGATCCCTCGGTGTTACCACCGAAATGTACCACACGGGAGCTATCCTTCTGGGAGGGATGGCGGGCATCGCCACCTTATCGGGACTTGTCATTTTGACGGTTCGGCGGCTCGTCAACGCACGGGTTCGCCGGCACACGAGTGCTGCCGACTGGCTCGCGTTGATTGTGCTGCTGGTAGTAGTGAGCTATGGCGACTGGTTGACGTTGGGCTATAACCTCATTTCGGGCCCGTTTGAGTATCGTACGACGGTGGGGCCCTGGTTCCGCGGTTTGTTTTACTTTAATCCCCACGCTACCTTAGTTTTTTGTGTGAAACCTGTTGTTCTCATTGATTTTTGTGAAATCCCGGGACCTCTGCGACCGTCTACG
>NZ_JABBVZ010000044.1 GCF_012933365.1 Sulfobacillus harzensis | reverse complement strand
TCGGAGAGCCGGATGTGGGAAAACCACAAGTCCGGTTCGATGAGGGGACGGCCCCGCAAGGGGCCTCCTACTCTACCCTTCCGAGCGTTGCCACGGGCGCCAAGGAGATCCACCCGCGAAACGGTGACGCCTGGGTTTGAAGATGAATAGCGTGCAGTAGTCTTCAAATCAAGGGGAGCGATTCGGGTGGGTGATACCGTGCGCGGAAACGACCATCTTGGACGCTGGCTGGAAAAGCCGGTGCGCGTTGCAAACAGCACATTGTACCGCCGATGGATGATTAAGACCCATTTGGTGCGTCCGGGAGAACGGCTGGTCGACACGCTGGCTCCGTATCTTGAAGGGCGTCTTGAGCCCGGCGACATTCTGGTGCTTAGCGAGAAGATTGTGGCCATTGCCGAGGGGCGGGCAGTGCTGTTGAAAATGGTGAAGCCGAGGCCCTTAGCGCGCTTCTTGGCTCGTCATGTCCGTCCGTTGGGATACGGTATCGGCTTTCGACGGGCCGAAACCATGGAGATGGCCATTCGCGAGGTAGGAAGTCTTCGCATCATAATGGCCTCCGCGGTGGGAGCCGTCGACCGCTTTGTTGGGCGCTCGGGTGATTTTTATCGCATCGCGGGCCGTCGGGTGGCGTCAATCGATGGACCCGGGCCCACCACCATTCCACCGTATAATCGCTATATCGTGTTGGCGCCACGGCAACCCGAGCAGGTGCTGGGCGCGATCAAACGGCGTTTTGGGTGTGATGCGGCCGTGGTCGACGTCAACGACGTGGGCAGCGAGGTGTTGGCGGCCACTCCGGGATTAGATCATGAACTGGTGCGTCAACTGATGCGTGACAATCCCATGGGTCAAGGTGCGCAGGGCACTCCAGTGGCGGTGCTGCGTCCTACCAAAGAGGATAAGCCGGTCTCCCATTGGCCCGATCACGTGGCCCCGGGCGGGGCGGCGTGGGTGATGCCCTTAGGCGGATCGGCCGATATTGCGCTGCGCATTGGCCGCGAGTCGGGGGATCCCGACCAGCAGGCGGTTGATTTATAATAGGGGGAGCATCAGCGATACCTCCAAAAGGCGGTGAGCGGACGACCCCGAAGGTCGGTAGCTATGGATATATTTGAGGAGATGGAGCGTCGGGGCCACGAGCAGGTCATCTTCAATTACGATCGGGCCTCGGGCTTGAAGGCAATTATCGCGATTCACGACACGACATTAGGGCCAGCGTTGGGTGGATGCCGGATGCTGCCCTATGCCAGCGAGGAAGCGGCCTTGACCGACGTTCTGAGATTATCGGAAGGCATGACCTATAAGGCGGCCGCTGCCGGACTGGATTTCGGCGGAGGCAAGACGGTCATCATCGGCGATCCGGCATCGGACAAATCCGAAGCGTTGTTTCGCGCTTTAGGGCGGTTTTTGGAGACCTTGCACGGCCGCTACCGAACAGGGGAGGATGTGGGCACCTCGGAAGAGGACTTTGTCCACTCGTGGAAGGAAACCCGCTATCTGGTAGGATTGCCGACGGCCTATGGAGGATCGGGGGACACAGGAGACAACACGGCGCTCGGAGTGATGGAGGCCATTCATGCCGCCCTCATGCACCGCTTTGGGAGCCCCTTGCTCAAGGGTCGACGGGTTGCCATCCAGGGGCTGGGCAAGGTGGGCTATCATGTCGCCCGCCGAGCGGTTGAAGAAGGAGCCGAGGTGGTGGCCGCAGACATCAACCCCCACGTGGTGGGCCGCGTCAGCTCCCAACTGGGGATTGAACCGACCGATCCTTGGGCGGTTCTGGAAACAGAGTGTGACGTTTTTGCACCATGCGCCTTAGGCAATGTCATTAATCAGGAAACGGTGGGTCGTCTTCACTGTCAAATCATCGCGGGATCGGCCAACAACCAGTTGGAGAACGACAGTTTAGCCACGGAGTTGATGGACCGGGGCATCTTGTACGCCCCCGACTTCATCACCAATGCCGGCGGACTGATTCAGGTAGCCAATGAAATCCAAGGCTACAATCCCGATCGGGTGCGCCATCAAATTGAGGCCATCTACGACGTTCTGTTGGCTATTTTTCAAGAGGCCGATCAAACCGGGCAGTCCACCACCGCCGTGGCTTTGGCTCATGTTCAAAGCCGTTTGAACACCATGCATGCGATTCATCGGATTCATGCCTAAGACGAATAACCTAAAAGGGGGGACGATTATGGCGGTTGACTATCGAAAGCCGGACAGGCAGGGTTTTTCGGAAAGCGCTGATCCGTACCGCGGCAACCGGCAATATCGGACACTGTCGGGCATTCCCATCAAAGAGACCTATACTGCCGATGACTTGCCGGACAGTCAGACGATTGGCGAGCCGGGTAATTATCCCTTTACCCGCGGCATTCATCAAAACATGTATCGCGGGCGGTTCTGGACCATGCGTCAGTTTGCGGGGTTCGGCACCGCACGGGAAACCAACCAGCGCTTCCGCTATCTGTTGGAGCATGGACAGACGGGGCTGTCGGTGGCCTTCGACATGCCAACGCTGATGGGATTGGACTCCGACGATGCCCACAGTCTGGGCGAAGTCGGCCGGGAGGGGGTGGCCATCGACAGCGTGGAGGACATGGAGCGGCTGTTCCAGGACATTCCCTTGGACCAAGTTTCCACCTCCATGACCATCAATGGGCCGGGCCCCATCATCTGGGCCATGTATCTGGTGGCGGCTGAGCGGCAAGGGGTGTCCTGGGATAAGTTGCGCGGCACCCTGCAGGCGGACATCCTAAAAGAGTACATTGCCCAAAAGGAATGGCTCTTCCCGCCCCGGCCATCCATGCGGGTGATTGTCGACATGATGGCGTTTGCGACGGAGCACGTGCCGCAATGGAATTCTATCAGCATCAGCGGCTATCATATTCGCGAGGCTGGGTCCACCGCCGCCCAAGAACTGGCCTTTACGTTGGCCGACGGCTTTGCTTACGTGGAGGCCGGAATCGCGGCAGGATTGGACGTCAACAAGTTTGCACCACGGCTCTCCTTCTTCTTTAATTCCCACATTGACTTCTTTGAGGAAATTGCCAAATTCCGCGCGGCCCGGCGGATTTGGGCCCGGCATCTCAAGGAAAAGTATGGCGCCACCAATCCTAAAGCTTGGATGATGCGTTTTCACACCCAGACAGCAGGGTGCTCGCTGACGGCGCAACAACCCGAGAACAACATTGTGCGCACAGCCTTTGAGGCGTTGGCGGCGGTGCTCGGGGGAACACAGTCGCTGCACACCAATTCCATGGATGAGGTGTTGTCGTTACCTACCGAAAAGGCGGTCAAAATTGCGCTGCGCACCCAGCAGATTATCGCCTATGAGACCGGCGTCACCAATACCGTGGATCCGTTGGCTGGCTCGTACTTCATCGAGGCCTTGACCGACGAGATGGAGCGGCAGGCGGAGGAATACTTCCAACGCATCGAAGAAATTGGCGGGGTGCTGAACGGCATTGAAAACGGCTTCTTCCAGCGGGAAATTGCCGAAGCCTCCTATCGGTACCAAAAAGAGCTGGAAAACCATGAGCAGATCATGGTGGGCGTCAATGCCTTCGAAGAGCCGACGGAAGAGAAAATCCCCATTTTGAAGATTGACCCGTCGGTTGAGCGTCAGCAGATTGAGAGCGTCCGCGCCTGGCGGAATTCGCGCAGCGGTGCCGATGTTGAGCGCACCTTGAACCACCTGCGCGATTGCTGTCGCGAGGAGACGGCACCCCTCATGCCCGCGATTATTGACTGCGTTCGCGCGGGAGCCACTGAGGGCGAGATTGCGCAAGCGATGAAGGACGTATTTGGGACTTGGCGCGAACGTCCGGTGTTTTAAGCGGCAGGGGCTGTCTCTGAGTAGAAAGGATGGCCCCTTTCCGAGTTTGGGAAGATGTCTCCCAACCCCGAGGAACCCAACAAAGACGAATATCTGGCTATCCCAACAGGTTTCAACTTGCCTTGCCTTGGGGTGGCCTTTTTTGGCGACAAAGCCCTGCATCCGCCGCCGAAAAGAGACGGGCGGTCCTGTTACGCGGATGAGAGAAAGTCGCGTGGGGGGAGATTACGAGAGCTTCAAGGACTCGACGCCTTTTCGTCTAGCATGAAAGCGCCATTCGTTCCATAGGGTGATAGGGATGGGGGGGAGGCGCTTGGCCACTTGGACTGATTTTCGTTGTCTCATCACCGGCGGAAGCCGGGGAATCGGATTTGCGATTGCTGATGAACTGACTCGCTTGGGAGCCCAAGTCGTCATCGTAGGCCGGGACCCGGCCCGCGTCAATGCTGCCGCCCGTCTGTTGTCCGACGGCAGACTCGGTCATGCGACGGGACTGGCCGTTTCCATTGACGGTCGGGAAACGACGGCAGAACGTTTGGTTGAGCAGGCGCTCACAACGCTAGGCGGGCTGGACGGATTGGTCAATGCCGCCGGTGGAGCAACGGTGGGGCATGCCTTGACGGTGCCCTGGGATGTGTGGCAGCGGGACGTCGCGACAAAATTTTGGGGCTACTTCGCGCTGATGCGAGCGGCGGCGCCCGTCCTGCAAAGCCCGGGTGGCGTGATGGTCAATCTTGTCGGGGTCGCCGGGAAAGATCCCAATCCCCGGCTCGCGCCCGGGACTGTCATTAACGGGGCGCTCAGAGGACTCATCAAAATTTTGGCCGATGATTTGGCGCCGCGCGGCATTCGCGTACTGGCCGTCAACCCGGGGGCCACCGAAACAGATTTGCTGCATGAGATGGCGCAGGGCTATGCCCGACTCAACTCCACCACCGTCGAGGAAGCTCTCAAAGGGCTCAAGGCCTCCGGGCCGTTGGGACGGCTGCCCACGGCCGTAGACATTGCCAAGGCTGTGGTATTTTTGATGTCAGACGATGCAGCGCTCATTTCCGGCACCAGCATCGATATTGATGGCGGGGTGCATCGGGGCCCCGCCTAAAGCGGGGCGACATGATGCGAATATTTTGGACCAATTTCCATTGTCCGGACCCGTCGGTGACCGTTGTCATTACGGAGAACGAAAACATTTTGGCGGTGGGAAATGACACGCTACTGACGGAGAAGTCGTCGTTCGACCAAGTCCGAGACCTGGAAGGGGCGTTTCTTACCCCGGGGTTTTGGGACAGCCACATTCATCTCTTGGACTATGGACGAAGCTTTCGCCGGCTCCGGTTTGACCCGCAGCAAAATCTGGACGCCATCTTAGGACAAGTTCGCCAGCGCGCGCAGGAAGAGGCACCGGCCACCTGGGTTTTGGGGGGTGGCTGGAACCGATCCGCCTTGCAGGCGGCTCCGGACAGATTGTTGCTAGATGAGGTGGCACCACGCCATCCGGTTCTCCTCATGAGTTGGGACTATCATACGGCCTGGCTCAATACTAGGGCCGCTGAACAGCTTAACCTGGATCCCCGTCAGGTCCAGGGTGATCGGGATGGGCATGGGCGATGGACCGGTATTTTGCGCGAAGGGCTGGCCTTTTGGGCCCAGGAGTCGGCCATGGCGCAAGATGACAGCCACCTGGAAGAGGATTTGGCGCGGGGCATGATGGAAGCCGCGCACGTCGGCTTGACAGGCGTCACCACCATTGAGAATGCTCAAGGCTTGCGCATGTTGGAGACGGCCCCGCATCTTCTTCGTGCGGGGGTGTTTTTGCGAGATGTGCATGCCGCCTCTCTCTTGGATCTGGGGGTTCGGGGAGGATTTGGCAATCCCTATCTCCGCATTTTGGGTATCAAGTGGTTTTTGGATGGCGCGCTGGGATCGGGGACGGCTTGGATGAAGCAAAGCTACAGCGATGATCCGGAGAATTTCGGAATGGCCCCCCAAGCGGGCCAAGACTTGATAGCGCCAGCGCGGGAGTTGAGTCGCCAGGGACTGTTGCTGGCGGTGCACGCCATTGGTGATCGCGCGGTTCACCAGGCGTCGCTGGTCTTGAGCCAGAGCCAAGAGGTGCGGACCGATGGCATGCGGTCTCGCATTGAGCATGGGCAGCTCATCGACGACGAGGATTTGGCCATCATTCAGAGGAGCCCCATTGCGCTTTCCATGCAGCCGGTGCATCTTTTGGTCGATCGACCGATTGCGGAAGTTAAGTGGGGAGCGAACCGAAGCCGCTGGGCGTTTCGTTTTCGAGATGCTTGGGATGCCAACATTCCCCTGATCTTTGGTTCGGATGCGCCCGTCGCCAACCCCAACCCGGCACTTGGATTGTGGGCGGCCGTTCACCGGGGGATGCCGGGAGACCCCCCCTGGCATGCCGAACAAGCATTGACCCCCACGGAAGCCATTTGGGCCTACACACGAGCGGCGGCCGTCGTCGACGGTCGGCCGTCCGGACTCTTGCGAGAGGGATATTGGGCCGATTTTACCCTGTGGAGGGAGGACCCACGCGCCGCACTTATCCACAGGGACTTTCACGGCCTTTCGGTCGTGGGAACGGTGGTTGGCGGGCGGAGGATCTGGTAAAACAGGCGCCGCGATTCGACTTCAGGCTTGTCGATTTATGTGGATATGTTGGGGATAACCGTGTTAAAAAACTGTGGATTGGGTGTGGGTAAAGGGAGGAATTTCCACCCCCAAACAAGAAAGGAGTTGCAGAAAACAGAAGCGAGATTGAGGAGGGAGTCACGTGCTTGACGAGCGCTGTCCGACCTGTGGGTCGGAAGATGTGGTGATGACGGGACCTTTGACGGTGGAGGGCCCCAGTGCCAGCGTCACCGTTGTTCAGGGAAGGCAGTGTACCCTCTGCGGCAATTTGCAGGTCATGATTCCGCAGGCTCTGTTGGTTCGGTTGTATCCCCCTGGGGTGCGGTACCTGACTGAGTCGCGCCGGGCACGGCTCACTCAGCGCCGCCGTATGCGCCGCCGTCAATTAGGCGTGTAGGCGCACGTACATATGGGGTGGCCGGTCATTTCGGCCGCCATTTTCGCATCCTGAGGTCTCTTGATTTCGGCTGGCCAAACCGCCAAACTAGGCTTGACGGCTTCCTAACGGGAAGTTCGGTTGCCGAGGAGGAGTCTATTGGTCAGCGAAACGTCATGGGAGAACATACTGCGTCGAGGGGACTATCTGGCGAGTCAGGATATTGTCTTGATGGTGGATTTGGCCAGTCAGATGGGACGTCCGCTACTGTTGGAAGGGCCCAGCGGCACCGGGAAGACCATGCTGGCGGAGGCTCTCGCCCAAGGACTGGGGCGCCCCCTGATTCGACTGTCCTGTTACGAGGGGCTGGGTGCCAACGAGGCGCTATACGACTGGAATTATCATGCCCAATGGGTGCGGATGACGCAAAATCAGGCGACCGATCCCTTCAGCGAAGAGTTTTTATTGGAGCGGCCGTTGTTGCGGGCGGTCCGGCATCCCGACTCGGTGCTTTTAATCGATGAGGTTGATCGCGCCGACGAGGCGTTTGAGGCCTTGCTGCTGGAGTATCTCAGCGACTTTCAGATTTCACTGCCGGAACACGGCACAATCCGGGCTGGTCACCCACCCTTGACCGTTTTAACGTCCAATCGACAACGTCCGATTTCCGACGCCCTTCGACGCCGTTGTCTCTATGTCTTTGTCGATTGGCCGGATCGCCAGCGCGAAGAAGCGATTGTCGGATATCATGTGCCCGAATTGCGCACGGATCTGAGAGATCGGGTGGTAGCGGCCGTGCGGAGGCTTAGGGACTGGGACTTGATTAAGCCGCCGGGGCTCGCTGAGAGTGTGGATTGGGCGCGGGCCACGGCGCTGAAAGAGGCCGATTGGAGCCGAGACTGGGTCGAGCGGAGCCTCGGACTGGTGATTAAAGACGCGATGGATTTGGAACGAGTCCGGGAGCGAATTGAAGAGCTGGTAGCTCCCGAGACCTGACTGGATGAAGCACCGGCGGGTGTCATAAATCCAGCCGTCGAGTCGCCCTCAGCGGGACTGCAGGAAGAGCATGATGAGGAGAGCGATCAACTGGGAGACGTGTTTCGGCGCACCCGGGCCAGTTGGGGAAAGGGACGGACGATTAATGCCGGACTCCCCGATGAGCTTCCCTGGTGGCTTATACGCTGGCGGAGTGGGCCCGGCCGATGGGTGCGGCCTGCCCGCCATGGGAAGCTTACCGGACCTGAATCCCGCGTGGACTGGCGCCGTACCTTGAGACGCTGGGCGCGGTTAGGCCATGCCGATGGGCGGATGATCTGGCGCCGGGCGCCGCGTCGTCCCACCCAGGTAGTCGTGCTGTGGGATGTATCGGGTTCCATGGCCGCGTATCTTGGTTGGTATTTTCCTTGGATCTATCGGCTGGCCTCGCTGTCAGATGCCGTTCATGTGTTCGCGTTTGGCACCACCATCGAAGATCTGACGCCTCATTTGGCGTCCAAGTACCGCCAAGCGGTCCGCAATCTGTACGGCCAAACCAGCTTATGGGGCAGTGGTACGGCTATCGGCCAGGCGTTTCAACGGTGGAATGAGCGTTACGGCCCCCGGTTGTTATCCCGGCGGACCACCGTCGCGATTATTTCGGACGGCTGGGATGTCGGCAACCCGGAACAGTTGGCGTCCGCCCTGCAGTTTATGGCGTCGCGGGCGGAGCGGTTGGTCTGGATTAATCCCTTGATGGTAACGGCGGGATTTGAGCCCCGCACTCGAGCCCTGATGATGGCCCGCCGGTATGTGGATTCGATGACCGCGGGAGCGGAGCCCGAGTCTTTGGCTCGCTTGGCCCGGGAGTGGGACGTTATCTAAAGTACGTGAAACGGGAAAGGAATGGTCTTGATGAAACCGGCACCCTTTCAATATCAGCAGGCTCAATCACTGGACGACGCCTTGTCCGCTCTGAATCAACCGGGCGCGAAGGTCATCGCGGGCGGACAGAGTCTCGTGCCGCTGATGAATTTTCGTCTGAGCCGTCCGGAAACAGTGGTGGACATCAACGGGCTCTCGGAGCTTTCGGGCGTATCCGAGCGTGACGGCAAACTGGTGATCGGGGCAATGACTCGGCACCAAGAGCTCCTCGCCAATTCGCTGATCGCCCACAAGCCACCCGTGTTGCAAGAAGCGGCGCGACACATCGGCCACTGGGCGATTCGCAGCCGCGGCACCATTGGAGGAAGCGCGGTGCACGCCGATCCAGCCGCCGAATTGCCGGCCGCGCTGGTCGCGCTAGAGGCCACGGTGGTGGTGCGCTCTTTGACGGGCGAACGGTCCATCCCGGCACAGGATTTCTTTCAAGGCTTCTACACCACCGCCCTGGAAGAAAACGAGCTGGTGGTTCGATTTGAGGTTCCGATTAAGGCACGGCGTATGGGCTTTAGCGAAGTGGTGCGCCGGCCGGGTGACTTTGCCTTGGTGGGGGCCTTCGTGGAGGTGGGAGACACCGGTGGGGCCGTGACTTGGTTTGGCCTGGCCGCCCGCCCGGAACGGCAGCTCGTGGATGCCTGGAAGGGCAGCGAGGAGGCCCGTCGCGAGACCTTAGAGCGGCTCGCCCAGGAAAATGCCGTGGATCCCGAAGAGGAATATAAATACGCGCTGGCGGTGACGGTAGCGGAACGCGCCTATCACCAAGCGGTGAAGGAGGGCTAGCAGTGGCAGCAGTGGAGGAGCGCATTTCAATTGAACTTAAGGTAAACGGCCGAGCGCACCGTTTGGACGTCTCGCCGCGATGGACGCTGGCTGACGTGCTTCGGCACCAGGTGGGGCTGACGGGCACGCACGTGGGCTGTGAACAGGGGGTCTGCGGTGCCTGTACCGTATTGATGGATGGGCAGCCGACGCGCAGCTGCCTCATGTTTGCGGTACAAGCGGAAGGCCATGAGATTGTGACCGTCGAAGGGGTTACTCCCGACCAGGGACTCTCGCCGCTGCAGGAATCCTTCCGCGCCCACCACGCCCTCCAGTGCGGTTATTGCACGCCGGGCATGCTGTTGACGGCGGAAGCGCTTTTGCGCGAGAACCCGCACCCCGACGAGGACACGGTGCGGGAAGCGTTGACCGGGAATCTCTGCCGCTGCACGGGCTATCAGTTTATCGTCGACGCGGTTCTTTCGGCTGCGGAGAAGGGAGGCGACCGCTAATGGCTCAGGCGATGCGTCCGCAAATGATGGGAGCGCGTGTCTCTCGGGTGGAGGACCCGCGTCTCTTGGCGGGCCAAGCCCGCTACCTGGACGACATTCAGGTGCCGGGAATGTTGGAGATGGCGTTCGTTCGCTCGCCGCACGCGGCGGCTAAAATACGCCGCATCAACGTGGAACGGGCCCGGCAACATCCCGGAGTGCATGCGGTTTTGACCGTTCAGGACTGCCCGGTGCTGCTCTGGGAGCGGGACACCTATAAGGTGGGGCAGCCGGTGCTGGCCGACGGCGAGGTTATGTACGTGGGGCAACCGATCGTAGCGGTCGTGGCTGACAACCGCTATGTGGCGGAGGATGCCGCCGAACTGGTCGAGGTGGAGTATCAGCCCATTGAGCCGGTGTTGGACATGCGCCAGGCCATTGACGAGAAGCCGCGGCGGGTTCATCCCGATGCGGAAAACGTCTTCTTCCACAACGAGTACAGCACCCCAGGCTTCGAGGAAGCCTTCGAAAAAGCGCCCCGTCATCTGAAGGCGACCTTTCGTACCAATCGCCAAACGGCCGTTTCTATAGAGCCGCGCGGCACCGCCGCCATGGTGGATGCGGCCAGTGGCCGGGTCACCGTCTATGCGTCGACGCAGTCGCCGCACCGGATGCGGGAGGATATTAGCAATCTGTTGGAGATTCCCGAACACCAAGTGCGGGTAATTGTGCCGGAGGTAGGCGGCGGCTTCGGGATGAAGGCCAACTGTTACCCCGAGGATATTGTGGTGACGGCGGCTGCCATGAAACTGCGAAAGCCGGTCAAGTGGGTGTCGGATCGCTTGGAGTCGCTGGAAAGCGATGTCCACGCGCGCGATGATATCCACGATGTGGAGGTGGCGTTCGACGATCAGGGGAAAATCATCGCCATTCGCGACCACTTAATGGCGGACGGCGGAGCCTACCCGGCCTATCCCTTCTCCGGGGCCGTGGGGGAGACCAGCTTAGCGTCGCGGGTGTTGACCGGACCATACGATATTCCCCATCTGGCCACCACCATTGACTGCACCTACTCCAACAAGACTCCGCTGGGTGCGTATCGCGGGGTCTGGGGCCCGATTGCCTCCTTTATTCAAGAAGGGGTGGTGGAGCGGGTTGCACGGGCTCTCAATCTGGATCCGGCCGAAGTGCGGCGGCGCAACATGATTCGCCGCGAGCAATTTCCGTATCGCAACGCGGCCCGCATGATTTATGACGCCGGTTCGTATCTAGAGTCGATGGAAAAAGCCTTGGATCTGATTGGGTACGAGGACTTTCGGGAACGCCAGGCCAAGGCGCGGGCTCAGGGCAAGCATCTTGGCATCGGCATTTCGGTCTTCGTGGAGCCGACCGCCATGGCCTCATCGGAAGCAGGTTCGGTCGGTTACGAATCCTGCACCATTAAAATGGAGCCCTCTGGCAAGGTGACGGCCGCCCTGGGGCTTGGCCCCTCAGGTCAAGGGCACGAGACCACCATGGCACAAATTCTGGCTGACCAATTGGGGGTGCCCTTGGAAGATGTCGTCATCCTGCATGGCGACACCGACAGCGCGCCCTATGGAGGCGGAACGGGCGGAAGCCGCTCGGGACCCATCGGTGGCGGCGCCGCGTTGGTGGCGGGTCGTCAGATGCGGGAGCGGCTGGTGAAGTATGCGGCCGCGCTCCTCGAGGCCGGGGAAGAAGACATTGAGCTGGGCGACGGCAAGGCCTGGGTGGCCGGCGTGCCGGACCGTGCCATCAGCATTCGAACCATTGCCGAAACAGCCTATACCAATGTGAGAAAGATACCGGAAGGTTTGCCCATTGGGCTCGAGTTGACGGCCCGCTATTTGCCCAAGCGGCCGGTTACATTCTCCAACGGCACCCATATTGCCGAGGTGGAGGTGGATGTGGCCACGGGCATTGTCAAGGTCACCCGCTATGCGGTCGTGAACGATTGCGGCCGACTGATTAATCCCACCATCGTTGAGGGCCAAATTCATGGCGGGGTGGCGCAGGGCATCGGTGCCGCCGTGTTGGAGGCGCTGCGGTACAACGAGGATGGGCAGCTGGTAACGACCTCGCTTCTCGACTACTTGCTGCCGGAAAGCACGGACGTTCCCCGCATCGCTGTTGAGCATCTGGAAACTCCCTCGGATGGCGAGGGCGGCATCAAGGGAATGGGCGAAGGATCGTTGATTGCAGCTCCGGCAGCCGTGGCCAACGCCATCTCGGATGCCTTGGCGCCCTTTGGCAGCTTTGTGGACACGTTGCCGGTGACACCCAAGGATATTCGCGTCATGACGCAGCAAAAATAGGGAAGGCGGTGAGGCGGAGCTGTGCTGGCTCCGCCTCCTTTCTATAGGAGGGTAGTTATGCGGGTCGAAGATTTGTGGGAGATTCGCACCTGGGGCATGCCGGTCTTTGATCCGGTTCGGCCCCGACTCTATTTTGTGGAAAGTTGGTTGGACAAGCGGGAGAATTGTTCCCACAGCCGGATCATGCGGATGATGCTCGACGACGAGACGGTGGCGCCCATCACGTTGGGACCAGGCGATACCTTTCCCGTGCCATCACCGGATGGCACCTGGCTGGGGTTTTTGAGCCGCCGCTCAGGCAGCTCGCAAGTCTGGCGGCTTCCTCTGTCGGGGGGCGAGGCCGAGCAAGTGACCCGCATTCAAGGCGGCGTCAAAAGCTTCGCCTGGTTGCATGACGGAGAGTTTATGATTGTGGTGGCCCACGTCGAGCATGGATTGCTGGAGGCGGAGCACCCTCCCTCCGAACCGCGCCAGGACGCCTCGGACGGAGAATGGGAACGATGGTACACGCGTGGGGTCAAACGCATCACGCATCAGTATTACAAACTGGATGGGCAAGGATTTTTCGACCAGGGGCGTGATCAACTGGTGCGGGTGGAGGTAAAAACCGGACGCCCCACACTCTTGACTTCGGGATTTGACAACTACAGCCATCCGGTGCTGGCGGCGGATGATGGGATGCTCTGGACGTTGGTGCGCCGGTACGATTCACGTCCAGAAAGCCACCCGTCCGCCACGGTGATCGTATCGCTGGACGCGGAGAAAGGGGCCGAGACTATCCTCGCCGAACCGGAACTCGCCATTGAGAACCTGGCGGTCGGTCGCGAGGAGCAGGTCCTTTATTTTACGGGCTCGGTGCTCGCGGAAATGGGGTATGGCAACACCAGTCTCTATCGCCTCGACTTAGGCGATGGGCGTTGGATCAACTTGAGCCACAGCACCGACCGGCCGGTAGGCGACGCCAGTGGGGCCGACGTTGCTCCGCCTACCCGTCTTCGTCCCATAGAGTGGCGGGACATGGCCGTAATGACGTTTTCCGACCATGGGCGCGTGACCTTGGCCGCCTTTGGCGAGAACGGAGAGGTGCGGCCGCTTTTTGACGCCAAGCAGGTCGTGCTGGACTTTGCCGTAAAAGATGACCAGGTCTGTCTCGTGGTAACCGATCCCACGCATCCATCGGGTCTGCAGTTGGCGCGTCTGGACGGGGAGGCCAATCCGGTCCGGTGGGCGCCTGCCCCATGGGGGGACGGCGACGGCCCTCGGCCGGTTGAAGAGATCGTGGCTCACGAAGCCGATGGCACCGCCGTTCAAACTTGGTGTCTCTTGCCATCCGGCGACGGCCCGCATCCGGTGGTGTTGGAAGTTCATGGGGGCCCCATGTCGATGTATGGGTACCGCTATCATCATGAGTTTCAATCGCTGGCCGCCCATGGCTATGCGGTGGTCTACACCAATCCCCGGGGTTCCGTCGGATATGGCGCCGAATTCTGCCGTACGATTATGGGGCAGTGGGGAGACAAGGACTACCGTGATGTGATGGCCGGACTAGATGCGGCGCTGTCCGCTTGGCCGTCCTTGGACAGGACCCATTTAGGGGTCGCGGGGGGCAGCTACGGCGGATTTATGGTCAACTGGATCATCTCCCACAGCACGCGATTTTCTGCTGCCGTGACCATGCGGTCGGTGGTGAATCGCTTTTCGGCGATGGGGTCGAGCGATTTGGGATTTCTCCGCGTGCCGCAGTATGGGGAAAAGCCCTGGTGGGAGGATCCTGAACCATATTGGCAACAGTCGCCGCTACGCTATGCCTCAGCCATTCGCACGCCGCTTCTCATCGAGCACCAAGAGAAGGATTTCCGGTTGCCCATTGAGCAAGGGGAACAGTTGTACAGTGCCCTGAAGTACATGGGACGGACGGTGGAAATGCTGCTCTATCCGGACGAGTCCCACGGAATGAGCCGGTCGGGAAAGCCCTGGCATCGCATCTATCGGCTCAACAGCATCATCAACTGGTTTGACCGATACCTGTCCAGGCATGGAGACAATGCGGGTCAGGAACCGAGATAAAAAGGTGTTGCATGTGAGCGGGAGGGCATGGGAGGCCCATCGCGACGCATGCAACACCTTCAACACGACAGACGCCGTCAAAAGACGGCGTTCTCGTGTTTATTCGACAATCTCGACGGTGGTCATGCGGTCGCCTTGACGGATGGCATCCAGCACCTCGAACCCGTCGGTGAGTTGTCCAAACACGGTGTGGACTCCGTCCAAATGAGGCTGAGGGCTATGGCAGATGAAGAACTGACTTCCCCCCGTGTCGCGGCCGGCATGCGCCATGGATAAGGTTCCGCGCACATGGCGGTGCGGATTGTTGTCGGTTTCGCACTTAATGGTGTATCCGGGGCCGCCAGTGCCGTCTCCGCGCGGGCAACCGCCCTGAATCACAAAGTTGGGGATGACGCGGTGAAAGGTGAGGCCGTTGTAGAATCCTGAGCGGGCCAATTTGGCAAAGTTGGCCACCGTGCCAGGCGCTTCGCCAGGAAAGAGATCCAAAACCATGCGGCCCTTTTCCGTGTTGATAATCGCTTGCATCTGAGTCCTCCTAAGTTAGGCTCCGGCCCCGGTCAACTGCCGCTCGTCCAAGAGCGATGCAGCCAACTGCCGCTCGGCTTCGCTGAGCGGTTCGGGCCGAAGGCGATAGTGTAGGGAAAAGCCGGCTTCCAACGCCTGTTCCACAGCTGTTGTGGAAAGCTGCTGCATCTGGGGCAGCCGATTTAATGCCGTCACCGCCAAGGGGTCAAGCACCAAATCACTTCCGGCCCGGCGATAGAATTCTTGCAAAAGCTGGGTGGTTGCATAAGGATCTTGGCGAATCAAAAGCATGCCGCTGACCAACGCGAAACCCCCGCGAATGGCTTGGGCGATGCCAGCAATCTTTTGCCCGGAGGCCACCAGATCATACGGTCCCTCGCAATAGGAGCCAACCGCCCGACCAAATCCGGCATCAATGCCCAGGGTTCTTAGTCCATCAATGACGCCGGCTGCGAGCCGGCGAAAGTTGGATTCCCAAACCGTGAAATCCCGACAGGGTTCGCTCACGGCAAAGCTAAGGCATTCCTCGTCCAACAACACCGCGGAGCCGCCGCCGATGCGCATGAAAACCGGATAGCCTTGGTCCTTGAGCCATTGAACCGCGTCTGGAAGATGCGGCAAGCGGCGGTCTTTCGGACCCAGTAAAATGTAGGGTCGCTGATGGCGAATCACAACTGCGGCCGCCTCGCGATCCGCACTCCAGCGCGCCACCGTTTCCGCCAATACCGGGGACAGCGCCAGCTCGTCGACCGGCGCATCGGCGGATAGATGAACATATCGGGCTTCGGAAAGCATATTTACCCCCAGCAGAACCGGCGTCGCCTTTTGTCTGGCGCCCGGTTAGTCTATCCTGTCTGTTGTAGCGCATCGAGGTGGCATGGTCAAGACAGGAGGAGCTTTGGTGGAAAGATGGGGACGGCTTGCCTGGCGGCTTGGAGTGAGTGTCTGGTTGGGCACGATCTTCTTTTTGTTTGTCGGCATCGGGCCGCATGTGTTCACGGTGTTGCCGGCGTCCGAGGCCGGTCATTTGGTGGACGCGATCTTTCCCGTCTATGATGCCGAAGGGTTGGTCTTTGGCGCGCTGATGATTCTGGGCGCTCTGTTGCTGTTAGGTTCCCGCCGCGATGAGCGTCGTTGGGTACTGGTGGGCGTGGCCATTGTCAATTGGCTTTTGGCTTGGGCATCGGAGGCGACGCTTCGCGCCATGCAGCACCTTGAAGCAGGAGCGCCGCGCTTTCATCAGCTACACGCCGAGTCGGTCATCTTTAGCGTCGCCATGTTTTTGCTGGTGCTGTTTGGCCTGATTTGGGATGTCCTCTCGCTATGACCGGGACGTCCCACTGGAATCCCGCGCACAATCTTCGGGTGGCGGTAGAAGACAAGCCTTGGGATCTCCCGGAAGCGCTGCAGGATGAGGTCGAGGCCGCTTGGAAGACATGGCGGCGCGATTTCTTCCGCGGCCCGGTGCTTTCGTTGGTCGGCGCCGAGAATACCGCCCAAGGCCCAGTACTCCAGACCCGATGGACTGACTATGCCCATTTTCTTTATAGTGCCCGTACACTAAACCCGAGGCATCCCTTTTACGTGCGCGTGGTGTTTGCCGCCGGATGCCTCATCAGCCGGGACGGATTTCTTATGGCGGCCGTGATGGGGCCCGAAACCACCCGCCCGGGGTGGGTGCAGGCGGTCGGCGGGTCAGCCGATCCGAGTGACGTGACGCTGGGACGCCTGGATGCGGTGGCCTCGGCGCTCCGTGAGGTGCGGGAGGAGACCGGCCTCAACTTGACCTCTTCGGACTTGTCCCGGGAGGTTGCCGTGGTCGGCTACACCCAGGATGTTCGGGATGGCAGTGCCGCCATTGCCGTGAAGGCCGAGCTTACGGCGACGGCCGACGAGGTTCGCCGCCAATTTCACATCTTTCAGGCGCAGCAAGAGAACAGCGAGCTTGCCGACTTGGTTGCCATTCCGCTTGGGATGGCGGGACTCTCTTGGCTTCGGGATGAGGGGCGGCGGGCGGTGCGGTATTTGGAACCATTGTTGCTGGCCCCGGAACTGCAGCCAGGGACAAAATGAGGCCAGAGAGAAACCGCAATGAGAGGATTGCACGCTCTCATTGCGGCCTCTCGGCGCATCTAGACAATTTCAATACGGTATTCGTCAAGCCAGGCGTTTGCCTGAATAAGAAAGGCAAACAGCTGCGCGTTTCCCATCAACTGGCCGAACCAGGGGATTTGGTCCGCCTGAGGACCGGCCTTGATGACGTCGGCCAGGCGCTGGCGGTTGATGAAAGGACGCAGCGGCGCACCCGGGTCGTTGACGATTTCCAGCATGCGGTTGGCCATGGCGGCAAAATAGCTGGGGTTGGGCGTCGAGGGATAGGGGGACTTCCGCCGCATTACCACCTCTTCCGGAAGCCAGCCTCGCGCCGCTCTTCGGAGAATGCCCTTGGCCACCCCTTGGTAATTTTTCATCTCCCAGGGAATGTTGAAGACATAATCCACCAGCCGATGATCACAAAATGGCACGCGCACCTCCAGACTCTGCGCCATGGTCATGCGGTCCTTGCGGTCCAGCAACGTGGGCAGAAATCGGGTGATGCTGAGATAGGCAATTTCGCGGATGCGGTGCTCTTCGGGACTTTCATCGGGCAAGTGGGGAACTTCCTCCAGCGCTTCTTGATAACGGGCGTCAACATAGTCAAACGGCTGAATGTGGTGCAGAAAATCGTCGTCGAGGACGCTGACTCGGTCCTTCAGACGGAGAGACCAAGGGAAGGTGTGGGCGCTCAGCGCATCCGGGCGATGAAACCATGGGTAGCCTCCAAAAATCTCGTCGGCCGCTTCCCCTGAAAGGCCTACCGTGGCCTCGCGCTTGATGTGTCCGGCAAACACCAATAGCGAGGTGTCCACATCTGCGTGCCCGGGCAAATCGCGCGCGCGCAGCGCGGGCAACAGATACCGATCCAGATCCGGAGTATCCAACTCCACCCGAATATGCTCGGTGTCGAGATGTTCTGAGACGCGCTTCACCCAGGGGGCGTCCATGTTAGTCTGAAATCCATTGTCCTGGAAATAGCGCTCCATATCTTTGAAGTCAATGGAGAAGGTCTTCAGCCGCCCTTTTCCCTGGCGCCGAAATGCCCCAGATGCAATCGCCGTCACAATGCTTGAGTCAAGCCCTCCCGATAACAGAGTGACCACGGGAACGTCCGCTACCAGCTGGCGCTCGACGGCGTCTTGGAGCAGATCATGAATTTTCTGTGCGGTGGTGTCCAGATCATCCTCATGAGGCAGAGCCGTCAACTGCCAATAAGGCTTGGTGTGGGTGCCCGTGGGGGTGTGAACCAGGGACCAGCCAGCGCGGAGCTCTTCGATATCCTCAAAAACGCCTTGGCCCGGTGTGCGCGATGGACCGAGCGCAAACACTTCCGCCAGCCCGTCGCGATTGACGCGCCGCGATACCAAGGTGTGGGCCAACAGCCCCTTTATTTCGGAAGCGAACAGCAACGTCGAGCCCTTCTTCGTGTAAAACAGCGGCTTAACCCCCAAACGGTCACGAGCCATGAACAAGGTTTGGGTTCGGCTGTTCCAGATTGCAAAGGCGTAGATGCCGTTCAGCCGTTCGAGCGCATTCTCGCCCCACGCCATATAGGCGGTCAAGAGAACCTCGGTGTCGGAGCGGGACTGAAACGTATAGCCTAAGGCTTGGAGTTCCTCCCGAAGCTCTTGAAAGTTGTACAGCTCCCCGTTGTACACGATGGTGTAGACGGTGTCGCCGTAGCGCCGCGACATGGGCTGCATGCCGCCTTCGGGATCAATGACCACCAGCCGCCGATGGGCCAATCCCGCGTGAGGCGAAATCCATGTGCCACTGCCATCCGGACCGCGGCAGGTCATGGGTTGCGCCATCGCCTCCAGCTGGCGCTGCTCATGCACCAAATTGCGTTGATAGTCGATCCAACCGGCAATGCCGCACATAGTTAGGGTCCTCCTTTAAGTCGTGGGTTGGTTCCGCTAGCAAAATACTCTATGCTTAGCCCTGAGAGTGTGCCTCGGCGCCCCCTGTGGGGATTGCTGGCCGAGTGAGCAGGATATTCCAGCCGGTGAGGAGGGTGTTGGCAAACGGATGATTTTACTGGCTATGGGAAGCGAGTCTGATTGGGAGACACTGCAGCATTGTGCCGCGACGCTGGATCGCCTGAAGGTTGGATATCAGGCACGGGTGCTGTCCGCGCACCGAACGCCCCAGCGCATGTTGGAGATGGCTGAGCGGGCCCATCAGGACGGTTTTTCCGTCATCATTGCCGGCGCTGGCGGCGCTGCTCACCTTCCCGGGATGATGGCGAGCGCCACACTGTTGCCGGTAATCGGGGTGCCGGTCACCAGTCGGGCGCTTAATGGGCTGGATTCCCTATTGTCCATTGTACAAATGCCCGGAGGGGTGCCGGTGGCCACCATGGCTATCGGCAAAGCGGGGGCCGTCAATGCCGCCCTAATGGCTGCGCGTATTTTGGCAGTGCAGGATCCGGAATTGAGGGAGCGTCTAATCGAATATCGCCAAGCCATGCAAGAAAGTGTATTAGAACAGGATGGGAGAGTGCAGCGGTGGCAACCCGAATCGTAGCGGTCGGCGGAACGATTGGCATTATGGGCGGTGGTCAATTGGGGCGGATGATGGCGCTGGCAGGTCGGGCCATGGGCCTTCACACCGTCGTATGGGACCCGTCGCCGAGACCCGCCGGCGAGGCGGCGGATGCGGCCATCGCCCGCTCCTTCGACAACAGCCAAGCTCTGGCGGAGTTCCTCGAACAGGTCCAGCATGTCACCTACGAGTTTGAGAATGTCAACGTCGAAACGGTGCGGGCGATTAATGAGGTACGCCCGGTGTTTCCGCCCCCTGAGCTTTTGTACATTAGTCAGAATCGCCTCCGCGAAAAGGATACCGCGCGGCGGTTAGGGCTTTTGACCACGCCTTACGGCGCCTTGGACACGGAGTCGGATGTCCGTCGTGCCGCCGCAGAGATTGGGTTTCCGGCCATCATCAAGACGGCAGAAGGCGGGTATGACGGAAAAGGCCAGGAGCCGGTATCGTCTCTCGATGAGGCACTTGCCGCTTTCAAGAGCCTTCAGGGCGGCACGCGCCCGCTCATCTTCGAGCAGCGGGTCGCTTTTGAACGAGAAGTATCGGTCGTGGTTGCACGCGACCAAGCGGGGTTGACAGTGACCTATCCGGTGACCGAAAACCATCACGCCCACGGCATTTTGGACTACAGCCTGGCTCCAGCGCCGATGGATGAGACCTTGGCCTTTGAGGTTCGCCAACAGGCCCGCACGATGGCGGCCGGATTGGATTTGGTGGGGGTGATGGCGTTGGAGTTCTTTATCGATCAAGACGGCCGCGTGCTTTTCAACGAAATGGCGCCGCGTCCCCACAATTCCGGGCACTGGACCATCGAGGGGGCCACACCGTCTCAGTTTACCCAGCATATGCGCGCGGTGGCGGGATGGCCGGTCGTCGAGCCGCGCCTCATGCTCCCATCCGCCATGGTTAATCTCATGGGCGAGTCGTTTATGAATGGGTATCAGGATGTCTATCGGGTGCTTAATGTGCCCGGCGCAGCGCTGCATTGGTACGGCAAAACGGAGATGCGGCCCGGGCGAAAGGTGGGGCATGTGACGCTGGTGGCCAATACGGTGGAAGAGGCCTTTGACGGTGTCAAGGCCGTCAAGCAGCTGGTGCGAGGAACTTCCAGTGGCGCGTAGGAGTCGGCGTGACGCCATTATCGAGGCCGCCGCGGAGCTTTTTGCCGAGAAAGGCTTTCGCGCCACCACCGTGCGCGACATCGCCGAAGAAGCCGGCGTCTTGTCTGGGAGTCTCTACGCCCACATTGACACCAAAGAGGACCTATATCTCGAGATTGTGCGACGTGCCGCGGACGATTTCAGCCGGGCGGTGCGGCCCTGGGCCGATGCCGGGTTGGCGCCGGCCGAAAAATTAGGTCGGATGATCCGAGCTCATTTGGAAGTGATTGGCGCATCCCGCGCCTGGGCCCGCGTCTACCTGGACGATGACAACCAGTTAAGCGATGCGACGCGGCGCCAAGCGCGGCAATTGCGGCGCGACTACGAACGATGGTGGGATCAAGTGCTGGAAGAAGGCATGGCCAGCGGCGCGTTTCAGGTGCCGGACGAAACCATGGCGCGACTCTTTATATTGTCGGCGCTGAATGGCATGATTCGCTGGTTTCGCCCTGATGGGCGGTTAACGGCTGAGCAGGTGGCGGAGGCCTACGTCATTTTGGTCAAACGGGTGCTGGGCGCCATTGACACATCAGCGCCGTGAACATAATCTAAGATTAAGAAAGCAAACGCTTGGTTTCGGGAGGGGACACAGGTGCCAGAAGACGTGCTGACTGACCAGGAAGCCTATTTCTTGGAACGGATTGACCGCGGCGATCGCATTGAGGCCGACGATTGGATGCCGGAGGAATACCGCAATCAATTGGTGCGGCTGATTGCCATGCACGCCGTTAGTGAGATTATGGGGGCTTTGCCGGAAAAAGAGTGGGTGCCGCGCGCTCCCACGCTATACCGCCGCTTGGCGATTACCGCCAAGGTGCAGGATGAGGTGGGACACGGCCAATTGCTGATTCGGGTGGCTGAGGATTTGATGCGTCCCTGGGGGAAGAATCGCGAAGACATCATGCAGGATTTGTTCACTGGGCGCTTGAAGTATCATAACGTCTTTCATATGGCCACGCCCACTTGGGCGGATGCGGGAATCATTGGATGGTTGGTCGATGGCGCCGCCGTGATTACCCAAGGTATGTCCTTAAGCTGCTCCTATGCGCCCTATGCTCGGGCATTGGCCCGCATCGTCGAGGAAGAGGGCTTTCACATTCAACACGGCGAAAGCATCTGCATGGCGCTTGCCGAAGGCACTCCCATGCAGCGCGCCATGCTGCAGGATGCATTAAACCGGTGGTGGCCGGCGCTCTTGATGTTCTTTGGCCCTCCAGAAAAAAGCCAATTGTCCACCAACCAACTGCGCAACATTCGCTGGAAAATTCGCTCCAAGACTAATGAGGAGCTGCGCCAGAAGTTTTTCACGAAGTATGTGCACCGCATCTGGTCGTTAGGACTCACCATCCCGGATCCGACGCTGAAACAAGATCCCCAAACGAAGGAGTGGACCTATCAGCAGCCCGATTGGAATCTCTTCCGGGAGATTGTCAACAACCATGGGCCGCGCTCCGAGGCGCGTCTTGGACTGCGCTCGACCACATATCAGGAAGGCGAATGGGTGCGCGCGATGATTGCCCGCTCGCCGCGGGCGGTCTAAGGGGGAGATGGCCATGGAGCGGTTGGATTTTGATGTCTACGAAGTCTTTGCCCAATCGGACTCGATGAGTCCCCACGTGCACGTGTTCAACGTGCTCGCGTCATCGCCGGATATGGCGCTGGCGCTAGCGGAGGAAAACTTCTTTCGCCGAGAGGGCTACCAAAGTCTGTGGGTTGTGCGACGCGACCACATTTATCAGCTGGGGTTCAAGGATCGCGTCGGATTCGGCAAGACGCCCAAGAACTATCGGACCACAGACGACTATAAGTACTTGCGCGACAAATGGCGTCATTATCGGGAGCATCCCATGGGGAAGGGGGGCGAAGCAAGTGGAACGGTGGACGAGTGACGAGGTCAAGAACCGCCCCGAGGCGCTTAAGCCGCTGACGGACCTTCTGTTTCAACTGGCCGATGATGATCTGGTGATCGGCTACCGGGATCAGGAGTGGCTCGGCCTCGCCCCCCATATCGAAGAAGATGTAGCCTTTGGGTCCATCGCTCAAGAGGAGATTGGGCACGCGGCCTGGTACTTTCGCATGTTGGAGGAGTTAGGGATGGGGCGGGCGGACGACTTGGCCTCGCTGCGGGAGGCTCGGGAGCGGAAAAACGCCGTCATGCTGGAATTGCCCAATGGCGAAGGGGCCGACTATTTGACTGCCCCGCATTTTGATTGGGATTGGACCATTGTGCGCCACTATCTCCACGATGTGTGGGAAATGGCGCGGCTTGAGGCGCTCAAAACCAGCCGGTATCTCCCCTTAGCGGAAGCCAGCGAGAAGATTTTGAGCGAGAAGCGCTACCATCGCGCGCATCAGGAACTTTGGATGCGGACCATGGCCCGACATGATTCCGTCTCCCGGCAGAAATTAGAAGCCGCCACCGCTAAGGCGTTTCAGTGGCTCGGGGACTTGCCGAGTGTTGGACCGGCGGAGACAGCGCTAGAGCACTTGGGGATTTTCAGTGGTGTGGATGAGGCCAAGCGCGCCTTTTGGGATCAGGTGGACACATTTTTTGGCGAGCTCCGCATCCATCGGCCTGAAGCAGCCAAGCCCTTGGATGGACGACAGGGCCAGCATACCCCCGAGTTGGCCCGCGCCCTCAGCACACTCTCTGAGGTGTACCGGCTGGATCCCACTGCAAAATGGTAGGTGATGACCGTATGATTGGCGAGGAGGACGTCTATCGGGTACTGGAGCAGGTTCACGATCCCGAAATTCGCGCCGTCAACATCGTGGACCTCGGCATGGTGTGGGATGTCAAGGCCTCGGACCACGTGGTTCACGTGACGCTCATTCCGACCTTCGTGGGGTGCTCCGCCCAAACCATCATTCAGCGGGTGGCGGAGTCGCGCCTGGCGGCAGCCTTTCCAGACGTCCGGGTGGCGGTGGATCTGAATCTGAGTGGCAGCTGGCACACCGATCGCATCTCAGAGAGAGGGCGAGAGGCGCTTAAACAGTCCGGCATCGCACCCCCTGGTAAGGATCTCGGCGATGTCGCCTGCCCATTTTGTGGGAGCCGCGACGCCGCCATGGAGAATTTGTTCGCCTCCACCTCGTGCCGGAGCCTCTACTATTGCCGCGCATGCCACAATCCTTTCGAAGCCTTCAAACCTCTCTAATTTCGACACGTTTTGGCGGGCGCAGCATGAACCTGACAGAACGTGTCCTTACTTTTTTGGATGTCATGTAGTAAAGTTAATCCGACAACATGGACTGAGGCGGGACGAATGTGATACATGCAGTAGAAGAAGTACAGGCGTCGCGGGCGACTCTGGGCGACTACCTCACGTTGACCAAGCCCCGCATTATTGCGTTGTTGGTGGTGACCGCCTACTGTGCCATGGTGGTCGCAGATGGCCGCATCCCGCCCTTGGGGCTCACCTTTTTTGCCCTGTTGGGGTTGGCCATGTCGACCGCCGGCGCACACGCGGTAAATATGTGGTACGACCGCGACATTGATGCCGTGATGTCGCGCACGCGCCGCCGGCCATTGGTCACTGGGAAAATTCCCCCGCAGCAGGCGCTTTGGATGGGCATCGGGCTTGAACTGGCGTCCATCGCGCTGGTGCTGTGGCGCGTCAATAGCTTGACGGCTGTTTGGACGACAATTGGCTTTCTGTTTTATGTCGTCATTTATACCATCTGGTTAAAGCGCCGGACCCCGCAAAATATTGTCATCGGGGGCGCTGCCGGGTCCATTCCGCCGTTGGTGGGGTGGGCTGCCGTGACCGGACACATGAGTGTAGCGGCTTGGTTGATGTTTCTCATCATCTTTCTCTGGACGCCGCCCCATTTTTGGTCCTTGGCGCTCTATAAACGCGATGATTATCAGCGGGCTGGTGTGCCCATGATGCCGGTCGTGCGCGGGGAACGCTCTACGAAGTGGCAAAGCGCGGTCTATGCGGTGTTGCTCTTGGGGGCCTCGATCGCCCTCTATGCAACGCATGTCGTCGATGTCATCTATCTGGTCATCGCGCTCATCATTGGCCTCGGCTTCATCGCGGTGCACGTGCCGCTTTTGCGCGAACACATGCCTCAAGTGCGCTGGGCCAAGCGGACATTTCACATGTCACTCTGGTATATGACGGGCATCTTTTTCGCGATGGTAGCCGGAGGCTTGTGGCGGTAGGTCCGGCGAGGAGGATGGGAATGCAAATCTGGCCCTGGATCAACGAGGGTTTTATGATTGTGAGCGCGTTGTTGATTCTTAGCGGGTGGATTTATATCCGACGGGGCCAACGAGACACCCACAGGAAGTTGATGTTGGCCGGGGCGACCTTTGCCACCGCGTTTTTTATCAGCTATGTGCTGCGAACGTTGCTGGTGGGGGACACCACCTACAACGGACCTAAAGCTCTTGCCGCACCCTATCAAGTCTTCTTGCAGGCGCATGCCACCTTGGCCACGGTGGCGGCGGTTCTGGGCATTATCACCATTCGGCGCGCCTTGTTGGGGCGATTCCAACTGCATCGCCGCATTGCGCCGTGGACGGCCAGCGTTTGGATGATCGCTGCGGCCTCGGGTCTCGTGGTATTTCTTCTTCTTTATGTGATTTATTCGCCAGGGCCGACCACCAATCTTTTTCGGGCGGTCGCCGTTGGCCTAGCGGGTAATGTTGGGTGGTTTGGATAGACTAGCCAGGAATTCAACTTTTGGGATGGAGGGACAACATGCGCCCCAACTATCGTTCACTCAGCGTCTATTTGGTGGGCGTCTTCATGGGCGCCCTCGACACCAATGTCTTGGCGCCAGTTTTTCCCCTCATCATGCGCGGGTTTCATATCCCGCTCGGTTGGGCGGCATGGACCGTCACCTCCTATACGGTGGCCTACATTGCGTCCACGGTGTTGGCGGGAGCTTGGGGCGACCGCATTGGACATAAAAAGTTGTTTGTGTGGGGTATTGTCGCCTTTATGCTGGCGTCGCTGCTGGCAGCGTTTTCGCCTAACTTTTGGGTGTTTATGTTGGCCCGGGTGGTTCAAGGAGCCGGGGCGGGAGCTGTGTATCCCAATGCCCAAGCGGAGGGGATCCGCGAGTTTCCGGCGGAACGCCGGGGAACGGCCTTGGGAATGTTTGGAGCTGTTTTCGGCATGGCCAGTGTTCTCGGCCCCACGTTGGGCGGTCTTTTAGGGCAGTACTTGGGCTGGCCGGCGGTGTTTTGGATTAATGTGCCCATCGCGCTGGTGGTGTTGACCATGAGCCGGCGTGTGGCTGCGTCCCCGGTTCAAGACCGGCCCGTGCCGGATTGGAAGGGCGGAGCCAGCTTTTCCGTACTGTTGGCGGCTGCCTTGCTGGTGCTGATGGGTACGGGATATCTGCGGGTCGTGTTTGCCGGCGTGGCAGCGTTGGCCTTGCTGGTGTTCATGGCCCGTCAAAGGCACGCGTCTTCGCCATTTCTGGACGATCGTCCGTTGAAGCGGGGATCGGGGGTGTCGATGATGATTGGGGCGGCCTTGATTGGACTGGACATGTCGGCGGCTGTATTTGTGCCGACCCTGGTGCAGCGGGTGTTGCACTTTTCGGTGCTGGCCTCAGGTCTCGCGTTGCTTCCGGCGGCATTTAGCGGCGCCATCTTGTCCGGTGTCGGCGGGGTGATGGTGGACCGGGTCGGCCCGCGGCGGCTCTTGGTGGTGGGTTTGGTGGCCGGGGCGATTGGCGGCGTCTTGCTGGCCTGGCCGCCGTTGACCTTCACCCGCTTTATTATCGCCATGCTGTTCTTTGGACTGGGCACCGCCTTTACCATGGGGGCGCCCCTGAATCGGATGGCGCTGGCCTTATATCGCGACGACCAGTCGGGTGAGGCGCTCTCCTTGGTGGCTGTCTTCCGCGGCATCGGCCTTGCGGCCGGTCCCGTCATTTTAACGGCGGCAGACAGTGTGCGCGGCTTCAGCGGCATGTACGGGGCGGTCGCGGTGGCCTCGTTGGTGGGCGTGTTCGCCTTTCTATTTGTGCCGGACGTCAAGCCGGTCAAGCAAGGACAGGCCGTGTCCGAAAGCTGACAGAAATTGGATTGGCGCTGAAGGGTAAATCCGTCAACGGTGGGTGATAATAACGCCACTACCTGAGATGGAGGTGACATAAATGGCACAGGGAAGCAACACCAGCAATCGCGCTTTGGTGCGTGGTGCGGAGCGCGCACTTGACCAATTCAAGTACGAAGTCGCCCGCGAAATTGGACTCCAGGGCATTGAAGATGGCTACTGGGGCGACGTTCCCTCGGCGCAATGTGGCGCCGTGGGGGGGCACATGGTCCGCAAGATGATTGAGATGGCGGAGCAGCAGATGGCGGGCCGGACCCGTTAAACTGACCGCTTCCCGTCAAAAAAGGCCGGCAACCGGCCTTTTTTGTGCTTGGTGAAGGGCGTTTGATTAGCCCAGATTTTTAGCGAAAAAACCGAGCGTTTCCGCCCAGGCGTCTCGGGCCGCGTCCACATTGTACGAGGCTCGCGTGTCGTTGAAAAACGCGTGTCCCGCGCCGTTGTAGATTTTGGCGTGATAGGGCTTGCCGAGCTGCTGCATGCTTTCTCGAACCGCCGGTACGGCGTCCGTGAGAGCATGGTCTGTCTCCCCATAGAAACCGTACACCGGGGTTTCAAGGCGGGCCCTGTCTTCCTCGCTGGGGGCCCGGCCGTAGTTGCAAACGGCCGCTTTGAGGCGGTGATCGCGGCAGGCGAGGAGGAACGACAGGGCGCCTCCCATGCAGTAGCCCACGCTGACAACGCCTTTGCCGTGCGATTCGGCATAGTCCACCCAGCGTTTTAGCTGTTTGACATAGCCTTCCATATCGCGACCCTGAAACAAGAGGCCGAGCGTCTCACGAACATTTTGCGCCTCCGGCGCAGGGAGCTGGCTTATGTATTGGTCGCGGACCTCCGGGTTTCCCCAGCCTTCCGGCGGCATCGTGTCCAGGAATTTTTTCACCGCTTGGATGCGTGGGGCGGTGAGTGCTTCGGGGGTCTCTCCCAAGGAGTACAAATCCGGGGCGATGGCTTGATATCTGGCGGTGGCGAATCGGTCTGTCATGTCCTGAATGTGGTCGTCAACCCCCCAGATTTCCTGAATCACAATGACCGTCGGCAAGGGCTTGTCTCCAGCCGCTTCCGGGCGCGCAAGATAGGCACGCATGGACTGGCCGTCCAGCGTGTCGGTAATCCAGTTGGTTTGAAGTTTCATGAATACCCCTCCACCTTGGATTATACCTAAATTCTGGAACTATCTGCCCTGTGTTTCCAGCCAGCGCTCCACATCCATGGCGGCTCGGCATCCGGTGCCGGCAGCGGTAATGGCCTGACGGTAGCGGGAATCGGCGACGTCGCCGCAGGCAAAGACCCCGTCCACACTGGTGCGGGTGGAGCCGTCGTGGGTGATGATGTAGCCGACGGTATCGGTGTCCACCTGGCCATTCAAAAAGGCCGTGTTGGGGCGGTGCCCGATCGAGACAAAGAGACCCTCGGTGGGAAGAACTTCCTCCTTGCCGCTGTCATTGTGGCGAACTTTGAGGCCGGTGACTTTGTTGTTCTCCGACAGGACTTCCACCGGCACCGCATTCATGACCCATGAAATCTTGGGGTTTTTTTGGGCGCGCTCCTGCATAATCTTGGAGGCCCGAAGCTGGTCGCGGCGGTGCACAATGGTAACCTCCGACGCGTAGCGGGTGAGAAAGGTGGCCTCCTCCATGGCCGAGTCGCCGCCTCCCACCACAAGAATCCGCTTGTTCTTAAAGAAAAAGCCGTCACACGTGGCGCAGGTGGAGACCCCGTGGCCCACCATCTCCTGTTCACCGGGAATCTCCAGCATCTTGGCCGATGCCCCGGTCGAGATGATGAGCGCGTTGGCTTCATAGGTCTTGTCGTCATCGGTGGTGACCTTAAAGGGACGCCGACTCAAGTCGACGCTGGCCGCACGGCCGGGGATAAACTTAGCGCCAAAGCGTTCCGCCTGCTTTTTCATCGCTTCCATCAAATCGGGTCCTAATATCCCTTCGGGAAATCCCGGAAAATTTTCCACCTCGGTGGTGAGCATAAGTTGGCCCCCGGGCTCCTCGCCCTCAATAACCAGCGGGTTGAGATCGGCTCGGGCCGCATAGATGGCGGCCGTGTAGCCTGCAGGGCCGGTTCCCAGAATAATCACGTCTTCACTCATCGGTTGACTCCTTTCCGGCCATTGTAGCCGCCCCTTAGTATACGTCTTTTTGCAAGTGTTCCCAAGGTCATTGACTAGGAGCTTTTTCAAAAATTGACCCGGACGGCTCCGCGGACGGGTGTCAAAATTCGCTGGGGTGGGCGGCCATTT
>NZ_JABBVZ010000043.1 GCF_012933365.1 Sulfobacillus harzensis | reverse complement strand
TCGCTTACTAGGAGCGAGGGTCACTTGACTTTCATCAGGGTCCACCCCAGTCACCCGTGCGGGTGACTATTGGGACAACCCCCCGAGACCAAGGTCTTGGGCTAGTAGGCTAATTCTTTTTATACGAGGAGGTCACATGCGCGAAACCACCCAGCATATCTCACCGTTGCAATACGCCATTATTGAAACCACCGCCTTCATGGGGATTGGCATCTTTGAATTTCCCCGCCATCTGGTATTGGATTCCGGGAATAACGCTTGGTGGGGATTTCTGGTGGATTGGTTCATGGCCTACGTCGGCGCGTGGCTCCTATTAAAGGTAGCTGCCGTCAACCCTCGGGAGACGTTGTTGGGGATGACGCGAAACATCTGGCCCGGCATTAGCTACTGGATCTTCGGCATGGTGGACACCATCGTGCATCTGGTCCTGCCCATCATTGCTCTCACCCAATTCAGCTTTGTCATTATTACCTTCTTTTTGCCCGACACGCCAAGTTGGATGATCGAGGCGGTGATGATGGGCATGGCCACCTTCATTACGTGGTGGGAATTCCCACCCTTGGCTCGCACAATCCAAGTAGTGTACATTCCGGTCATGGTTCTTTCCGCTTTGCTCCTAGCGCTATTGCTACCCCATGTCAGCCAGGGATACGCCCTGGCCCCTTCCTTGGACCTTCGCCTCCTGCCTATTTTCAAGGGAGCGTTTCGTACGTTCTATATTTTTGTGGGCTACGAAGCCATTCCCATCTTTTGGCCGTATATCCGTGCCCAGGATCAACCGCGCGCGCGACTCTGCACTTATGGCGCCCTCACCGTACCGGGCATGTTTTACGCGCTCATCATTGCTGAAACATTAGGCACGGAGGGTCCGTGGTACCTGGTGCATTTGGAGTGGCCCGGGGTTTCGGCATTGCGCCTCATTAGCGTGACGGGACTTCTCATCGACAAATTAGGCCTTCTTATCGTGGTCTTTTGGGGCATTTTGTCGCTATTCTTCATCAGTATTCGATTGTGGGCCATCACCCACGTCATTTTGCCGATGATGCGCCGCCGAACCGTCCTGTGGTATCACGCGGTGTTGACCAGCTTGGCCGTGCTGATTTTTTTCCTCTCGCAGACCATCCCCAATATTCATGGCACGGAGCAGCTCACCGCCCTCGCCATGCCTGTACTCTTGGTTGTCATTATCATCTATCCCATCATCTTTATTCTTACGGCGCACATCAAAAAACGCAACCGCCATCCCCAGGAGACCCATGCCTAAGGCACGGCTCACGGCTGACGCAAAGAGCGAGCCCCCTCTGACGGCTGCAGGGGGCGGCTTCATCAATCATATCGGAACAGAGCGACTAGGCTTGTTGAACAACCTGTCCCCTGATCCACACGGAAAGCGTCCGGGCTTGGAGGCCCGCGAGGGGGTTGTCAGACCACAGCACCAGGTCAACCTCCTGCCCATCCCAATGGATCCCAGCCGGTCCTGAATTCCCTAAAATGGCAACTGGGTGAGCCGTCACCGCCTTCAGCGCATAACCTGGCGCTCCCAACGACAAACGCAACGCGGTCAACATCTCACCAGCCCGATGCGAAGGGATGCGAAGCGGGATATCGCCCCGCAACACCAGGCCCAACGCCTCAAGCCTGGGATTGTATTCCGACAGTTTTTCCGGCGGGTACGCCTGATACCGGCGGGCGCGTTCCAACCATTCCCGCAGTACCGCCGCAATCCCCGGACGAGACGTGGGACGTCGATGCTGACCGCTGTAAACGCGAATTGGGTTCTCGCCCATCGCGACCTTCATTCCGCGGCCGGTACCCATCACCAAGTCCTCCCCGGTCGTGCCGAATAGATGAACGACGCTCCCGATGCCCGCAATCACATTGGCCGATCCCATGGCGATATAAGCGGTTGTCACGTCATATCTAAGGCTTCGTTCATCGCCGGAGCGCGGGGTTAAAGCCGTCCAAGGCCCGTACGTCAGGCGTGACCGGATCGGAGGGCTTATCATCGTGCCTTCCGAGCGTCTCACCGCTTGAAAATCCCGATTTTGCTGTGCGCACCAATCATCCCCGGCAAAACCCAGGCCCCCCGAGCGTCCATGGTCTTAATTCCGGCTGGCGGCGTATAGAGACTCTCAACCGACCGAATGACACCCTGATCATCTACCAACAAACCCCCGCATCCACAGTCCCCGCCATCCCAAGTGCGGGCCAGGCATTGACAGTCACCCACACGTTAATTCAGACGTCCCGACTGAAGCGCCAGAACAGGGCAGATTTCCCCAACCAACGTGCCGGCATGATTTCGAATCTCAGGGTGCAGCTGCTCCTCCAACTTCACCTGTTCAGACATCCCTAGCACCCCGATTTGATTCAGCACCGCTGTTACCAAGGTCGGCATGACTCGGCTGTAACCATCATCAATTTTCACAGCCAAGCCGAGTCCCTTGTCGGGAATGCCAATACAAAACACCGCTTCCGCCCCACCTTTGGAAACCAGACGGTGGTCGGTCGCCTCTGCCAGCGTCACTTCAAGCCGGCCGGTTCCCGAGACCAGGTCTGGGTGCATTCGCATCGCTTCGCTAATAATGAGGGCGGCACCGGAATGGGCCGGGTCGAGTCCGCGCGGATCAACCAGCCGGGCATAGCTGTACGCCATCCGGGTCAAGGGCAGGTAGAAGGTGGGAACTCCGCAGCCATCGATACCCGTGTGGAGACTGTCGCCATCCAATCCGGTCATATAGGCGACATTCTGACGGATGGCCTGTTGCACCGGATGCTCCGGCTTTTCATAGCCCGCTAAAGGCGCCTTCAATGCCCGCGCCAACGTGAGCATGCCGGTGTGTTTGCCACTACAGTTGTTGTGTAGAACAACCGGCTCATCGCCGCGAACCATCAACGCCCGAGCGCTCTCTCGGTCAGATGGCGGGTGCACCCCGCAGATAAGATCCTCTGGCGTAGCATCGATGCGCTTTAAGAGATCCTGCACAAGCTCCACATGCATGGGCTGACCCCCGTGGGATGCGCAGACAATGGCCACTTCGCGGGGGCCAAAGTGGTATTGCTCGGCTCCGCCACTCATGATGATGGGCATGGCTTGAAATGGTTTGGCACTTGACCGCCAATAGGTTTCACGATGCGGATCCCCAAACCAATAGCGAACGGTTCCTAGACTGTCAACTACCGCCACATCCGCGCGGATGCGGCTCTCCATGCGGCCACCCCGCCACAGTTCAATGGCTGTCTCAGACATTCGTTTCTCTCCTTGCCAAGTATGCTTGACACGCCTCCACAAATCCCCGAAACAGCCGGGCCGCCGTGTCATACTGAGATTCCAAATCCTCTGGATGCCATTGCACCCCAAGCAAAAATCGGTGGCCTGGCTTCTCAATGGCCTCAATCACCCCGTCCGGGGCCGTCGCCGCCACCACAAAGTCTGTCGGCACCCGATCCACCGCTTGATGGTGGAAGGAGTTGACATGAAATTCCGTTTCCTTTGTCAAGGCATGAAGCCGGCTACCGGGAACGGTTGACACCTGATGGGTAACCTCGACCCGTTCCGCTTTCTGGCTGTGGGAGAGCAGCCCGGGATCCGGTCGGGCAGAGGGCAAGTCTTGAATTAAGCTGCCGCCGAATCCAATCGCCAGGGCTTGGGCGCCCCGACAGATGCCGAAAATGGGCATCTCGCGTCGATTGGCCTCCTCAATGAAAGCCAATTCGCTCTGATCGCGTTCCCGGGAGACGCCCGACCAATCCGTCCCTCGATCCGGTTCGCCAAACAGCCCTGGATCAAAGTCGCCGCCCCCGGTGAGCAACAGTCCGCTTAACAGCGGAAAGATCGCCAAGCTCTCCTCAACGTTGGCAAGCGGTACAGGAATTCCACCGGCACGGCGGACAGCGTCAAGATAGGTGGCGCGCACAAAATCGCGCGCCGTATTTTGATATTGATAATCGCGGGACATGGATATGCCAATCAAGGGTTTCACGATGCTGCCTCCCCATTGTTGTCTAATGTAACCGCACTTTTATAAATCCGTTAAACCGAGGCTGATGGCGATTGCCTGATTCACGCGGCTCATGGTGTCTGCGTTTAAATGGGCAATGCGTTCTCTCAGTCGGCGCTTGTCAATGGTACGGATTTGCTCAAGAAGAATGACGGAATCCCGATCCAAACCGGACTCTTCCGCCTTGACCTCAACATGGATGGGCAATCGAGCCTTCAGAACCTGTGACGTAACCGCCGAGACAATTGTGGTGGGACTATATCGATTGCCGATGTCGTTTTGTAAAATTAAAACAGGGCGCACCCCGCCCTGTTCCGACCCTACCACCGGAGAAAGATCCGCAAAAAAAATATCGCCCCGGCGCACTGTCACGTCTGTACCGGCCACGACTACTCCTTTGGAACTCCCACGAGATCCCATCGTTCCTCGGCCAGTGCCGAGTTGAGGAAACCCATTTCTTGATATCCTTGAATCAATGCTTGGCGAATTTCCTGGCGACGCTGCTCCGCAAGATAAAATTCGACACTTTCACGAATGAGCTCGCTACGGTGCCGCCCCTCTCCGGACGCCACCTGATCCAAGGCATCGACGAGATGATGCGGTAACCGGACCACCACACGGCGGTTATCTGTCAAAACGCCCACCTCTTTTTCGCGTATCTGCTACGTATTATAGCCGTCGCCCCCAACAGGGTCAACGACCCAATTTGCCGGTTTATTCCAATTGCGCTCCGCTATAGCGCCGCGTCATCCGGGTGCTAATGCCGGTAAGAATCTCATAAGAAATGGTATCGGCCCAATCGGCCCAGTCGTGAATGGTGATATGCTGATCTCCCATCCGGCCTAGCAGCACCACCCGATCGCCTTCTTCGACAGGAATCCCGTCGGGGACCAAGATCGTAATCTGGTCCATCGACACCCGGCCTACAACCGGACAGCGGACCCCACTCACCAGTGCCTCGGCGCGATTGGAAAAGGCCCGTCGATATCCGTCGGCATAGCCGATGGGAACTGTCGCAATAGTCGCGTCCGCGTTCGTGACAAAGCTCCCGCCGTAACCGATGGGCGTGCCCGCGGGCACCCTTTTGACTAGGCTCACCGCACTGCTGATGGTCATGGCCGGCTCCAACTCGCTCGCCCCCTCGAGATCAAGAGCGCCATACATGCCAATCCCCACCCGCACCAAATTGAAATGGGTGCCAGGATATCGGAGCGCCGCCGCTGAATTAGCCAAGTGCAATGCCGGCGGAAAAGCCACTCCCTTGGCCCGAACGGCCTCGAGCACATCCAAAAATACCGCTAGTTGGCGCTGGGTGGATTCAGGATCGGGTTCGTCGCTCGCCGCTAGGTGGGACATGAGTCCCTGCCATTGAACCTTTCCTGATGTCAATCGGGGTAGCCACTCAGACACCACCGTGTCCGGACGCACCCCCACACGCCCCATCCCAGTATCCACTTTAAGGTGCACGCGCGGGCGCTTGCCCCCTTGTGCCGCCTCTAGGACCGATGCCCAGCCCGGCCCGGACGTGACCATGAGGTCCAGATGGTGCGCCACGGCCAGCCGAGCTTGCTCGGGATTGCTCGGTCCCAGGACCAAGATGGGGCAGTCGAGATGCGCTTCCCGCAGCTCAACGCCTTCTTCCGCCTGCGCCACCCCTAGCCAGGCTGCCCCCCCTTTGAGCGCAGCCCGTGCGACCTCGACGGCTCCGTGACCATATGCGTCAGCTTTCACCACCGCCATCACGTTCACCTGATCGCCCACCCAATCACAAAAATGGGCGATATTGGCGCGAATGGCCTCTAAATTTATTTCCACTACCGTATGACGCAGATGAGCCCGAGCCATAGCTGCCTCCTAGTCCCAATATGTGACGCTCGTCGGTTCCTCTTCTTGCTCCAGCGCGTGACGCGCGGGAGAAAAGTAGTCTAGCAAGTTGTCGGCCGTCATGGATAGTCCTTGCTCCCGCTCCCCAATTTGACCGGCCCACCCGTGCCAATAGACAGCCAAGGCCAAGGCCTGGTCCGGCGGGAGGCCCTGAGCCAAGAGGGCGGCGGTCATTCCACTTAATACGTCGCCGCTGCCGGCTGTAGCCAACACCGGACTCCCGCTGGAATTGACCATGAGACGGCCGCCTTCGGATCCGACAATGGAAAACATGCCCTTTAACAGGACCGTCCGCCCGGTAGCGTGGACAGCGTCAAGCACTGCTCGGCGCCGGTCGGCATTGACCCGCGCGGATGTCATCCCGAGCAGCACGCCCATTTCGCCAGCGTGGGGCGTAAGTACCCAGTTGGCACCGAACGCTTTGGGCGCCTGCGCATACAGGCGAATGCCGTCGGCGTCCAGCACAGCCGGCACCGGTATTTTTGCCAAGACCTCAATCAATGCGGTCGGCGCGGTGGGCCCAAGTCCAGGCCCAATCACCAGCGCATCTGCCCGCGCCGCCAAGCGCGAGAGCACATCGCTCACCTGAAGGCTCCCATCTGCCGTCTCCGGAACTCCGTGAACAATAAGACTCGGCACCACCGCCACCCGGCCCAGCACGCTTTCAGGCACCACCAACTCCACCAATCCGGCACCGGCCTTCAAGGCGGCCATACCGGCCAACACCGGGGCTCCCGGCATAGCCCGCGATCCCCCAATGACGACCACATGGCCACGGGAATACTTGTGCCCAAGGCGCGGGACCCGAGGCAGGTGGCGCTTCGCCCATTCGGGGTCGATAAAAGATGCCTGGCCGTGGCCGGGCAAACCGATGTCCGCCACCACGATGGGACCGGCTGCCTCGGCCCCGGGGTAGCCGACCAAGCCCCACTTAACCGCCCCCATCGTCAAGGTTGCCAGCGTGTTCAGCTCCGGGCCGTCATACTGACCCGTATTGGTTTCCACGCCACTCGGCAAATCCACATGAATAACGGGATGGCCGCCACTTTCCAACGCTGCTAGCCAAGGCCCGGCCGGGCTTTCCATCACCGACCCGTGAAATCCCGTGCCATACATGGCGTCCACAACCACCGCCGCGCCGTTTAACGACACGGGATTTTGGCCAACGACCACGCCCGCTGCCTTGGCCGCCGCGATCCAGTCACCAGCTCCGGGAAAACGCGGCTCGGCAATTGGAATAACCGTCACTGGCCGCCGGCGGGCCAGATGGCGGGCCGCAACCCAGCCATCGCCGCCATTGGATCCCGGTCCAGTAAGGAACATCACCGCCCCTTCGGGAACGCGCGCTTGAATAAAGCGGGCTAGTTGCAGCCCCGCCTGCGCCAATAGTGCCGGATAGGGAACACCCGAAGAGACCGCCTCTTGATCCGCTTGGCGTGCTTCTTCAAGCGTCCATATTGGTCGCACGCGCGTCTCCCTCCTTGTCCTGAGGCACTAAAAGCACCATCGCCACGGCAAATTGGCGCTCGTGGCTCAACGACAGCTTAACCGTCAATCGCTGCTCTTGAAGCCAAGCCCCGAGCGGCCCGGATACCGATACCGAAGGGGACAATCCGGGTCGGCGGCGAATTTCAATGTCGTGATAGGTGCTCTGATAGAGACCGCCAGCAGCCTTTATGAGCGCCTCCTTGCCGGCAAAACGGGCCGCTAAGCGAGCCGCGCGCTGTACGCCCTGGCCGGCGTCATGCAACTCGGTCGGGGTAAATAGACGTTCCAAAGCCCGCGGCTGGCGTTCTGCCAAGCCGCGAATTCGCTCGACTTCGGTAATATCAATCCCCAGCCCGGGTGCTAGGGCTTTTCCACCGTCAACCCCCACGTTACCGGTCCCGCCTTCCATTGCCGAGTGACTTGAAAGCCCGCCGTTTCCACCTCACTCCGCACCTCGTCGGGCGACAACCGCACGGTAATGGGGGGCCCGGACTCTGTGTTCTCTTTCACCCAGTCTACAATCACCCACCGACCGCCGGATTTTAAAATCCGGAACATTTCACCAATCGCACGCGGCCGGTTGCCCACATCGTGGTACATGGTGTGCCACAAAATGCCATCGACATAATCGGCCGGAAGGCCGGTGTCTTCCGCGCTCCGCTCCAAAGTCTCCACTTGCGGAAGCTGTTGCTGCTGCGCCTTGTCGCGAATGGCGCGGATGCCATCCTGACTGGGATCGATGGCCAGCACCGCTCCGCTCTCCCCCACCGCCACTGCCAGCGGAAAAGTAAGCCACCCGAGCCCGGCTCCCACATCCGCGATCTTCTCGCCAAGTTGCGGATTCAGCGCCGCCAACACCGGTTCCCGCGGCATCAGTTTCTCCCGCTCGGGATTCTCCAGATGTTGCAATTGCTCATGCGTCCAGGGCCCGTGATGGTGGTGATGATGATCGTGTTCAGCCATAACCTACCTCCTGATGGGGATTTTACCGAAAAACACATTGCAAGGATACTTTTGCCGGAACCGAGCCAACCTATCACCAAGGAGGGATGACGATGCACCGTTCGACCCGCCTTTTTACCCTCAGTGTCTTGCTAGTCGCGGCTGGCAGCGGCCCCCTCATCGGCCATGCTCCTGCCTCCAGGGCGGCCTGCCTCATGACGGGAGCCGCATTATATCAACAAGCCTGCGCCTATTGCCATGGCGCCACCGGGCAGGGAGGCGTACGCCAGAGCGCCCCCAAACTGTGGGGCAAGAACAACGTGGTGCAAAATAGCGCCTACCGCACCCCAGGCGCCTTAAGCGAATTCATCCAACGTTATATGCCGCTTCAGCCTGTAAACGGTGTCAATCCCGGATCGCTGACCAAAACCCAGGCGCAAAGTCTCGCCCACTACATTCTCTCCCAGCAGCATCCTTGATGTTTAGATAACCTCACTGTGGTGAACGGCCACCCGACGACCACTCACGTACACTTCCTTGACTAAGGGACTGCCGTAGTAATAAACCGGGAAGTTGTAATGGTCGGCATCCCAAACCACAAGGTCGGCTGGAAGCCCTGGCGCCAAGCGTCCCCGACTCTCCTCTTTCAGAGCCCGTGCGCCGCCCCGTGTAACCGCCGTCCAAACCTCCTCCGGCGTCATGCGAAGCCATGACGCCGCCCAAGGCATCAGCGCGGATAGGGAATCGGTCGGCGAGGATCCCGGATTCCCATCCGACCCGATGGCCAACCACCCTCCGGCCTCAATCATTGCACGGGCATCCGCCATGTGGCCGTGATTAAGATATCGTGCCGTTCCGGGTAAAATGACGGCCGTCACCCCGCGATGCGCCATTGCCTGAAACGCCTCTTGACTGGTGAAGGCGCAGTGATCGGCAGAATCGGCCCCCAACTCGGCGGCCAGGCTCCCGCCCCCTCCATCGGCCAACTCGTCCACATGCAGCTTTATGGACAAACCCTGCCGCTGAGCTGCACGGAGATAGGCACGGGACTCGGCAACCGAAAACACCCCCGGTTCGCAGAAAATGTCCACTACCCGGGCGAGGTCCGACACGTGTGGAAGATATTCTGCCTCCAGATAGTGAAGAAAGTCTTGTGACCGGCCGGAAAACTCAGGCGGCACCGCGTGGGCCGCCAAGGCGGTAGGCACAATCCGCCATGGGCCCTCTTGGCCCAGCTGCCGAATAAGCTTTAGCAGCCTGATCTCCCCATCGGCCGTCAAGTCATAGCCGCTCTTAACTTCAACGGTCGTAGTCCCGGCCAACAGCGCCCGGCTGAGCCGGCGCCGAGTCTCCTGCAGAAGCCGCTCGTCGCTGGCTTGACGGGTGTTTCGCACGGTGGACAAAATTCCGCCCCCGGCAGCCAATATCTCCATATAGCTCTTTCCTTGCGCACGCAGGCGGACCTCATAGGATCGGTCTCCAGCATAGATGAGATGGGTATGGGCATCGACTAAACCGGGGGTAACCAGCGCCCCCAAAACATCCAACTCCACGCCCTCTACATTGGCCGGAAGCTCCTCGTCCGGTCCCATCCAAACAATGTTGCCTCCTTCCACAACCAGTGCCGCATTGTTGATGACCGCAAACGCCTCCGAAAACGTCGCCCCACCGTTCATCGTCACCAACTGCCCAATATGACGCATCACTAAGGGTGTTTCATTCATCGGGATCCCTCCGGTTCTGATCCAAAGCCACTTCCAAAATACGGCCACGGTCAAAATCAGGCTGTTGCAGATAATAGCGCATGACATCCTCAACAGCATCCATGGGCATGAAGCCCACCAATTCCGTGCCCACGACCGCCACGCCGTGCCGGGCAGCTTCCATGCGCACTAACTCGAGCGCTCGCGGCAAGGGCGTGGTGCGATAGTTGACCAGATTCATGGACACCTGCACCCGGCCTTTGCTTATCAGCCGAAAGCCCAGCGCCTTGACCCCGGCGAGTCCTCCAGACGCCCCCCGCACGGCCCGCGCAATCTGTCGTGCCACCCCCGCATCATCAGTGCCAAGAATCACATTAAAGGCAATCAGCGGACGGCGCGCGCCAATGGCCACGGCACCCGCACTAGGGTGTGGGCTCACAGGGCCTAAGTCCGGTGGATCATGAGCCAGTCGGGTTTCAAGCCCCTCGAACTGGCTGCGGCGAACATCCGCCAAATTGCGCCGATCCGGACGCCGGGCCGCCATCTCGTAAAAGAAGACCGGCAACTTAAGCTCGTCGGCCGTCCGCTCGCCAAGCTTTGTCGCCCATCCAACGGCCGCGTCCCAGGATTGATTGTCCAGCGCCACCCAAGGGACTACGTCCACCGCCCCGATACGAGGGTGGGCTCCCTCATGCTGCCTCAAATCAATCTTGTCGACAGCCACGCGCATGGTGCGGAACACCGCTTCAAAGAGCGCATCCCCGGGACCCGCTATGGTGAGCACCGATCGATTGTGGTCCGGGTCGGCATGAATCCCCAACACTTTCACGGAAGGACCTTCGGCAGCCCGGATGAGAGCGTCCAGCACCTCTGCCCGCCGTCCCTCCGAGAAATTGGGAATGCACTCAAAGATCGGTTCGCTCATGCCCGCCTCACCCGCACCCAGGTGCTGTAAAATGTGCCGCCGCCACCATAATCGGAGAGTCGCTGGCTTGTCAGCTGGTTGATATTGGTGCCGCCGCCCCGTTCGTTCCATCGCACCGCGTAGCTTACGACTGTACCCGGCGCCGGCACGTCACTCGCCCGCACTCGCATCAGGGTCTCGCCCAAGGCATTGAAAACCACTACCGCATCTCCGTCGGTAAGGCCTCGGCGGGTTAAATCAACGTCATGCATCAAGAGCTCCGGCTCATCCTGTTTGACAACCGTGGCGATGTTGCCAAATGAGGACTTGATGCTCTCCCGACGCGAGGGGGAAATGAGATGCAGCGCGTCGTCCGGCACGACGTCGCCCAAAATGGGGTCAGCGCCTATCGGAAGAGGATCCAGATGCAATTTTCCGTCCGCCGTGGGAATGGGCGTATCCACAAACGGGCGCACGTCGGATGCCAAGCGCACCTTTTGCACAGGCCGGGCCTCAAGCGACTCCCGGCAAATGCCTGACATCCAAGGATGGCTCGAATCAATGGCATCGTCGATCAGTTCCTCGTCGGTAGCCTGAAGAGCAGGATGGTCGAGCCCCACCGCGCGTGCCAGTCGGCGGAAAAATTCCGAGTTGGAGACCGATTCCCCAAGAGGCCGGGTAGCAGGAACGGATAATTGTACATAGCGATGCCAGTACGAAGTATGAATGTCCAATGTCTCCATGGCCATCGCCGCCGGAAAAACCCAATCAGCATAACGGGCGGTATCGGTCATCATTTGTTCATGAACAATAGTGAGGAGATCACCGCGCTGCAGTCCCGACAGCACCGCCCGCTGATCCGGCGCGGTAGCGGCAGGATTGCTGTTATAGACGATGAGCGCTTTGACCGGGGGGCGGGTGCGGTTGCTCAACGCCTGGCCCAGCGTCAACATGTTCACGCGGCGCGGCCGGGGATTGGGCATCAAGTCTGGACGAGTCAGCCGATCGTGGCGAATCCCAAAGGCTCCCCCATTGCCGACCAGATGGCCGCCCCCCACATCCTGCAGGGTGCCCAACAGAATCGAAAGACAGGACACCGCCCAGATGACCTTGGCGCCATCATTTTGACGCTGCACCCCATAGCCACTCCGAAACAGCAGTGGCCGAACCGAGACAATCGCCTGAAGCAGCGACTCAAACTCCGCATCTAAGAGCCCGGTCTCGGCAATAACGCGCGCTTTCGTCCAGGGCTCGCACGCCCGCTGAAAGGCCTCCAAGCCCGTCGTTTTTGCCGAAACAAATGCCTTGTCGTAGAGCCCTCGCCGCAAAATCTCTCGTGCGAGTCCCATGGCCAGAGCATAGTCGCTGTTTGGCGCGAGTTGAACGTGTCGGTCCGACCGTGCTGCGGTCGCGGTCCTTAAGGGATCAATGCACCAAATCTGACCCCCATTCTTTCGTAGGGTGTCCAACAGGGGCACCTCATGAATATTGGTGGCCATGGGATTGGTCCCCCACAGGATAACCAGCCGTACCCGGGGCAGCGTTTCCGGATCGGGCCCCAGTTGCAAGCCATAGACATGCCTCAACGCCGCCCCGGCAGCGGCCGTGCAGATGGTGCGGTCCAGTCGGGAAGCGCCTAAGGCATGAAAGAACCGGCGATCCATTGATCCTTCGCTTAAAATGCCCATGTTGCCGGAAAAACTATAGGGCAGGACCGCCTCTCCCCCATATTCATCGACGATGGCCCGAAGCGCCGCACCCACGTGAGCGAGCGCCTCATCCCAGGACACCGGCTCAAATTCTCCCGAGCCCTTCGGCCCGACTCGACGCAACGGAGTTAATACACGGTCGGGATGATAAAGACGGTCCTCATAGTGGTTGACCTTGAAGCATAAAAATCCACGCGTTATGGGGTGTTCTCCGTCGCCGGCAATGCGGATGATGCGATCGCCATCGGCGGTCACGGTCAGTCCGCAGGTGTCGTAGCAGTCGTGAGGACAAACCGCATGCACCGTTTTCACGCGTCACTCATTCCTCCGAATTTATTTGCCCTCATTGTAGCATGCCGGATCAGATCCCATGGTGAACGGGTTTAGCGATTCCCGATTAGGTCCTCGGACGCTCCCGAACGGAAACCGAAGCGTTGCCCTTGACCCAAAAACGCCACGGATAGGCGGCGGCCTCCCCCGCATAATCGATATTGATGCGAGGGCCGACCCCCATCTCATAGGGCGGCCACGGTACCGCCGGGTAGGCTAGATAGAGTGGTGGTTGGTCAAGCGGATGGCCGTAGAAGCTACGGGTAATGTCGAGCGCCCGGCAGAGTTTTCCGGGGCCGGCGGCAATACGGGCATCCGACTCGGGATGCTTTCTAGCCGGTATATGCGCGCGCATCTGCTCAATACCGACGATCGGCTCCAGGGCCCGGATTAAGATGGCGTGGGGGACGCCAGCCGGGGCTGTGACCACATTGAGGCATTCGTACATGCCGTAAATAAGATAAACGTAGGCGCGGCCCGGGGACCCGAACATTACCTGAGTCCGGGCCGTGGGCTTGCCGCCAAAGCTGTGGGCCCCGCGGTCGTCGGGACCCTGATACATTTCGCACTCGACGATCCGACCGGCCATCGGCCCATCGGCCGCGTCCCTGACCAACAACAGCCCGAGCAATTGTCGGGCAATGGATTCCGTGTCTTGAAGAAAAAAGGCCGAGTCAACGGGCCGGCCAATGGCTGACATCGCGAGACCGCCTCCCCGGGCGGTATTCTAACTGAACGCGCCTCAAAAGCCAAAGAATGTGCTCTACGCGCTTGATTGAGGCCAGATGGCGCCCACAAGCTTGATCGTTGCCCATCGGGAAGATGGAAGGGTTCCCCCACCGCGCGGTATTGTTCCTCGTTCATAAAAGCCCTTTAGAGCGTATGCGCCATGAGCCAGGAATTCAGCGTCGCAAGCTTCCATACGGCCTGCCAAAACCGCGTCCCGGGGGCGTTCCATGATTTTCTCATACGATGCGAACGCATGTATGCAAGCTGCACTCCTTTTTACCCGATGCCGACCATCGGCCAGCACGCCGATTCTCGCCGGGTTTTACGGCGCGGGTGCAGGGATGCATCCAATGCTGGGAAAGTTGTGATTAGCCCCCATGCGTGCCCCAAACCGCCATCGCGCAATGAGTATTAAGGGGTGTTAGAATGTTGAAGGAGGTTACAAATGAAGCGGACTGGTACGGCCAACGCGCCCTTGCACGGTGGGCACTGCCCGCCTTGGCTTTTTGATCACATGAAAACATTGAGTGGCGCCATCATCGAAGCCATCATCATCGAGTACGGCACCAAAGAAGTTCTGCGCCGCTTTGCCGACCCGGTCTGGTTTCAAAGCTTCGGCTCCGTTTTGGGTTTTGATTGGCATTCGTCAGGTCTCACCACCGTGGTGCTGGGCGCCTTCAAAGAAGCTTGGAATCAACGGTCGGGAGAATACGGGCTGTTTGTTGCGGGAGGCAAAGGCAAAGCCTCGCGCAGGACGCCGGAGGAGATCGATCAGGCTGGCAGCGACCATGGCTTGAGCCTCGACTGCAAGCGCTTAGTTTACTCTAGCCGTTTGGCCGCCAAAGTCGACAGCGGTCTAGTCCAAGACGGCTATCAGTTATATCACCACGTATTCCTATTCGACAAAGACGGCGCCTGGACCGTGGTGCAGCAAGGCATGCATCAATCAGAACCCGTCGCCCGCCGGTATCATTGGCTTAGTCTCACCCTGGATCGATTCACGGAGACCCCCCACCAAGGCATCGCGGGACAGCCGGAGCCACATGTCTTGGACTTGACGGCGAAGCCCAATCTCCCCGTTCAACAGGCTTCCGTGGAGTTGGCGCAACGGCCCCAGGACGCGCTCTTGGCGCTACGCACGCTCGTCGAAAGTCAAGACGGCGCCCGCCACTTGACCATGCCGGAATACCACAACGTCCCGCGACCGGGATACTTCAATAAGATTTTATATAAGATTTATGACGCCCAGCCTCAAGATTACGAGGCGTTGACGGCGCTCCCGGGAGTCGGGGCGAGCACCCTTCGGGCTTTGGCCATGGTGTCAGAAGTGGTATATGGCACCCCGCTTGCCTTTCAAGATCCAGTACGGTATGCCTTTGCCCACGGTGGGAAGGACGGCACCCCTTTTCCGGTGCGCCGTCCCGACTATGAAGCCACCATCGCCTCGCTGGAGCGTGCGATTCAAACGGCACGGCTGGGCGACTTGGACAAAATGAAAGCGTTTCGCCGCCTAAGCCATGCGGCCGGCACCTGAGGTTATTTGTGGAAGAACGTTTTACAGGCTGTCTCCCGGCAATTTTGTGCTGGCGTTTCGCCGATTTCGTTAACAATCATGTTAGTCTGTGCGGCGTCGACCGATTCGGGGTATTTTTCCGCCGCCTTGTCCGTGGTTATCAGAATGGTATCTGCACCACAGAGGTTGTCTTGAACCCAAAAGTAGCAATTATCAACCGTGCACCGAACTTGTACTTGTGGCATTTGGCCGCCTCCTTTTCAGGAATCCAATCTTAGTGTGCCGCCTGGCCGTCTAAAGATGCCGGATTTTTTTGGTTTGGTATAAGGGCATGAGGCAACGTGTTACACTCATACAGAAGACAAAGGAGCGATTTTCCATGCAGCAGACGCGCGTCGTTTTAGCCTCGGACGGCTCCGAGGGTGCGTTGCGTGCCGCCCAATGGCTGGACCAGCATTTCTCCCCGGATGAGGTGCAACTGACGATCCTCACCGTGAGCCACAACCCCGTGGTAGTGGGATCCCCCAACTTTAGCCCCATGCCAGCCTATGGCATGGCGATGGAGGATGCAGCTGGCGAGGCCGCCAAGGAAGCGGCTAAGAAGACACTGGATGTCCTGGCCAACCTTAAAGGCAAAGCGGTGGTGATTGGTGGCAAATCGATTGTGCCCGCCATCATTGACTACGTTAAGGCGCACCCCGCCGATGCCATCGTTATTGGGCGTCGTGGCCACTCGGCCGTTCATAATATTTTAGTGGGCAGCGTTTCCTCGGGTCTGGTGGACCACTCGCCCATTCCCGTTTGGCTCATTCCCTCCTGAGCCGGGGTTCCCGCCTGTCGTACCCGGACGCCCGACTCCGCTACACTCCACGAAATGGGTCGGGCGTACTGCGGACACTCGATCAGACCATCCACATTGGCTCAACCTCCGACGAATATCTTTAGAAAGAGATGCCGTTTATATCCATCTTGCCCTTATGGACTTTTGAAGGAGGGGAAGCCATGACTGAGATGGAGAATCAGTCGCTTAAATCCGGCTCGGTAGGCTTTTGGCAACTTACCTACCAATCCATATCCTTAGTCTCGCCCGCAGGGGCCATGGCCGCGACACTGACTGGCGCTGCCGCCTATGCGCTGGGGGCGTTGCCCTTGACCTATATTTTGGCCATTATTGCGGCCGCCTTTACCATCAACACAACCGTGCAATTCTCCCGCCACATCGCCAGTGCTGGCGGGTTCTATAATTATGTGAGTCAAGGCTGGGCATCCAAGCCTGGCATCTTGACCGGGTGGCTTTTTGTGCTGTCCTACTTTATGGTGGTAACCAACGCCATCCTCTTTGTCGCTGGCGTATTCATCCCCGGCTTAGTAAGCTACTTTCACGGCTCTCTGCCGTCCTACAGTTGGCTCATCATCATGGCCCTCATGTATCTGTTCGTCTGGTATTTTGCCTATCACGGCATTCGTCCGTCGTTGCAATACTCGCTGTGGACTGGCGCGGTGGAGATTCTCGTGCTGGTTGTGGTGGCCGTGGGGATCATCATATCTCCCCACACCCACAATACCGCCGAAGTCTTTACCCACCCCTCACTGGCCCTGCATGGGTGGTCGGGAGTCGGCATCGGCATGATTCTGGCCATGTTCTCAATGTCCGGATCCAGCGGCGCGGTCACCTTAGGCGAGGAGGCACATCAACCGCATCGGCTCATTCGCAATGCGGTCATGACCTCATTTGGCTTTGCGGCAGGCCTCTTCATTCTGGTTTCCTACGCTCTCACCACCGGATGGGGTCCGGCGAAGATGTCCGGTTTCGCGAGCGCCAGCATCCCGGGCGTGATTCTCGCTCGCCAAGATTTAGGACTTATCGTAGGGGTAATTCTGCTGCTCTTCATTATCAACAGCCTGTTGGCCGGATCGTTGGCGCCGCAAAACTCCCTAGTGCGGATGGTCTTTGCCTTTGCCCGTGACGGCGTCCTGCCGGCACCTCTAAAAAAGGTTCACCCCCAATACCGCTCACCCCATGTGGCCGTGGCCTGGGCGACAGTTCTTGGCTTCGTCATTAGCTTGGTAGCCGGCCTCCTCTTCGGACCCTTCAACGGCTTTTTGGTGCTGGCTACCATTTCCTCGGTGGCGCTATTCGTGGGCCACATTCTAGCCAACATTGCGCTCCCCATCTATTACCGCCGCCGGCACCAGTTCCGTTGGTTTGCTCACGGTGTAGCTCCCATCGTCAGCACCATTTTGGTCTTATTGGGCATTTGGTTTACAATCTATCCCTTCCCCTGGCCCGTGGTGCTCGGCCCGATTATCGTAGCCCTCTGGATTTTGTTCGGCCTCTGGCGGATCTCGCGTCTGACCCCCGAACAAATCGCCCGAGCCGGCCAGTTCAACGTCCCGCACAGCTAAGTGCCCTAACATACAGCCGGATCCCGATTCGGGATCCGGTACTGTCATCATGGCGGGCTCCGAGCGATTCCTTGGCGCGCGTGTCCCGCGTTGGATCGGTATGCGCTACAATAGGTGAAACATACTTGATTGTCGGAAGCGAGTGATAACAATGCAATCCTCTATTCATCCTCTAATCGCAGAGCTATTGGATGCTCTCGACAAACTGGTGCTGGGAAAACGCCAACAAACCAGTCTCATAGTCGCCGCCTGGATTGCGGGCGGTCATGTCCTCTTAGACGACGTGCCGGGAGTAGCCAAAACGCGCCTTGCGCGCGCATTGGCCCGACTCACCCAGTTGAGCTTTGCCCGTGTTCAGGGCACCCCCGACCTTTTGCCGCAGGATATCACCGGTGGGGTCATTTACGATTTGAAGTCGCAAGAGTTGGTCTTTCGCCCTGGACCCGTTTTTCACCATATTGTCTTGGTCGATGAGGTTAATCGCACCACCCCGCGCACCCAAGCGGCGCTTTTGGAATGCATGGAAGAACGCCAAGTTTCGGCGGATGGCGTAAGCCATCCTCTCCCCAATCCCTTTTTGGTCATTGCTACCCAAAACCCCGTGGAAATGGAAGGCACCTTCCCGCTTCCCGAGGCGGAATTGGACCGTTTTCTAATCTCCTTGTCACTGGGATACCCGACGGAGCATGACGTGCGCCAGATGGTCATGACCTTTTCCCAATCGGACGCCTTAGACACCCAAGAACCGGCGTTGACGGAGACTGATTTGGCCGCTTGGCGTGAGCAGGCCCAAGCCGTGACGTTAAATGCGGCAAGCTTGGACTACCTGGTGGGCATCTGCCGCGCCACTCGCGAACATCCGTTGGTGGATTTAGGCGCCTCTCCTCGAACCACGGTTCGCTACGCTCAAATGGCCCGAGCCTGGGCGTTCGTCCAGGGAGATTCCTTCGTCACCCCCGACCACATCAAATATCTCGCTCCCTATATCCTCGGTCACCGACTGGTTCCGAGCGCGAGCGCCTCCGTCAGCCGGCTTCGCGGAGCCTCGCTGGTTGAAAAAATTCTTGAGGACGTACCGGTCCCAGTTGAGACGCCATGATTTGGCGCACCGCCCGTCAGGACGGGATCTTGGCACTGGCTGTGGTGGTTGCGCTGGCCGGCTTCTTTACCAACCACAGCGCCATTATGGGCTTGGGGCTGTTCTTCGCCATTTTATGGTGGATCGCAGCATGGGTGGCTCGCCGAACACTCCAGGATTTGTCCGTGACCTCGGCCCTGACTGAAGATGTTTGTGAGATTGGGGCGCACGTCACCGCGGAGATGGTGGTGGTCAATCCCCTGCCTTGGCCAATTCTCGACGTGGAGTGGAAATTTGCTCTGCCACGAGAGATAACAACGGTAGAAGGCGCTCACGCGCTCGCCGGCAAGCTTTGGGTCGGTGCCCGGCAGCGGGTCCGCATCCTGATGCAGCTTTCCTCTGAATCCCGCGGCCGGTATCGAATCGGTCCCGGATCGTTAGTGTTTCGTGATCCCTTGTCGTGGAACGAACTTATTCGGGAAGACCATGATTTAACCTATCTCACCGTCTTTCCCAGGCGTTACCCAATTCCGGCTTCGCTAGCCTCCTGGTGTGCGGACCTCGGTGACCACAAAGGCCGGCCGTGGGACACGGTCGATCCCTTGCGGGTCGTGGGGGTGCGTCCGTATCAGCCAGGGGACTCCATTCGCCGCCTGGCCCCGTATGCCTCGGCCCGCTTGCGACGGCCAATGGTCAAGGAATGGGAACGAGTTCAGGATCGCTCATTGGAAATTTTGCTGCATCCTAAAACCACCGACCACCATTGGGAAGGCATTGACCGGATCACATTGGAAGACACCGTCAGCATCGCCGCCGGGGTGGTGCAATGGGCATTGGAGAACAAGACGCCCGTGGGGCTTCAAGGCAGCGGCTCCATGCCAGGCCACATTCACGGCTTTACCGTCGGGCACGAAAGTCGCGGCGATCTTACGGCCATGTTGACGGCCTTGGCTTGGCTGCAGCCCAGCGGCACCATGGATGAGGACTTGGTTGAGGTTCTCCATAAAACCCTCCAACGCTTGACGCCTCAGTCGCTGGTCGTATTCGTCAGCCCCTATTGGCCTGAGGCGTTGGATATACTCGCCGGACGGCGGCGCGTGCGGCTGGTGCACCTTAGTACCGGTCCAATCATTCCCGAAACCCCAAACTGGGTTCTGGCCCATTATCATTGGCAAGAAGGCGGGTGGTTGCATGTCTAGCCGTATTGCGCAACTGGCACTCTATTGGATAGCCTTCAGCACTCTCGCAATCGCCGCCGGATTGCCGCAGATCGTGGCTCTTATCTTGCTTCTTAGTGGTCTCGCTGCGGTCCTCATTCGTCAGGCAGGCGTCCGCTACGGCGCAGAGGCCGCGCTGGTGGTGGTTGCCGGTGTGACATTAAAAAGCGGCGGCGCGGCGTTGTTTGCGGCCCTCATGGGCGCTGCCGCACTCAATGCGATGTTGCCGGGACATCTTTCCCCCAACCGACCCATTGGCATAGCCATCGCCGGCACCACCATCGCTGACTTCATCAAGCCCTGGGCGGCATGGACCTTCATTCCGGTGATCGCCCTTAGCCTCTGGACGCTGTTGGGGGCCAATGAGGCGCACCCGAGTACCGCCCGCCACCGGCTTAATTTAGCTGGTGGATTGGCCCTCGTTTCGGCGCTGTTATCCGTCGCCGCCGGCTTCTTGGCCGGTGTCATTCCCTGGCAACGGTTGCTTGGGGGCTTGTTCGCCGCAGTCACCTATCCTTTCGTTAAGGTGGCCACGAATCTCCGGCCCTTTCACATCAAGGCCCGGAAAAATCCCTTCAAACCGTCTGTCCGGCATATTAAGGCGCATCCTCTGCCGGCATCGCCCCCTAACCATGCCGTGCTTTGGATTATGACCGGGCTGGTGTCGCTATTGGTACTCGCCGCCATCATTTATTTCGGTCGCCGCTATTGGACCGAGTCTCTGGAGCCGGTGGAGGCCGAAACCGGCGCGAACGCCATTATCCGCGAGACCCTTGCAGATGAGGAAGTCGTTGCCGGCCTATCGCGCCGACGTGAGCGTCTCACACCGGTTCGCCACTTCGTACGCCGCCGGCATCAACTGGCGGCCGAAAAGCGGATCCCGGGAGAGACACTGCGCGAATGGGTGCAACGAACGGGCACCGACGTGCCCGACAAAGCCCTCCGTATTTATGAAGAGGTCCGATATGGCAATCAGGACGACACGCGTGAGCGGCGCCACACGATTGAAAAACTCTGGCGGACATAAAGTCAAGCTGGCGTCTCATAGGGTAGCGGCGGGAGGTGGCCAATTCTCGCATGCCAAAGCGAATCGTGGTCTACACCGTGGAAAATCATTCGTTCGATCAATTATTAGGAACCTTTCCTGGCGTCGACGGGTTGAATCCTAATTTGGCGGTACCCGGTCCCCAAGGTGAGAAGGTGCATCCTTTCCCCTTCCGCTGGTACTCCCTGGGGCAGTTCGATAATCCCGACCATTCTTTTCAAGCCATCCATGAGGAATGGGATCAGGGCAAGATGGACGGCTTCGTGCGCGTAGGCGGACGAGATACCATGGGCTACTATCCCCTCGAGGGAGAACCGACGTGGGCCAAGTTGATCGCCACAGGCCGCATTTTGGACCACTATTTTGCCAGCGTACTGGGTCCGACCTTTCCCAATCGCCTTTATTTGATCGCCGGCCAAAGCGGAGGCCTTACCGCCAATCCCGGTCTCTTCTCCGCTGCCGCGCTCGATTTCCCCACCTTATTTGACCAATTGGAAGAGCATCACATTACCTGGCGCTATTACATCGGCGGATATCGTCGCCATTTTCGCCTGTTGGCCAAAGAGACGCTGTTTTGTCCGCTGCTGTGGTTTCCACGATTCAACCACAAGCCACGGGTGACACATCTCTCCCCATGGCCGCAATTTTTCGAGGACGCGCGAAACTCCGAACTCGATGAGGTTATTTTCCTAGCGCCGGGCCTCCCGCAATCCAGCCATCCGCCTGTGCCCATCACCTGCGCACTGCATTCCATTGCCCGCGTGCATGAGGCCTTGGCATCGCGTCCTGACTGGGACGAGACGCTTTTGATCGTCAATTTTGACGAGGCGGGCGGCTTCTATGACCATGTCCCGCCGCCGGTAATGGATACCATGGGCCCGGGCATGCGGGTCCCCTGCCTCTTATGGTCAGGCGGACTCCCTTCGGGTGTGGTGCATGATATCTATGATCACACGTCGGTCCTGCGGTATATCGAAGAAAACTTCGGGCTTCCTCTCCTAGGTGAGCGCACCACGCAAATGGCCTCGTTAGCTTCCGCTCTTTGCTGAAACAACTTGAGCGACCAGCTTGTTGGCGTTTTGCACTGTGAGGGCGCCATTGATGCGCTCGGCCAAATGCCCCTGGCCATTAATGATCAGCACCGTGGGGAAATCTTGGATGGACCAATAGCGCATGCCTTTGGGATCCACATAGATGTGAACATTGGAGTCCGTCAGATGAAACTTCTTCCGGTACTGGCGCATGGTTTGAATCATTTGCGACGCGCCAATGGTGGACGACTGATAGTTGTCGTGGCCGCTAAAGGGCGGATTCTGCGGTCCCGGATCGCCAATTCCCCCATGCGGCGAGACATCCACGATATCGAGCTGAAGTCCCGGGGTGTGCAAAATGGCGGGCCACACATACTTGTCATCATACGCGCAATAAAGACACCAGCTCGCCATCAACATCACCACTGTGATGTGTTGGCCGCGTACCAGCTTGGCTGGCTTTCGCGACGTGATGGAATAAGCGCGGTATGCCCAGGTAAAGCCGTGTGTCGGCGGGTTTTGAACAATGGGCGGCAGCGCGGCACTCCCCCCGGTTTTCGGGGTGTTGCCCAGCCCGCGGTATCCCGCGATGAGCGCCGCTGCCGCGGCGGCGCCCAAGACTGCCCACCACAACCAGGCGGCGCGTCTAGGCGGTGCCGTCATCGAGGGTTTCTTCGAACCTGTCTTTTTGGCCACAACCGTCATCCTTTAGGTGTGTACGAGGATTGTTGGACGCCTCTTGCCAAAAGTGTAGCATAGATGCATGGACAAGCGTGAGCAGCTTGATATCGCCATTGTCGGCGGAGGCGTCGCCGGATTGGCCCTCGGAGCTTTTCTTCAAGACAGTCGCTGGAACTTTCACCTCTTTGAGGCCCGGTCCGCCGCAGATCTTACCGGCGGTGCGGCCCTGGCCATGGCACCCAACGCCATGTGGGTGCTTAGAAAGCTTGGAATCGCCGGTCAGGTCACGAAAGCCGGCAGCGTCATTCGCCACTACCATTTCAACACCTGGCAAGGAGCTTCGCTGAAGATTGTTGATATGAATCCGCTCTCCAAGGGGTGGGGGGAAAACGCGTGGTGCGTCCCGCGGGCGGATCTGCTGGCCGCCCTCAAAGGAAAGCTATTGCCCTCGCAGTTGGACCTCGAAAGCCCCGTCGGCCAAATCCTGGTCGACGCTAAGGGGCTATTGCTGGACGTGCCCCCCGAACCCGTGAGAGCTCGGACGCTGGTCGGCGCCGATGGCGCCTGGTCCATTGTGCGGCAACACTTTTGGCCGATTCCCGCCCCCACCTATCAAGGCTTTGTGGCCGCCCGCGGCACGCTGAAATGGCGCCTGCCCGAAGCCCTTAGGGATAGCGTCATGCAGATTTGGGGTCCCCGCGGCGAATTCGGCTATGCGCCCATGGGTTCAGAGCGCGTCTATTGGTTTGCCACCCTGCCTTGGTCGAATCCGGAGCAGCTCCCCGACCGGGATCACCTCATGGCCCATTTTCGGGGATGGTGCCAGCCCACCGCCGATCTCATGACCGCAACCCCTGACCCGGATCTCCTCATCCACCCTATTTTTGATCGACCGGAAGGTTTCACCCCCCTGACGCATCCGGTGACACTCATTGGTGATGCCGCGCACCTCATGACCCCCAACACCGGGCAAGGCGCCTGCCAGAGCCTCCTTGACGCTTATGTGCTGGGTACACTGCTAGGACGGGGGCACGACCCCGCGGAGGCGTTTTCCACCTATCGGACCATTCGCCTCCCGCGTGCGCTTTTCGTAGCGCGCCTATCCCGGAACCTCGGCCACATCATTCACCATCCCTCAACCCGCCTCCGCGTTCTTCGCGACCGTCTAATTGCCCTGGCACCGGAATTCGCCGTCCGCCGTGGTATGGCAAAGGCGGTCGGCACGCCACCCGCCCTCAAGATATAGCTTACTTTGTGAGCCAAAATCCCGGGGCTTGATATCCCAGCCGCCAGAGACTCACGCCAGCTAGATGCTGCGACGTGGCGAGCGATTGCAAGAGCGAGGTCGCGGTGGTCGCGGGACTCGGACCCACGGAGTTTTCGTCCCAAGTGACCGTATCCCCGATATTTTCGCTATCAACCACTTGCTGCAGCATGGCGGCGGTAGCGGCATCATAGATCCCGGGGGTGGTCGTGATTACGTTATAGTCCTTCTGGAACGCGGCCACGGCCGCTTGCGTCGCCGGGCCATAGCCGCCGTCGGTGGCCAAGGGGGACCCGGGGGTCAGATGATGGGCTAGGTCGTAGCGCAGCAGCACGGTGGTCAGCAAGAACTGCAGATTCGCCACACTGGGATTGAACACCGTCGGGTTGAGATCCAGCGGCGCTGCCGGAACCGTGGCCAGAGGTCCCGTCGAGATTTCCAACTCCCCTTCCACTGGGTCAAACACGGCCGCACCTTGCTGGCGTTCAAGCGCCGTCTCAATGGTGCGATCGGTGATGGCCACACTGCCAGCCGATTGGAATCCAGCATTGGTGTAGATCCAACTTTGTCCATAAGGCGCCATGCCCAACACCACTTGGTGGGCGGGAACCCCGTGCAATGCGTTGAGCGAGGTTTTCACCCAGGGCAATCCCTCAGTGGGACCAGGGTTAGGCGCAATGGATCCCGTTGTGCGGTATTCGGGGTAGGTTAACAGATCGAGATAATCGGCGCTCTTGGCCAAGCTGGCGACGGGATAGGCGGGATTCTCAGGCATCACCGTTACCATTAGGCGCAGTCCGGCTTGATGCAAGGAACCCGCCAAGGCCTGAACAAACCGAAGATATCCGTGATCCGCGGTGTCCAATCCCTCCCAGTCCAATACGTAACCGCCATAGGACGAGGCCTTGGCGTCTTGCACCAATTGTTCAATGGCGTGACCGCCATCGAATCCGGAACCGGGATCACCACTCGCGCTAATCACCGGCCACACCTGATCGCCTGAGGCTTTAGCTTGCGAGATTACGGTGGCCGCTTGGCTTTGAGCTCCGGCAGCGCTGAGCGTGCCATCATTCGGGGACAGCGTATACCACAGCGGGGCGGCAATACTAATTTCCGAACCATGCTGGGCCAAGTCATAAAGGGCGGTGCCCGGGGTTGCGGCTGACTGGACATAGTTTCCGAATCCCACCATGACGGGCCGTACGGTCACATTTTCGGCAGCGGCCACGCGGTCGGCCACGGCCGTGGGCGGCGCGGTCCTGTCTTTGGCCCGTACCACCAGGCGATATTGGCCGGCGGACGGCGGGGTCCAATGTAGGTCTGGCGAGAATTGATACGGTCCTGCCGCGGACCAGTGACCCTGCGGCGTCTCATACCACAATTGATACACCGGCGAGAGCAAATTTTTGGCGGATGCCGTAATGGTCACAGTCTCTCCCACCAGGACCCCTTGAGGGCTTGCGAGCGACACACGGCTGCCCACATTGAGATAGTCCACGGCAGTCCGGGCGCGCCAATATTGATGAAGCCGCACTTCCTGGGGGGTGAGCGCCGTCACCACCACTTCCGCCGGCTGGGTTACGCGGCCCAGACTTAGCACATTATTTGGTCCGTATCCCCGGAGGGTCTTCCACCCATGCACGGTCGCTTCCCGAAACTGATACCATACGGGGCCACTGCTGGCTCGACCGCGCGCTCCGATGGTCACCGTGGTTCCCGGATTGAGATGCCCCTGAGGCCCAACAATCCAGAAGGCTTCCACCGTGGGCACCCGATAGGCCGACACGGGCGCTGCTAATCCAGCAAATGGGAAAAGTGCCGCGGCCACGGCCGCTATTTTCTTCGTATTACGCATTCTGACGCCTCATTTCCATTTCATGGGATGACTCATAGCTATTGTAGGGGAAACGAGGCCGCCTGTCCTCTTAGGGAGAAATTTTTGTGGTATGTTGGGCGGGCCGTCCCCTTTTCCCCATGAGGCGCGCCAAGCCCAGCACCATCAACGGAAAGCCAATCCCGAGAGAGGGAAAAAGCCATTGGTTTACCGCCTGGACTTCCCTCAACAGCACGGGTTGGCTGGCCGCACTAAGCGGTGCCCCAAGCCACGCCGCCGCACCCAAGGCCACCAAAAACCACCGGTCGGAAGGTTGCCTGAACAGGCGTTTTAACAACAGGGCCGAAGATTTCAGATTCAATGTGAGTAAAATCCAGTAACCGTGCACCCACAACACCACCGCAAAAACGTCCAGACGCTGGATGTCGCGTCCCACCTGAATTAGGCGCAGCTGGGCGAAATCAGGCCAACTCATCTCTTTCGCCAAATCCCCAAACTGTAAGATGGGTCCGGTGTTGTGTCCGAGGGCCATGGCACCCACCATGGCTACGCAGGTCAGCAAGGCGGGCTTGAGGCGCTTGAGATCGGTGGTATTGGGCGCCAATATCAGCACCATCGATAATTGGGAAAAAAGCCCTACCATTATCAAACTGCCCGACAATACCGGCCCCCATCCGTGGGCCAGGAGAGGCAAAAGGCGGGTCATCCGCTGCTGGCCTGTGAGAAGCAGACTTAACAAAATACCGGCGGGAATGTCCACATAGAGCAAGAGAATTTGATTCACCCGTGCCGTCGGCTGAAGCCCGAGAAAGCCCGCTAGCACCGCCAAGCCAACCAGCGGGGTAACGAAAAAGGGCGGTGGCGTGGTGGGAAAGATCATCGCCGACAGTGAGGTGAAGGCTCGGCCGGAGAGCGCCGCATAGCCTGTCAGAACTGCCACAATCGCGAGCAGAAAGGGCCACCGCAACGGTCCCAAGGTCGCCTCAGCCATGGTATCGATACCCTGACCCGGAAACTGGCGCATGAGCACGATCCAGAGCCCCATGGCCAACAGGCCCACCCCGATGCCCAACACAACGCACAGCCAAACATCGCGTCCTGCGATGCCCGTGACGATCGTGTTGAAGACGGTGCTTTCCTGCCCTGCGCCCAAGGTCGCCATTAAAAAGGCCAGTTACCAGGGACCGACCATGTCCTGGAGGATGGGGCGCTCTCTACGGGATAGACTCATACTCGCCCTGCATCTCCCTGTTCGATAATGATTTGCGCTGTCACGGATACCGGGAGACGCTGAAACTGGCTCGGCCACTGGCCGTCCATTTTGAACCAGAGACGGGGATTCTTCCGGTAAATGGCTTGCCCCCACCCAAAAATATCCGCCCGGTGGCGTTCAGCCCACCCGACCGTAGCCAGCGTCTGGACAACTGCCCGATGGTTCGCAGCCTGAGAAATGGTTGAGAGATTCCCGCATAGCGGGCCGGCCAGCTTGCCCACCCCCGCCAACGTCACGTGAATTCCCGCGACCCGCCCGTGAGCGATCTCCACCCGACTGTGGCCGGTCACGCTAGTCCAAAAAATGCTGGTTCGGCCACCCGTAGGGCACGCGAGGGTAGAAAACGACTGACCCGCTCGATGAACCAACCAGAGATAGGCCGGAGCGTCGCTCACGGGAAGCCACCCTTGAATCCGGCCCGTGGGCGCCAGCACCGCACTATCAGTCATGGAAAATTGGGGCCCGAAATCGCTCCCATCCCGCCTTTTAATGGCTAAAATCACGGCCGAACGCCCATGCTGGGCGTCCCAGCGCAAGAGATCGTACGCTCGGGGAGCCCAGCCAGCGGAAATATTATGGTGCAAGTAGCGGTCCTGATTGCGAATCACCTCGCCCGTGGTCATTTCCATTCCCGCCTTGGTGCTCTGGAGCAGTGGTGCAGCCATACCCTGCGCCACAAACATGCGGCTGGTAGTGCGAAATTGGGGATAGCGCAAGAGCGTGCCGGTAATGGACGCCAGCCCTTCTTTCAATGCCGCTCGTCCCACGATCACGACATTGGTTGTCGCCCAAAAAACGTGGCGACTGGAGGAGGCTGACACGTTAGCCATGGCTTCCCCGAGCGTTTTTCCGCTTCCGGTGAGAATGATACTGGCCGAGGGATTGGATCCGCCGGATCCGGAACCCGATGTTGGATGTCCCGGCGAGGGAACCGCCATCGTGTTATAAGCCTCGGCCGTGACCGTGTATTGCTCCTTGGTATAGTCGATGGCCATGGCATTGATGATGGCCAGTTCGTTCATTTGATATCCATCCCAACAGCCGCTCAAGAGAACAGTGAGACTGAGCAGTGCCAGGACTTGCATCATCCAACGCCTCATGGGCTGCCGGGGCCCTGGCGCAGTGGATCCGGATAGGCGGTTGAAGCCGGGCGCAGTTTCTGCCGGAACCACGGGGCTCGCATCACAAAGTCCTTATACTCGGAGGGCCGCGAAGGCGCTCCCGGTGAAAGATACGGAACGCCAAAGGATTCCAGCGAGGCCACATGCAAGGCAAGGGCAATGCTCACAAAAAGAATTCCATACATGCCTAAAATCGCCGCGGCAATAATCATGGGATAAGTGGTGAAGCGGATGGCTTGGGCCAAATCATAGTCCGGGATGGCGAAGACGGCGATGACAATACCAGCGACCACAATGATAATCGGGGAGGAGATAATCCCCGCCCTGACGGCCGCATCGCCCACCACCAAGGTGCCGCCAATGGTAAGCGCACTGCCCACCCCGCTCGGAACACGTGATCCCGCCTCCCGGATGATATCGAACATCACCATCAACAAGACCACCTCGCCCACGGATGGCAGCGGAACGTTGGAACGAGCCGCCGCCATGGTGATGAGAAGAGGCGTTGGAATAGCCTCCTGATGGTAGGTGGTAAGCGCCACGTAAAGGGCCGGCAACAACACGCTCGCCAAAAGTGCGATGTAGCGCACCACGCGAAGCAGACTAGCCACCAGCCAATTTTGATAGTAATCGGAGGCGGACGTCATCAGCATGGACAGCGTCGCCGGGGCGATCACCGCCATTGGCGTCCCATCGATAACAATCGCAGCCCGCCCCTCCAGCAGGGCGGCTGCCACCCGATCCGGCCGATCCGTGCGCAACACGGTCGGATAGACGGTCCACTTGTCCGAACGCATGATTTCCACTAAATAATTGCTTTCCAGCACCCCGTCGATGTTGATGCGCTGAAGCCGTCCCTTAATCTCGCTCACCAGTTGATCATCGGTACGCCATAGAGAGAAAGCACGTACACAGCCGTGCGTGTCTCATGCCCAACCTCCAATCGATCAATCCAAAAGCGGGCGGTGCGGAGACGTTGACGAATAAGACTCAAATTGGTCATGCCGTCTTCAATAAAGCCGTCGTGCGGACCCATCACCACCTGATCAGTCACTGGGCGGGTGATAGAGCGTTTGTTAATTTTTCCTATATCAATCGCCAGCCCTCCGGCCGTTCCGTCCAACAATAAGACGGCCCCGCCATTCCAGACACTGTCGAGGGCACCCTTAATGGTTTGAACCTTTCGGTATCCGCCAATGGGAACCACCGTTTTCGCTACCACATCAATATAGCCTGATCCCGTATCCGCACTGCTCCATGGCATACGCGTCAACGGTTCCAAAACGCCAAAGGCCATGAGCTCATAATCCACGAAGTTAGGATCATAGACGATGGTGCCCTGAAGCCCTCCCTGACAGGTAAAATCAGTAAACTGCATATCCGCGGCCTGATGAATCAGGCCCTTCATCACCATCACATTTTTCTTCAGGTTGGTGCTCAATTTGGCGTTAATGCGATGCTGAAAGAGCATCTTTTCGATGACGTCCGCCACGTCGCTCGACTCGTGAATCACGGCGTTGACCAAATCGGGGTTGACGTCTTGAAAGGGCATAACTCACCTCCAAGTTTGTCTTTTTACTGTACCCGCACCTTCCGGGAGGCATGTACTTTCCTGACAGAACTGGCATGATAGTCCCAACGGTTATGGAGGGAGACGCAGTTGAATGGCGGTGATTGAAACCGAACGACTCTATCTGCGCCGGATGCATGCCGGTGACTTGGAAGCGCTGATGGAAATTTTTTCCGACCCGGTGGCGATGCAGTATTATCCCCGCACTCGAAGCCGCGTCGAGGTCAAGGACTGGATTCACTGGACGGAAAACAACTATCGGGATTATGGTGTTGGTCTTTGGATCGTCGAATCCAAAGACACTGGGACAATCCTGGGACAATGCGGCATTATCCCCCAGGCCATCCATGAACCCGTGCAAGAATGGGAAGTGGGGTACCTTTTCATCCGTCGTCACTGGGGACACGGTTATGCCACCGAAGCGGCGCGGGCTTGCCGCGACTATGCCTTTACGCACTTAGCCGCCGACCATGCCATCTCCATCATAAATCCCCTTAATCAGCCGTCCATTAAGGTTGCCGAGCGAAACGGCATGACGCGCCGGGAAGTGACCCGATGGCGGGATCATTCGGTAGCCATCTATCAAATTACCCGCGAAGCCTGGCAGCAACGGACGGACAGCATCTAACAAGTCCCTCTGGCCCTTCCAGGAGCAGGGATTTGGTCCTGTAAACGCAACCTTTGACGTCCGCGGGGACATCGATCCCCGCGGCTTCATGGGCCATCCCGAGGTTCCTCCTTATGGGTATCCGGAATTCGTGATTGATCGCAGACTTTTCACTCATCGTTAGAGTGGCACGTTTCAGGTTGATCAGCACAGTTCTCGTGGTTAAGATTTTTAGCAAAAGAGGTGGAGCCAGGTCCACCTCTTAGTGTACTAACGCCCCCGTTACCCGGCTATTAGCATCGTTAAGCATGCCTGCCAGCCAGCCCAAAGACTGGGGCGTTTTGGCCTTGGATGTCGGCGTGAAGAACACAACCCTAGTCTGATGCGATGGGACTGTCATCCTGACGTCAGATTAGGGTGTAGTCAACGAGGACAGTGCGCGCATTGCTACCCCGACGTAACTTGGCTTGCATTCTCGCTTAACACGCCAAGTTAGGGCGCACGAAACAACGGTTCCCAAGTTTGACGGTACGGCGGTCGATATAAGACCGAGATGAGGGAAATAGTCTCTCGGTATTTAATCCGGATAAGCTGGGGATTTGCCAGTAATTAACTGGAAGCGCGGGTGCAAGAGA
>NZ_JABBVZ010000042.1 GCF_012933365.1 Sulfobacillus harzensis | reverse complement strand
GGACGGTTTAGTTCAGCCTGGCTTTTCCCGGCTGTCCCGTGAGAAAAATGGATCTTGACATTTAACCGCGGGACTTTGGATACAGTGCGATGGTATCGCAGGTACCCGTAAAAAATCCGCAAACAGGCGCCCGTATGTTCGGAAAAAAGTGTAAAAATTCCCGGTAACGAATCCCAATGGGGCTTATTACGGCGGGGCTCCAAGACCGGATGCGAGGGCGTTGCCTCGGGTCCGGATGTCTGTCTTGTCTCTTTGGTGTGTGTGAGTCACCCCCTGGGAACTGCGTGCAAACATGTTTGGGACGATTGGCGGCGGTGTTCGAAGCCGCGACTGAGAGGCCCCGGTAGCCGACAGTTGGATTGTTTGAGAATCCTCGCGGATTGCGCGCAGTCAACCACTTGGAAATGTGTAGGGGTCGCTTCGGGGAATCTCCAAAGCGCCCCCGTTTCTATCCTCCCTCGTCACCACGAGCCGTCACCACGAGAATCTCTGGATTGGGTATCCAATGGATATTGGTCGGCCGGCTAAGACCGTGTGGGCTCATTCCTGGGATCGTTCGGTTACACGGTCAACATAGCCCATTGATTTGCGGGGCCAATAATCTATTAACGGGCCGGATCGTATTATCAGGTCGCCTGGAAACTGGTTGACCTTCTGCTTTTTTAGAGGGTGTATTAGGGTAGCCGGGTGGACGTCCGGGCCGGTGGTTTGCGAACCCGTGCGCTAATCTGTCCACCCCCTGCCTTGTCGACGCATGTTTGAGGCTGGTTGGGACGCGATCCCGTATCACACGCGAAGCTATGGCACGGCAAGTCTGGGTAGGGGGACACCGGTACATGATCTTTTGGAAGGGGAGCTATCATTGTGACTCCTGTTGTCGGTCTGGACGTGGCCAAAGGGGCCACGGAAGGCCAAGCATTTCTGGACAAGGGGCGGCCGTACGGCCCGCATTTTCAGATTCTCCACACGACAGACGGCTTTGCGCAGTTTCAGGTGCGGTTGCAGGACCTGACTCGCCAAGCGGGAAGCCCGCCGACCATCGTTTTGGAATCTACCGGGCATTATCATGTGCCCATTGTCCGATTCTTGGAAGACCACGGCTACGCGTACGTGATGCTGAACCCGCTCATTCCGCACCAAGCCAAGCAGTCGTCGAGTCTCCGGAAAGTCAAAACCGATGCAGCCGATGCCTACCGACTGGGCAATTTGTTTTACAAGGAGGAGCTGGAACCCGTGCGTCAGCGCGGTCGGCAGTTGCTGGATCTTCGGCATCTCACGCGCCAGCGGGAGGCCGTGACCGGCCTCTTTGTACAAGCCAAGCTACAGTTTCAGGCCGTGCTGGATTCCGTGTTTCCCGAGTACGCCGGCGTCTTTGGGGCACTGTTTTCCCAGGTGTCCTTGCGCACCTTGTTGGCGTACCCCACGGCCGACACGGTCTTGGCGGATTCCGAAACGGCGATCGCAGACACGATCCGGCGGGCTTGCCCTAAACCTGGATTAGGCGACGTCGACGAACGCTTCCCGGCGCGTCAAGACGGCATAAATCCAGTGCAAGAGTTTGTTGATGCAGGCCACCAAGGCCACCTTGTGCGGTTTCCCGGCCGCGCGCTTGGCTTGGTAAATCGGCCCGATTCATGGACCCGCGGGTCGACGCCGGCAAACGCCACCAGCTTCCGCGGGTCCTCAAACCGCGCAATCTCCCCGATTTCCGCCATGATCGTCGCAGCCAAGGTGCTCCCGATGCCCAGGATCGACTGGATCAGTTAAGCAAAAATACCACAATCTTCCATGCTGCGGAAGGTGTCTTTGGTGTACCCTCCTCACTGTATCACAAGTCCCAAAAAATTCTCCCGCACCGCTTGACAAGCTATTGGCTGGGATAGCGTATGATTCGTATCGTGAACTTTTGCCCGATCCACGCACCCGCGTCGGGGTTACCGCTGATTGTCCACAAGATGCCATCTTGTCGGGTTTCCCACTATCGTAACTGCATTCTCCCTACGGTCGTTGTATAAGGACGAAGGGATGAAGTGCTGATGAAAAAGTGGGTGATGAGTGGGGCCGTCTTGTTAGTGGGCGCGGCCGCCTTGGCGGGGTGCGGCCAAGGCACCGGGCATGCTCCTGGCTCGATAGATAAATCCACCCCGAAGTCGCTCGTAGCGAAAACCAAGCTCCCAACAATGACGTTACGAGATATCCGTCCCGCCATGACGTCCATTGCGATGCAATCCACCACGATCGGTTGGGCGGTACAGGCCGATGACCCGCGCACACCAATCAAGAGCCTGCTAGACCGGGCTCAGTTAGTCGTGGAACTGGAAAACGTGTTTGGACGGACCGTCGATCTCGCGGACAAGCAACGGCTGTATCCCCTCTTGGCCCCCGAGATTTTAGCGACGCGTGAGGTGATGTATGCCGCGACGGAGTGACGAGGCGACGATTCAGCAAATCGTGGATGCCGCGGACAAAATGGTGCGGCGTTCTCATAGCCTTTCCTACGATTAGTTTTTAGAGGAGGATGAAAAGCCAGACGCTCTCATTCGACCCCTCGGGATTATGGGAGAAGCCGGACAGCGAATCCCGACTTAATGCCGTGGAGTACCGTCAAGGCCATGCGGAATCTATTGATTCATGGGGATGACACCGTGGATCTGGATGTCGTTGGGGCTATTGGCCCACGTGGTAAGGAGGGGATGGCATGCAGCGGACCAACATTTATCTTGGCAAGGACCAGTTGCGACTCCTCAAACATCTGGCTGCCGAAGAGAATAAGCCGGTGGCCGATCTCGTCCGGCATGCGGTGGACCAGTTCTTGCGCAGTCGATTGGAGGACGATGTGACGTGGCAAAACGACATGACGGCCCTCATCGAGCGGGTGCGCAACCGTGTGTCTCCCACTATCGACCCCGACGAAATTGAGCGCGACATCCGCGAAGCGAGGCAGGACGTGAGAGCTACACGACGATGAACGCGGTCATGGATTCCAATGGCTGAGTCTCGGGATTGATTAACCGGCACGGAACGCCAGCGCGAGTGCTGAACACCTATCGAGAGATCAGCAGTTTACCGTTGTCATTAGTGAGCCTATGTTAAAGAGGTGGTCATTGGGACGGCGGTGAGGGGAATGGCCTAGTTTTTGGTGAGTGCCCGGTTCGGAACGATGCAGATCACCGGTTTCCGGCGCCGGATCTCGGCATTGCGCCGCTCGACGCCATTCGTGGTCCGCCACCGCTGGCGCAGCGGCCCGGGGAGCTGCAACACCGCCAGCGCGTCGTCGTGCCCGTCGTCGAGGATGGATCGCCGACGCTGGGGGGCTATGACACCGCGGCCAGCAGTTCCCGCCGACATGCCCTTCTCTTAGGAGGAGAGACCATGCTGATTTCAATATCGTATGCATCATATGCCGCGTGACTGAGGATGGGAATGTCACAAGACTCGGCCGGGGCATCCTGTGACAGGGTATAATAGACCCAAAACCCAAGGGGGCGCGTTGATGGCATCGTCAAAGACTCGCGAAGTCCTGTGGTCGGTCCTCCAGGACCTCCCCGACGACTTGGTGGATGAGGTCGCAGATTTCGTGCAATTCCTACACTTGCGGCATGTCGTTCCGGATACGGCTATGCTCTCCGAAGCAGCACTGGCGGCCGCGTGGCTGACCCCAGACGAGGATGAGGCATGGAAAAGCTTGTAGCGGAAGATGTCGTCGTCGTGCCGTTCCCGTTCACGAATTTGGAACGCGCGAAACGACGGCCAGCCTTTGTCTTAGCTGCATTAGCGGACGGTGACTATATTTTTTGTCAGATTACGAGCCGTGCCTGGCCAAAGTCGATACCGTTGCGAATGGGTGACCTATCGGAGGGCACGTTGCCTCATGATTCGTATGTACGGCCGGAAAAACTGTTTACCGGAAACCAGACTTTAGTCCTCTCACGAGTTGGTCATGTGAAATCCGCCATTCAACAGATGATTCATGGGCGTCTCCTCGCCCTGTTTGAGGCATTGTCGTGTGAACCGGGTGCACCGGATCCTACCGACCACTCCAACCCGGACCATGATGGAGACGACACACCCTGATGGCGACTTCAAGCGAGGGTTACCCGGTGGCAATCGAGCACGAACGGACGTGATCCATTGGCTGGCTTTGCGGAATCCGACGAAGGCTGTTCCGGTTCCATCCGTCACCATGCCGTCACCAAGAGCGCATGGAACCGAGGATTTTATAGAGACGCGACAGACAGCGCCAATCGACCAAACCCTTGTCAATCAAGCACTCCAGCCTATCCCATAGACCATATTGACAGGCCTGCCTGTCTTCAAATCCAATGGTCGGCGTTCGACGTCGACGGTGGGTTCGATTCCCACGTATCTCCGCCATCCCTTATGTGGCAAGGGTTTACAGTCACCGGTTCCTTCCGACAAAAAACCCTTATATCTGCCAAAAGCAGGCAATCCGTCGCCACGATAATCTCTAGATTCATTAACTAATGGCTACTGATCGGCGGGTTAAGACCGTGCTGGCTCATGCATGGGATCGTTGCGGTTAAACGGTGACGACAGCAATTGATTTGCAGGGTCATCTATTGGGCCGCTTAACAGGTTATTCGATTCGAGTGCAGTTAGTTCGCCGAGGGCTCGAGAGCATAATCGCAAATTAACAGATCTTTTGCTGAATCTTGATAGAGCGTTAACCCATCCATCACATTCAGATGCGAGAGTAATAGAGAACACACTCGGGGTGTTCGAGGCAGCGCTAGTTCGTATTGGTACATCCACGCGCCTTTGACAGCGTCGAATTACGCTGTTCAATTCACTTAACTCTCGTGGATATTCTTAGGAGGCCTATTAATGTCTCTCTCACGCCGTTTGACAACCACCACTCTAATGGTGGCCGCCGGACTGTCGACCGTGTTGGCGGGTTGCGGCGCCACAACTGTCCATTCCGCGGCCGCCCAGAAAAATCATGTTGTCAATATTACCTATTGGGCAGGCCACAGTTCTGGGGCGCTTTACCAGGCGGTGCTCGCCGAAGTCAATAAGTTCAACAAGACGCATCCTAACATCCATGTAACCTTCCGCACGACCGGCGCGTCGCACAAAGGGTTAGCTGCCTTTGAGGCTGGCCAGGCTCCTAACGTTGGAATGCTCAGTGAGTGGATCGTCCCGCAATTGGTCCATGCGCATGCTTTGGTCAAACTCAATTCGTGGGTGACAGGACGTAACGGATTGTCGGCTTCCCAAATCAAGAACGACTACTACCCGGTTGTATGGAACGACATGAAGGAACCCAACGGTGCGCAATACCTCATGCCGCTTGAGAAGAAATCCACGCTGGTTATCTACTACAACAAGGCTTTGTTCAAGCGGGCAGGAATCGCGGCACCACCCAAGACTTGGACTCAAGTGGCGCAAGACGCCGCGAAAATTACCGCACTCGGTTCTAAATACCATGGCATCGCTTGGACCCCGTCCTTACGGCAATATCTTGACATCGTGGCTGCTAATGGAGGAACAATCTTTGCGAACAAGACGCACCGCACCCATTTAGCGCTGGCGAACCCCACAGCCACCAGTGTAATGAGCATGATCCACACCTGGATCAAGAAGGGTTGGATGATCGAGACTAGTGGTTACCAATATCAGTTGGATTTTGGCACTGGTAATGTGGGGATGTTAATTGACGCATCGGCAGGATACACCTACGACAAGGGATCCGTTGGCGGTAAATTCGTGATGGGTGGAGAGCCGGCACCCTCCGGAAGCGCTGGTCACCCCTACCAATACATCAACGGAGCATCGTTGGCCATGTTCAATGTCGGCACTGCGGCTCAAAAGCAGGCGTCATGGACGTTCATTAAGTACATGTCCTCTCCCACCACTAACGTGTATTGGGATGAGCACACCAACTATCTTCCCTTAGGCCCAGTTGAGTACAACATGATGAAGTCCTTCTATAAGGCTCACCCGGCCGAAGCGGCGAGCTACAGCGATCCGAACTACTGGTGGGTGAAGCCGCGCAACCAGTACTGGGAGGCCGCGAAGGCGGCCATGGAAACCCCCTTCGACAAAGGGCTGGCAGGGACGCTGTCTCCCTCGCAGGCAGTGAAACAGATGACCCAAATTGGCACCAAGTACCTGACGGGACAAGTCAAGGCCTAAAGGTTTGGCACTAAACAGCTAAGGAGCCGGCGAAGGGCATCCTTCCCGGCTCTTTGGTGGAAAGGATTGGGACTTTGAATCAACCCGCGCTTACGGAACCGACCGCGGCTGCTGTTCACGCCCAGCCGACGCGTCCACGGAAGTCGAAGGATCTAGGCAAGGCGATTTTATTTTTGTTGCCCATGTTCGCGTTCCTTATCGTGTTTACGTACCTTCCGGCGGGAGTTGCGCTGGTGCTGGGATTCTTCCATTATCATTTACTTGGGGTAGACACGACCTTTGGCGGCCTGGCAGACTTCAAGGAAGCGCTAACCTATGCGGTCTTTTGGCAAGCCCTTCGGAACACCTTGGTTTACGCGCTTTACATGATTCCCGCTACCATTGTCGGGGCGGTCGCCATCGCGGTGCTCATCAGCGAAAAAAGCCGCTTCTATGCCGTGTTGCGGACATTTGTTCTGTTGCCGTATATCACACCAGTCATTGCCACCTCGATCGGGTGGCTGTGGATGTTCAACCCTCAGTATGGCATTCTCAACGCGGTGCTCCATTGGCTGCACTTGCCCGAATCTCAATGGCTGTTAAGTCCTCGGATGGCGATGCCGTCGATTGCGCTCTATAGCCTATGGCACGGGTTAGGGTTTGACGTGATTATTGTGCTGTCGGCGCTAGCCAATATCCCGCAGCAAGTGCTCGAAGCAGCTGCCATCGACGGGGCCACGGGCTGGACGCGGTTTCGCCGCGTCACGTTGCCGTTATTGTCGCCCACTTTGTTCTTTCTGGTGATCATCACTACGATTGGCACGCTGCAAGCCTTTTCCCAAATCTTTGCGCTGACGAGTTCGCCCGGGAGTCCGGTGGGCGGACCGCAGAACGCGACGCTAACCCTTATCATCCTCATCTACCAAACCGCCTTCAGTTACTTCCATTTGTCGTATGGGTCGGCCATGGCGCTTCTGCTGGTGATTATCATCCTCGGACTGACCTTGGTTCAAAATTGGTTGTCGAAAAAGTGGGTGTTCTACCAGTGACATCGAGCACATCGAACAAGCCCGTCGCATCGGGTTCGCTCAAACCATATCGGACCATGCTGCGCGGGTTTCGGGCCGTCGTCGCATTGGCGGTGGCGTTATCGTTTCTCTTTCCTTTGTATATCGCTCTAGTGACGTCGATGGATACGCCGGCGCATGTCTTCACGTTTCCTCCCCATTTAGTGCCGGACTTTAATTTCCGCCCCTATGTGGAGATGTGGCATATGGGTCCATGGTTGATGTACTTCAAGAACACGGTATTCATTACCGCCACGACGATTGTCATCGCCCTGGCCACGAGTGTGCTGGGCGCTTACGCGTTGACATTTTTTGAGTTCAAGGGCAGGAACGCGTTGTTTATGGTGGTTTTGCTGGTGATGATGGTGCCCGCGGAAGCGCTTCTGATTCCAAATTACATCGTGCTGCACGAAATGAACCTGTTAAACACTCTGTGGGCGCAGATTCTACCGTTCGGCGGTTCAGTCTTTGGGGTATTTCTTCTCCGCCAGGTTTTTCTCTCCCTCCCTAAAAGTTATTGGGACGCAGCTCGAATCGACGGGGCGAGTCATCTTCGATTTCTGTGGTCAGTTGCTCTACCGCAGGCCCGGCCAGTCTTGTTCACGATTGGTCTTTACATCGGAATCGGCTCTTGGAACTCGTTCCAATGGCCCTACATCGTGACCACCAGCCGGAATGTGCAGCCGCTTGAAGTCGAAATCCAGCGCCTGCTAAGTACCCAGTCAGTGGAATGGCGGAGACTGTCGGCCGCGGGCATTATGGTGACGATGCCGTTGGTGATTGTCTACCTATTCGTTCAAAAATACATCGTGCGGGGCTTAAGCCGCGGAGAGGGCCTCCAAGAATGACAGCAAGAGCGATCGCGTTGCCCGACGTGATGCCGACGGCGCTCAGCCTATTGACGGGAAAGATGGCCACACCGATGAAAACAGCAACACCGCACGGTGTGGGCCGTATCGTGGTATGGACGATTGATGGGCTTGGTTACGACCAGTTGATTCAGGCACTCGATTGGGGACTCATGCCTCGGTTAACTGCACTGCTGGCCACGGGTGAGGCGACCGCCCGGCCCATTCAATCAGTCTTTCCATCGATCACTCCGGTGGCGCTGGCCAGTCTCTTAACCGGAACCTGGCCGGGGGAGCATGGACTCATCGGACGTTTTATCCAGCTGCCCGATGCACCGTGCATCGATACGCTGGGCGATGGCACCTCACAACACACTTTTGCTCTTTTGGAAGAGACGTTAGATCGACGAGCCCTAAAGGGGGATTTGCATTATCGCGCGGTTATGGAAGCGCGTCTCCTGCGCGGAACGTTAACGCAGCTCCTCCATCCGATGACCGAGAACATCGTCTCCTATGTCTCGCCCTTGGCGATGCGTCCACGCATGGTTCAAGCCCTCTGCCAACCTGAAAGAGGCCTATCCTATGTCTATTGGCCATACCTGGACTCGACCAATCACCGACGCGGCCCTTATTCGCAGGACTGGGCCGACGAAATGAAGGAACTGGACCGGGTGTTGGGCGATGTAGTGCAGGATGCCCGGGGTGCGGGCCAACCGGCGTGGCTTTGGATTGTGGCCGACCACGGGCACCACATGGTCCACGACGTGTTGCCGTATCGTTTGTTGCGCGACGCCGTTCCGGATTTGCCGGTTCAGCCCTTGGGGTGCGAACGGGTTGCCGGATTGGCCCTGACGGCTGAGCAGGCCATCTCGGTCGACCGGGCCGTCCGCACGTTGTTCGAAGGCAAAGTCACCATGCGACCCTTCGAGGCTTTCGTGGAGGATGGCGCGTTCGGGCCTCGAATGCGCCCCGACGTCTCCTCGCGCGTGGGCAACTGGTTCCTGGAAGCGACGGACGGCTTCATGTGGGCTTGGGATGAGGAGCCGAAGCCTCCGTCCGTGGCGACCCACGGTGGGCGTTCCAAGGCGGAGATGACCATCCCGTTCATCGAAATCTGTGTGCACTGAACGTGCAAGGAGGCGGTTCGGCATGGCTGAATTAAATCTTTACCAGGTCAAAAAGGATTTCGGCGCAGTAACGGCCGTGCATGATGTCACGCTGAACATCGCGGACCGAGAATTTCTGGTGTTGCTCGGTCCATCGGGTTGCGGAAAGACGACCACGTTGCGAATGGTGGCCGGACTGGAGGACGTGACCAGTGGAAGCATCCATATCGGAGGAAGGGATGTCACGCACCTCGAGCCGAAAGATCGGGACATTGCAATGGTTTTCCAGAACTACGCGCTCTACCCGCATATGACCGTTTACGAGAACATGGCATTTGGCCTGAAATTGCGGCGCTTTTCTAAGACCGACATCGAACGACGGGTCAAAGATGCCTCGGAGATTTTGGGGTTGGGAAGTTTGCTGAAGCGCCGGCCCAAAGAGTTGTCCGGCGGGCAACGACAGCGCGTTGCGCTCGGTCGCGCCATTGTTCGCGAGCCGCAGGCTTTCTTGATGGACGAGCCGTTGTCGAATTTGGACGCCCAACTCCGGACGCAAACGCGGGTTGAGCTGAAACGTTTGCACGAGAGACTCGGGTCCACTACGGTCTATGTGACGCACGACCAAACCGAGGCGATGACGATGGGGACTCGGATCGTGGTCATGAGGGACGGCGTGATTCAGCAGGTGGACACCCCGGAGAACATTTATCATCGACCTGCCAACGAATTTGTCGCGACCTTCGTTGGAATGCCGCCGATGAATCTACTCACCATCCAACTCGAAAGCCAGGGCAATGAGCATTGGGGACGGGTGGGGCGACAGCGCTTTTCCCTGCCATCTCGGGTGGCCCACTTGCTGCGCCAGCTTTCATCAAACACGGTGACAATGGGGATTCGGCCGGAAGACTTGTCGATGGGCAATGACCCCGGGGTGATTCTCAATGCATCCGTGCGGATGGTCGAATCCTTGGGACACGAACGACTCATCTATTGTGACGTCGAGGGGACCTCGCTCGTCGTGCGAGCGGCCAACGACTGGCAGGGTGATCTAGGAGAGACGATGTCGTTATGTGTTCGCGAAGACCGCCTGTGTTTCTTCGATCCGGTATCGCAGCGCTTGCTTGGTTGAAGATCGTCGCAATCGGGATGCAATCTTTAAGCTGTCCGTTTCAAACACTGCCCGGAACACCGGGTCTTCTGCCGCTCATTGGGGCAGGGAAAGAAGGAATTCAGGAATGCACGGTCTCATCCTCTTTGATTTAGACGGCACACTTTATCAGGGCGACGCCCCTTTTCGTTTTTACGCCAAGACGATTGCTCGGCACATGGCCTCCGAAGATCAACATCGGTACCTTGATCAGGTTGAATCCCATTTGAACGGACGGGAACGCCTTGTGGCCGGTGACAACTGGGAGGCGGTGGTGCAGTTGGCTGAACCCTATTTGGCGGACGACGATCTGTGGCAACAAGCCTTTGTGGAGACGCGCATATTCATGAACGGCGAGCAATGCGAGCTTGAAGTACCGGATGCGCTGCGCCAGCTGCTTCGCGAGCTCCGCAGCAAAATCACCCTGGCCTGTGTATCCAATAGTCCGCCCGAGGCGGCCATTCCGTTGTTGCAGCGTCTTGATCTCTACTGCCTGTTCGACCAGGTAACTCCGAGTGCCAACAAACCAAACGGCCTCATCCAGCATGCGAGGGAGCTTTGGAATGGACAGTTGGTTCCCGAACGGACGCTCAGTGTGGGTGACAACTACAGAAATGACATTGCTCCCGCGCTGGAGGCGGGCTTCGCGACAGCCCATATTAGCCCGCGCGGGTACTTCCCAGGACCAAGCATCGCCCGTGGATATGCGCTTGATGATGTCATCCCGTTCATTCGCTCGTGGGTGACCCGGTTATCAGAACCACAACGTCCGGCAGAGATGTGATTTGGGGGCACTTTGTGACAGCCCGACGCCGTACGGCGGACCTCGGACTTGATGCGGCACCCCGGCGAAGTTGAAGTGGCTCTTTGCTGGGCTCTGGGACGGGGCAGGGCGTCCCGGGGGACGAACTTACCCGAAGTTGTGAGGATCTGATTCCGGGGGGCAACAGATGGGTGGTGGGTTAGCGGATACCCGCGGGAATTGCCTCTTTGCCACTACTCCGCGGGCGCTTGGTCGAGCGCAATTATCTACATCGTGCATTGTAAGAGTCTGACCGAGTACCCGTAAGGTGACAGAGTCGGACGCTTACGTTCATAAAGAAGCAGGGCTTGCGGCACGCTCAGGGCAGTCGCGCTCCGAATGGACGGAAGAGCATTCCCTGTGTCCGCCTTATCGAGGTGCGGGATTGAACCCGTCCGTAACATGGTAGCGGCGAGGCGGACGCTTGCCACCATGGCACCGGCTGTTGGGTGTGGGAATGGGACAGGTCCACCGTGACCCAAGGCGTTCACGTGGGTCGGCGGGAACCTGCGATTCCCATAACGGAGCTGACGCACCTTCATGCCGCGTTGGGCACATCGTCGGAATCATGAATTCGAACCGCCGATCCCAATATTTTATCGTGCCTTAACAAACGTACAGGTTGTCCTCCGGTATCATGGAATGAGCTTGAGACAAGGAGGGCTCTTGGTTGAATTGGTATGTCCTGGTTGCCGCTCTATTAGCCTCTATCGTCGAATTTGTCGAAGCCCTCACCATCGTATTAGCAGTCGGCACCGTGGAAGGCTGGCGTCCCGCGATGCGCGGCACATTGCTGGCAATTCTGTCGTTGTCTGTGTTGACGGGGATCTTGGGCATTGGGGTGTTGCACTACGTACCGATCAATGTGTTGCGTGGGGTCATCGGGGTTTTGTTGCTACTGTTCGGTATTAAGTGGCTTCGGAAAGCCATTCTGCGCTTTGCGGGCAAGAAATCCTTGCATAATGAAACCGAAGCCTATCAAAAGCAATTGGGATCGTTGCAGGCTAACAAGGGCAACACGTTTGCGGCCCAGGCCACAGCTTTCAACGGGGTGTTTCTCGAAGGCCTTGAAGTGGTGGTGATCGTGCTGACCATGGGTTCCGCCGCCCAGGCTTATCCGAGTGCCATCGTCGGGTCCGCCATTGGCCTCGTACTGGTGCTCGTGGCCGGCGTCATGCTCCGAGCGCCGCTGGCGAAGGTGCCTGAGAACGTGATGAAGTTTGTGGTCGGGACGATGTTGACCAGTTTCGGCAGCTTTTGGGCGGGCGAGTCGTTGGGGGTCCTGTGGCCGGGCCAGGATTTGAGCATTGTGCTGTTGATTGCGGGGTATTTGGCCGTCAGCGGCTTGCTCGTGGCGTCCCTGAAGAAACGCCCGTCTGCACGGAAGGAGGCCGCGTCGTGAAGTGGCTGAAGGAAGTATACGACCTGTTCGTGGACGATCCCAAACTGGCGATTTTGGTGCTGGTTGCGTTGGCCATCGGGCTGATCGTGGCACGGGCCGGGGCTAAAGAGGCCGGCGGATTGGCGATTTTTTTGGTGGTCGCAGGGTCGTTGTGGTACAGTACCCGCTAACTCGTCTCAACTATCAATTGATGGCTTGCCCGGTAGAGATTCCCCCAAGAAGAAAAAACTCTCGTAGCAACGGCGGCCGGCGCATTTGTTTCGGCGGATGAAGGGCTGGCTATTTGATGTCTTATGTCTTTGCAATCAAAAATCGTGCTTCTGGTTTTGAATTTGGTATAATGTCATTATTCCACCAGGATGATCCCGAACTCGTATGCATCTCTTTCGCCCAAGTAATCCACGGCGAAAGGGGGAAGGGGCTTTGGCGTCAACTCCGCCAAGCCCCCACTATAATGCCTTCAGCCCTGTTAATCGAAGACGATCCACGCATCGCCCGGCTGCTAATTCTAGAACTGGGGCGCCATGATTGGATTATTCTGTGGCAAAGAACCGGACGTGACGGACTCAAGGCGATGGAATCCCGATCGGTTGATATTGTGCTGCTGGATTTGATGTTGCCTGACATGGATGGCATGCAGGTTTGCCAACACATTCGTCAAACGGCGGATGTCCCGCTCCTCATGCTGACCGCGCGAGATGCGGTAATCGATCGGGTGCAAGGACTGGATGCCGGAGCGGATGATTACCTGGTCAAACCGTTCGCCATGTCCGAACTGCTGGCCCGCATGCGGGCGCTCATCCGGCGGCTTCGCACAGCACCGGAAGTCAAGGATGACTGGCTTTCGGTCGGAAACCTGCGCGTCTCCGAGCGCCGCCATGAAGTTCGCGTTTTAGACCAGCCGGTCGAACTGACGGCCCGAGAGTTCGCTCTGTTGCAGTACTTGCTGCAAAATGTCGGGGTGGTGGTGACCCGCGACATGATTCTCGAACGGGTGTGGGGATGGGGATACCGTGGCTCATCCGCGGTGGTTGACGTCTATATGGGCTATTTGCGCCACAAGATTGATTGGACCAGGGCCGAAGTGGTGCTCGCCACCATTCGCGGCGTCGGGTATCTGGTGCGGGATATCGAATGACGCGGACAAACGGGACTCGTCGGAGCTCGATCAGAGCGCGCCTGACTCGCCAATTCGTGGCAGCGATTCTTGGACTCTTAATGTCCTTTGCCGCGGTGACCTTGGCGGCCATTGCCGTGCATCTATACCGGGACGCAGAGTTCGACACCCGAATGATTCTCGGAAATTTAACGTCGCAACAGACGGAATCGATCGAGGTGGTGTTGGATGCATACAGTCGCAGCACCGATCCGCGCATCTGGGTTGTTCGAGGCGCCCGCGTCATCGACGGTTCCCCCAATGCATTGGGTACGCCACCCAAGCTGCCGTACACAGGCCTTTTATGGAATCCGGTCAGTTACCAGCTCACGCGCACCGTGAAGCACACCACCTTTGTCATTGATTGGCCGCTTTCTTCTGACGCGGCGCTATTGCGGGAACTGTCGTTGGTGGTGTTATTCGTGACCTTGGCCGGCATGGGTGCCGGCGTCGCGACCGCGCGGTGGACCACGCGCCGTGCATTAGTTCCCCTGAAATCTCTTACCTCAGGCGTCCGGAGCATGTTGGACGCAGGGCGTATCATGCCGATCCCCATGTCTTCCGGCCGTGACGAATTCTATGACTTAGCGGGGCTTTTGAATCGATTGTTATCGGACTTGGAGGAGCGGCGCCAGCGTGACCAGGCACTGTTGGCGGATGCCACGCATCATCTGCGCACCCCGATGGCCGTGATTCGCGGGAATCTCGATTTGGTGAAGGCTGGAGAGCAAATCGACCGGACGGTTCGCGAGGAGTCTCTCGCAGCCATCGACCGCACCGTCCTAGATATGTCCCGATTAGTGGATGATCTATTGACCATGGAGCATGCTCATAACTTGCCGCCTCGGCTGTTAATGCCACTTGACCTTCTGACACTGGCTAAAGAAGTCTACGATGACGCCCGTGCCATCGCGGGTGAACGCATCAATCTAGCATTCGACGAGCACATTGCTGGCGGGACTTGGGTGTATACCAAAGCCGCCCGCACTTTTCCCACCTTGGTCAACCCTTTCCTATCCAAAGCGAGGATTTGGCTAGGCGAGAACGCTGAGGCAAGAGCACCGACGGGCGTATCCCGAATTCGCGCGGCGTGCTCTGTGGACGATTATGGAAAATGCTCTCAAATACAGCGATCCCGTCAGGGGTCAAATCGCCATGGTGTTGCGCTGGGATGTGCAAAGCGGGTACGTGGGGATTTTGGTGCGAAACAACGGAAAGGGCATCCCCGCTTACGAAATGCCGTTGGTTTTCGGCCGGTTTTACCGGGGGGAGGAGGCCCGTGTCGTGGAAGGGGGTACGGGACTGGGGCTCTCTTTGGCGCAGTCATTGATGCGCGCCCAGCATGGGACCATCGGCATGACTTCTGCGGACGGGACGACCGAGGTTACCTTGTGGTTTCGACAACTATCCTCCCCCGAGTCGGGCCGTATCTTCCTTCAAATTTAATCAAACGGCAACACAACGTTTATCAGATTTTGAGACATTTCTTAAACAGGTTGGTGACAATCATGAGGAACGGAGGGATGTGTACTGAGCGGCGGCTCGTCCTGGGGGAAGTGGTGCTTCGTGAAGAACGGGGCAATGAGTTTTGCTGGAAGAGCGGAGTCAACAAGCAAGGGCCTGCCTTTCAATCCGTACAGGGAGATCTTTAAAGGACGGGAGGTTATTTATGGAACAGGGGGTTATTGTAAACGACCACCCCGCCAATTATGAAGACGAAATTTGGCATGGCAGCGGCGGCACGACCCTGCGGCAGATGGTGTTCGGGATGAATGACGGGTTGGTCGCCACGGTGGGATTGGTGGCAGGACTCATCTTTGCTGGTTCGTCGAAAGGCGTGGTGCTTGGTGGCACGCTGGCTGCAATTATCGCGGCGGTCTCGTCGATGGCTTTAGGGTCCTATTTGGCCACACAGGCAGAAGTTGGGTATCAACTAGCGCAGATCCGCCGCGAGCGCCGAGAAATCGAGGAACAACCGCATGAAGAGTTGAATGAGATGCGGCAGATCTATCATGGCTATGGTCTCAGTGCGCAAGAGGTTGATATTTTTCTGTCGCACTTTCAGCGTGACAAGGACCTGTGGCTCCGCTTGATGCTGCGCGATGAATTGGGTATCATTCCCGAATCCTTCGAAAATCCATGGAAGAACGCCGGACTGATGGCGCTGGCTGTGGCCGCCGGCTCACTGCCGCCGCTATTGCCCGTGCTTTTTGGCTCAAGTCCCAAGCATGTCTTTGTCTGGGTTTTAATTTTCTCCGCTTTGACAGCGTTTGGCTTGGGCGGCGTTACGGCCCGCAGCACCGGCAAACAATGGTGGCGGTCAGCTATCTCATTCTTGATTGTCGCGACGATTGCCGCGGCAATCGGCATGGGCGCGGGGAGCCTCATTGCCCCGCTGTTTGGGTAGCACTGAACGTCTAAAAGAGACGGCAATACACTGCAAACAGTCCCGCACGCCTCATAGGCCGGGACCGTTTGCTTTTATGGACTCAACGGATGACGCTCTGAAAGCTATTCCTGCCCTCCCGCTAAGCCCCCCAACAGGAACCGTATTCGCGGTCGGATCAAAGAAGGCAGCAGGACCAGGATTCCCCAGTTTGGACCACCCTCTTTGTTGTGGAATGGGGACAATGACGGCCTCGATCGTAAAGAAATTTTAATGCAATGCTAACCGATGGTTTATCGAGTTCTTAAGGGATTCTTAAGGGCGCTTTATATAGTGGCTCCATACGAGGCGTGTTTTCCACGCGGAAAGGAGTCAGACATGGCAGCCATTAGGCTTCAGGCAATTCGAAAATCCTTCGGAGCAACTCGGGTGTTGCATGGTGGACATGGAAGTTGGGGACGGAGAATTTGTGGTCGTGGTAGGTCCGTCGGGGTGCGGTAAATCGACATTGTTGCGCATTGTGGCTGGGCTGGAATCCCCTACTTCTGGAGAACTGTGGTTCGGCGATCGCGATGTGACACGGATGGCAGCGCATGAGCGCAACATTGGCATGGTCTTTCAAAATTATGCACTCTATCCGCATATGACAGTCTATGACAATCTCGCATTCGGTATGCGGGCACACAAAGTGGCTCGAGCCGAACTTGATATGCGCATCCAGGACGTTGCAGAATTGCTGGAGATTGGGCATCTCCTGCGGCAGAAGCCGGGGGCGTTGTCGGGTGGACAGCGCCAACGGGTGGCCGTTGGACGGGCTCTGGTGAGAAATCCCTACGCGTTTCTAATGGATGAACCTCTTTCCAATCTTGATGCCCTGCTACGCGAACGTATGCGGGTTGAATTGCGCCATTTGCATGAGCGATTGCGCATTCCCACAATGTACGTTACCCATGATCAAACGGAGGCTATGACGATGGCGGACCGCTTGGTGGTGATGAAAGACGGAAACATACTTCAAATCGGCACCCCCGAAGAGGTCTACCATAGGCCACAAACCTCTTTTGTAGCGCAGTTCCTGGGGTCTCCGCCGATGAATCTGGTGCCTGTCCGCCGCACAGCCGATGGACGGGTTGGGGTGGATGGGGCTACAGGTGAGACAATTGCGGTTCCCGCTCGGGTGGTGCAGGCGTGGCCACGGGATACCTCGGAACTATGGCTCGGGTTTCGGCCGGAACGAGCCCACGTGAAAGGCAGTATCCCAGCGGGGTTGGACATGGCGGTCGGCATTCGCACGATTGAGACACTGGGTTCCCGATACCACGTGCACGGAACGTGGGGGGATGTGAGGATTACCTGGGTGACAACGGAAGGCGCCAATACGGCGCCGGGGCGGCAGATGCTGCTGACTGTGCCATGGGATCACGTACATTGGTTCGACCGTCGAAGCGGCCAACGTGTCGGCGAGGGCCCCGGGAAGGCGCTGAGCCTCGAGTCGGGGGACGCCGTATGACCAATCGTGAGAACGCCATCGCTGTTGGCCGCCGACAAAGTCCTTCATGGATGTCCTGGCTGGAGCAAATCCGTCGCCCATGGAAGGAAACGGTAGTGGGGTACGGGCTCATTCTCCCCAGTCTTTTGGTGTTCTTGGTGTTCTACTATGGGCCGGCATTGTTTCTACTTTATATCGCTTTTTCCACTGGAACATCTTTGCGAACGACAGTACCTTCGTGGGACTCCACAATTTTTCGGTGCTCATTCACCAGCCGATTTTTTGGCGGTCGCTCTTAAACACCGCCTATTACGTCGTTCTGGTGGTTCCCGTCACCACGCTCTTAGCGCTAGCGTTGGCACTTTTGCTTCGGGAAGCGCGGAACCTGCGGGGCGGGGGATTCTCGCAGGCGTTGGTTTTTCTACCGCACGTCACACCGGTGGTCGCGACGTCGATTATTTGGGTGTGGATCTTCGATCCCAACTTTGGGTTGGCTAACGCGGTCCTGCGCCTTCTGCACCTGCCGCAGTTGGGATGGTTGGCCAGTGTCCATTGGGCCCTTCCAGCGGTGATGATTTACACCGTTTGGCACTCGGTCGGCCTCTACACGGTTCTTTTCCTCGCGGGGCTTTCCACCCTTCCCAAGCAAGTAATGGAAGCCGCACAGTTGGATGGAGCGCGCGGCTGGCTGGCATTTCGGCGGGTCGTGCTGCCTCTCATCAGCCCGATTACCTTTTTCGTCATCGTCCTGGCTACGATCAACACCATGCAAACATTTTCCCAGATTTACACGCTGACAGGAGGCCCCCACGGTGGGGCAGGCGGGCCAGCGTTTTCCACGACCACTGATTCCTTGCTGATTTATCAAACTGCCTTCTTATATGACCACTTTTCGCTCGGATCGGCGATGAGCTTGGTGCTGTTTGTGCTCATCCTTGGCATGACGTTGATTCAGAAGCTCATTGCCGACCGCATGGTTTTTTACCGCTAGTCGAAGAACCGATGGGAGGACGCATGCAATGATGAAATGGCTCACGTATGGGTTGCGGGCTGTCGCAGCCGCTCTCATGGCCGCGCCCATCTACTGGGTGTTTGTCATCGCCACGGGAAAGCGAGGAGCGGCCTACAGCATTCCTCCAGTGTGGCGTCCCCTGTTTCATTGGGCCCCATTTCTTTACGTATGGACCCACACGCCGTGGTCGCGGTACGTGTTGAACAGCGTGTTCATTTCTACCTCGACCATCCTCTTGGTGGTCATTACCAGTGCACTCGCTGGATATGCGCTGGCGGAACTGAAGTTTCCGGGCAACTCCCTGTATTTCTATCTGACGCTGGGTGTGATGATGCTGCCGCAGCAAGCGTTGCTGGTTCCGCAATATGTGGTGATGTACCACCTGCATCTCTTGAACACCTATCCCGGGCTGATCGTGCCCTTTGCGGCCAGCACCTCTGGCATTTTCCTGTTCCGCCAGTTTTTCATGAAACTTCCCGTCAGCTATCGCGAGATCGCGCGATTGGAGGGGGTCGGAACGCTGACCTACCTCAGGCGAGTGGCGGTGCCGTTGGCACGACCTGCCGTGGCGACTACGGTGCTTCTGACATTCATCTCCTCGTGGAATCAATTTCAATGGCCACTCATTATGACGGTCAGCCCCCAACTCCAGCCGATTGAGCTGGCGTTAAGCCATTACATGCAAGCCTACCAGTCGCACTGGCGTGACTTGACCTCTGCTGCGCTCATAGCGCTCCTGCCGATCCTGATCGTGTTTGCGTTCACCCAACGACACATTGTAAGCGCTGTGGCGGGTGGCGAGGTGGGACAAAAGGATTGAACACCCTATTGAATGAAAGGATGTGATGGCGATGTAGGGAAGAAGTGGTGTACCCCCGAGGTCGGACTTGTCACCCACGAGGAGGAGCACGCGTGAAAAAAGGAAAGGCGATGGCACGACAGTTGGGAATGATGTCCGCGCTTACGGCCGGAACTGTGGTGCTTGCTGGATGCGGAACCGGAGCGGCAAACGCTGCCGGAGCGTCGGTAAAAGCGGAAACCGTCACGATATCGTTTTGGGAATCGCACTCGTCGAGCAATCCCCCAGGGATTGCACTAGCACACCTCATTCAAGAGTTTAATCAGACTCACAAACGAGTGAAAGTGAACCTGACCATTACCAAGGCGAGTCATAAGGCCTTGGGCGCGCTGGCAGCGGGAGATGCCCCGGTGGTGGCCTGGATTAGCCACTATGACGGAAACTTTCTGGCGGCCCATGCACTGGTGTCATGGAACAAGTACTTCAGCGGGTTCCCGGTGGCAGAGAGAAACTCGATCTTTCCCGTTGTTTGGAGCAACGGCGAGGTCAACGGCCAGCACTATCGCATTCAAGCCAACGCCAAGGTGTCCGAGTTGGTCTATAACAAAGCGATATTTGCGAAGGCTGGTATTAAGAGCTTCCCTGCCACCTGGACCCAACTAGCACAGGATGTGTCAATTATAAAGCAACGCGTGCCGGGGGTCATCCCCTTAGCATGGAAGGATTCATCGGCGCATATCTTGCCACCCTTCCTATCCAATGGCGGAAAACTGTTCAAACCCGGCACCGGGACGAAGCAAGTGGACTTTCTCTCCCCCGCGGCAAGAGAGACCTTCAGCTACTTCCGCAATCTCTACCAGCAGAAGGAGATGATTTTTGCCCATGGCAGCGCGATCGCAGCGGACTTCGGCGCAGGCAAGATCGCGATTGCCGACGGCACGTCGGCGGGGTATTTCTTAAAGGTCAACGCGGCCCACGGGGCATTTCCGGTCGGCGTGGCCGGCTATCCGACGGGATCAACCGGACACAGCGCCAACTTGGATCAAGGCCTGGGCTTTGTCATGATGGTGGACCACACGCCGGCAGACTACAAAGCGGCGACCACCTTTATTTCGTGGTGGTTTAGCCCGAAGGTGCAAGCCTATTGGGGCACCCATTCCGGCTACCCGCCTGAGACTCGGGCTGGGCTTGCGGCCATTCCCCAGAGCTTCTTTGCAAAAAATCCTGGAGTTCTAGTGTCCGCCCAAGCCCTGGAATCGCCCTACACGATTCCGCGCCCTGTGCCAACGGCTTATAAAGAGGTGCAAAGCGCGCTGGATACGGCGTTTTACAACGCGGTGACCGGGAGGACCACGGTACAGCAATCCCTGCAATCACTTCAGAAGCAGGCTGATTCGTACCTGAGCGGACAAAGCGCTCTCTAACCTTACCATCGGGACCTCCTGGCTGAGATCGCGGTTGGGAGGTCCTGATATCAAAGGGTCTCGTGCCGGGAGGTGTATTCAATGGCCACACAATCCTACGACAATCGGAGAATGTCTACGCGACAATTTGTCGTGGACACATGGCAGGCTATTATCGAAGGGCGGATCGACCGTCTGGTATTGGATCCAAGCCGTTTGCAACCGGATGATTGGGCTCCCCTGTTGTGGGCCGCGAGCGAGTACCATCTGCCGGTCGAGTTGTCATTCTCCGGTACAAGGAGGGATGGGGACGGGCATTTCGCGTTTGTCGGAGAGGTCGACGATGGCCCGCCGCACACCTCATGCCTTCGTTGGGGGAACAATTGGTGGGAGGTTTGGCACCACGATGTGCCTCTCTCCATTAGTCCCCGGGCGTCGTGGATTTTGCGGGCCATCAGCACCACTGGTGTAAACAGCCCAGTTTCGCTGGTAGAGATTAATCGCCAACTGAGCCTCTGGGGACAGCCTTTTGTCCGGGAAAGCAATTTTCGCAGTGGTGTGCGGGCAGTCCGCGGACGCATTGGTCCATCCCATATCATCACCGTGCCGCAGCGTGGCTATCTTTGGAAGTCATGCAAGGTCTGATTGGGCTACTGCAACGGAACCGCAACGGCGGCCAGCAAAAGTGATCACAAGATAACTTAAATGAAGGGATTACGTGAGGATGCTCATTGAAGAGGCCATACGAAGTCGGGCCAGTATTAAGGTGTTTTCCGAGAAAGAGGTAAGTGTTGACCTCATTGAACGCTGTCTGGATGCAGCCGTGTGGGCACCAAACCACCATTTGACTGAACCCTGGTCGTTCCACGTGGTGACCCGCGATGCACGTGAGATGTTGGCCCGGATTGTTAAGGAAGAAATGGTGCAGCGGGCAACCGGGATCGATGCGGCCGTGGCACAGGCCAAAGCATTTAAGGAGCGCCAAAAGCTTTTTAGTGCGCCGGCCATTGTCGCCGTGTATTCCGATGCAGGCCGTAACGAGAAAGCGACGCAGGAAAACTTTGCAGCATCGGCGGCCGCCGCTCAAAACATTTTGTTGATGGCCCAAAGCTTAGGATTAGCCAGCATCTGGCGTACGGGCGCGATTTACGACTTTCCTGGAGTGCGAAAGGCGCTGCGGGTACGCGAGGGGGCAACGTTTGTAGGCGCGTTGTTTTTGGGCTACTCTGCACAACGCGAGGTAAAACGCCGTCGGACGCCGGCCGCCGAAAAGACTGTCTGGCTTGCCGGGGACGACGGTTTATAACCCGCAGAATGGAACTATCCAAAAAGGGCTGATTGCCCTACATCGGCATCAGACCCAGCACACAAACAGGGAAGAGTCCCGGACTCTCAAAGGAGGGCCGGGGGGCCATCAGATTGCCGAGGGCAGGCAGTCGACCGCGTCGGCTTCATCTTTCCCTAGGCATAGTCGTGGTCGTCCGCATCGGCCACGCAACATGATGATTTTGACCGGTCGGTGAACGTGACGCGGGTGGGCACACATGCCCACTTGGTTAATCCAGTCATGAAACCGCGAAAAGCCCTCCATCGTATGGAGAACCTGAAAGTGCAGGCCCGTACGGCCGGCCCTTGTCGTGGAATGCTTGGCCTTCGCGGACATTTTTTTTGGCCACATCCACACCGACAACAGTCTTAATGACAGCGCCTTCCCATGGCGTTCAACGACCAGCGCTCCATAGCTTCGTTTGGATAGATAGTCGCAGGGTCCGCAGGGAAGCTTCCCTCCAGTGAGCCCCTATACACCGGCACTGTTTCGGCCTTTATTAATCCTTAACGCGACCTTTGGGATTCCTTTATCGTTCGTTAACCCGCGCAAATTACGACGCTGTTAGACTTTCCTCAAACGGTACAACACAAGGAGGCCTTTCTTAAGATGATCTTGAGCGGTTGGCAGAAAATGGTTGCCGTTGTGGTAGTGGCAGGGCCCTTGCTAGCTGGATGTGGCGCTGCTGCGAATACATCCGCCGGTCACTCTAACGCATCAGCCACCAAGCCCGCGCAGTTGGTGTTGTATTCGGCCCAGGGATATGATCAAGCCGAAGCGACCGCGTTTCAAAAAGCCACCGGCATCAAGGTAAAGTTGGATGACATGTCCACCGGTCCTCTGCTGGCCAAGGTTCAGAGTGAAGGCACGCATCCGCAATGGGATGTCATATGGTTCGACGGCAATGAACCGATGGCCAGTCTAGCGCAGAGCAACATGCTCTACACGGGATACAGCCCGGCCAACCTCTCGAGATACAACAGCCTGGGGCGAAGCTTGCTGCCTTCCAATCACGCCTACTTTCCAACTGGTGTCACCGCCGCGGCTGCGATTGTCTACAACAAAAAGGCTATACTCAAGAGTGAAGTACCGCATACGTGGAAGGCTCTCCTCAGCTCTCAATTCAAGGGCAAGATCGGCATGAACAACCCCGCCATTTCCGGCCCGACGTTCCCGTTTGTGGCAGGTATCTTCCAAGAATTTGGCGTGGCGGGCGGCGAGAAGTTCTTCGAGCAGCTGAAAGCCAATGGATTGCACATTTACAGCACAAATGGAGACACCGTCCAAGCGCTTCAATCGGGTGCCATCGACATTGGCATGATTCAGGACTCGGCCGAATGGAAATTGGTGCAAAGCGACCCGAATTTCGGTGTGGTGTATCCGACGAGTGGGGTCGCAATGCTGCCTTCTGATATGGCCATCGCCAAGAATGCCCCCGACCTCAAAGCAGCGGAACTATTTGTCAACTTCGTTCTCGGGCCCAAGGGCCAACAGGTGATGCAGGATGAGACGGCTGCTGGATCGGACTCGCTGTTCGACCCCGTGATTAAGGGCGAGTCGGCATTGCCGGCGCGGGGCGGCAACCCCTCCAAATGGATCAATGTTAACCCAGTATACGGCGGTGAACATCAAGCATCTTGGACCCAATGGTTCACCACCAACATTGTCGGGCAATGAGGCAACTCAAAATCCGTGCATTCGGATGGGTTAATGTCCTCCTGATTTTGGGGATTCTGCTGGGCTATCCCGTGGTCATGCTGCTGTTGCAGGCTGTCCTTCCCGGCCTGCAAACAGGGGGAGCGTACCGCTTTTCCCTTCAAGCATTCACCGGGTTTCTGCAGGACCCGCTAAGCACAACGGCCATGATGCATAGTGCGGTATTAGCGCTGTCCGTGGCAACGTCGGCAACGGTCGTCGGGGCCCTGCTGATGGTGTTGTACCATCGACGACCGCCAGCATGGCGTCCCCTTTGGCCGCTGCTGACATGGGCATTGTTTCTGGCACCAACCTTCGTCATCGCTGAAGGATTTGATCTGATGGGCATGCCCAACGGATTGTTCGATCGCGTGTTTGGGTTGCATAACACCGCCTTTCCACTGCTCTTCAGCCCATACGGGGTGGGTTTCGTTCTGGGGATTCGATTGCTGCCGATTGCCATGATTACCGTGGATGCAGCGCTGCGGGGAATGGGGGACGAATTTCGCGATGCCGCGCACACCTTGGGCGCCGGGTCCTTCACCGTCTATTTGCGCGTGATCCTTCCGTTGTTGCGGCCCGCATTGATGGCAAGCTTTTTCATCATTTTTGCAGAGGCTGCCGGCGATTTTGGCGTCGCGGCCACTCTGGCTTATGATTCACATTGGCTCTTGTTGTCCTATTTGATGTATCAGTCGCTTAGCACGTTTCCGGCCAACTTCGGATTGGCCGCGGTGCAATCTTTGGCGCTGATGGCCATCGTGGCGGCAGCCCAGCTTTTGGAGAAAACCACGGTTTCCAAGCGCGCCCGCTTCTCGGTGCTCCATGGCAATCGCCATCTGCATGCCCATAAACAGCGGTCTTGGCTTACCACAGCGGTCTTTGCTGTGATATTCGCCATGGGGCTTTTGGTGCCGCTGATAAGTTACTTGTGGATTGCGCTAACCCGCAATCTCTCGGGAACCGGGTTGGGCCACCTCACGTTGCACAATTTTTCCTTAGCGCTACATGTCCCGCTCTTGGCGGGCAGTCTCGGCCGATCGGTGGAGTATTCACTGGGAGTGGCCGCGGTGGCTCTGGCCATTGGCCTGTATCTGTCCGCCATGGCGGATCGTGAACTCTCTCAGGCTGTGACTCGATGGCTGACGGCCACCATAGCCATTCCCGGCCTTGTGTTGGGAATTTCCTATATTTTCGCATGGAACGCGGGATGGGTCTCTAATCTTGGGATTAACATCTACGGTACGCGATGGGTGCTGGTTCTTGCCTATACAGCAGGTGTTCTGCCGTTTGTGGTGCGGATGCTGAGCGCGGCGTTCGCGCAAATCGATCCCAACATCATGTCAGCTGCGCGAATTCTCGGGGTTGGCCGAGTTGCCCGGGTGATTCGCATCACCGTGCCGTTAGTATTGCCGTCCTTGGGATCCACCTTTTTGCTGGTGGTGACCGGCGTGCTCTTTGAATTGCCGACATCAGAGCTGCTTTACCCGCCGGGAGAGCCCACGTTGGCGGTTGAGATTGTCCACCAATTCCACAATTTCAATTATGGCGTGGGGGCGGCACTAACGCTACTTGGCATGATTGTGGCGCTAACCTTTGCAGCGGTGTGGCGTCTGGTTGAATCGCGATGGATGGGGACATGGCGCGACACGCGTCCGTCATCCGAGAGGAGAGATGCCGTATGAGTTTACAGATTTTAGGGGCTTCTAAACGGTATGGCGAGGTCTATGCCCTCAACGATGTGTCGTTGGTGTTGGCCGATCACCAGGTGCATGCCATTGTCGGACCCAGCGGGTCAGGTAAAACCACACTCTTGCAGGCTATCTGCGGGCTGGAACGGCTTGACCGAGGCACCATTCACTGGAACCATATCGAGTTTCAGCGCGACCAAACTTACTTCCTGCCGCCGGAGCGGCGGCAAATCGGTATGGTGTTTCAAGATTTTGCCCTGTTCCCCCACCTGACGGTGGGCCAAAATATCGCCTTCGGATTGGGCGTCCGACACTGGTCAACCGATCGGGTGCAGGCTCGACTTCAGGAGTTGCTCACGTTGCTGCATTTAGAGGGGTTGCAGGATCGATATCCTCATGAACTCTCGGGAGGCCAGAAGCAACGCACCGCGGTAGCCCGTGCCTTAGCTCCGGATCCCCGTCTGTTGTTGTTGGACGAATCGCTGTCCAGTTTGGATGCGGCGCTGCGCAGGACGTTGCAACACGAACTCCGCGACCTTTTCAAGAAGCTCCACTTGACCGTCATTCTGGTAACCCATGACCCGACTGAGGCCCTGGTTATGGCTGACAACATTGCCGTGATGAGCCAAGGCCGGGTCATCTCTGTGAACCCGCCGCAGACGCTCTATGAGCGGCCCGATAGCGCCATTGCAGCCCAATTGATGGGGCTGGTCACACTGTGGCCAGGCCGTGTGGTGGAAAGCCGAGGCCAGTACGCGGTGGTTGACCTTGAGAGTTGCCGCGTTTCCATCCCCGCAACGGGACTGCCAGTGGGAACGGCGGTGATGACAGTCATCCGCCCGTCTTCCTGTTATGTCACATCCTCGCGAGAACCCGGGATAGATGTACAGGTCTCACAGGTTCGATATATGGGCGACTACTTTCTCGTCACTGGGCAATATGGCAATAACACCCTCCATTTCTACCTTGACCGACCGCCGAAAGAGCGCGAGACAGTACAGTTTAACCCTGAGAGGCTCTGGTGCTATCCCGTCGACGAAGCGGACGACAGAGAGCAGCAGCCCGCCATGGAACGGAAGCGGGGTGTGGGTCCCTAGACCGTGAGACACCTACTCCGAGCTTCGCCGACGCTTTCCGTGGACGACACGTCATGTCCAGCGGAACATTCCGCACATGGAGCCAAGAGGGAGCGGGGAGCGAAAGAGATAGCCAGCAAGTTTGCCGAATGTTAACCGTTCCTTTATTCGCCGTTAATGATGGGTTCATCGGCGCCTGATACGCTGTGGAGGCGGTCGGTGCCATTCAAAGCTTTTATCGGTTGAGCCTCGGCAAGTAAACGTCTTTGGTTCCGGCGCCCCCGCAATGGTTTACGCTCCGCATTTAATCCATTCCGAGGAGGACATATCGTGACCGTCTTTACGGCCGCTTTATTGGGACTCATTCAGGGCATCGCCGAGCTGTTTCCGTTGTCCAGTCTTGGCATTCTCGTCATTCTGCCGCACATCACCTCTCTAACGGTACCGACAAGCGGCGCCCGCTATCTTCCATTTCTGGTGGCCTTGCATCTCGGCACTGCGCTAGCTCTATTCGTGTATTTCTTTGCAGAGTGGCGAAGGCTGTTCAAAGGGTTTATCGCGTGGATTCGGGGCCGCAGAACGACCGACGGCCGATTGTTTTGGATGGTTGTCTGGGCGACCATTCCCGCGGGCTTGGTAGGCCTGGTGCTTAAGCATCGCCTGTCAGCGTTGTTCGGTCGGCCCGTGCTGGCCGCCGCCTTCTTGGTGATCAATGGGCTTATTATGCTCGTAGGCGACCGCTGGCATACTCGAATGCACAAAGATCTCCGGCTTCGAGACTTATCGGTCGGACAAGCGCTTAAGGTCGGGCTATTTCAGGTTTTGGCGCTCATTCCTGGCTTGTCCCGCTCTGGCAGCACGATCACGGGTGGGGTTGGTCTTGGTTTGCGGTATGAGGATGCGGCCCGCTTTAGCTTTCTCATGGCCACGCCGATTATTCTAGCCGCAGGATTGGTGGAAATACCCAAGCTCTCTCACGGCGGGACCCATGGCCTCATGATGCCGTCCTTGATCGGAGGGATGGTGGCGGCTCTTGTGGCGTGGCTCTCCACCCATTTTCTTATGCGGTATTTCGAGCATCATCGGTTGCGTGTGTTCGCATTCGTGTCGATGGCACTTGGCGTCCTCGGTCTCGCGCTGATTCATTAGGAGGGAAGGCACATGAAGTCGCTCACAGCCGGGTTCCTCATGGGGTTCCTCACGACGGTGGCCGCGGGGGGGAGTTGGCGGGCAGCAGTGCTCACCGGCATCGGCTTCGGTGTCGTGTCCGTGGTTATGATTTCCCGATATCGCGGATCAGCCCAAGAATGAGTTGCCCCCGGTTTTCCCACGAAAGGGAAGAGAGCGACCGCATCGGCCGCTCTCGGTGTCCTTGTGGTATGGATTTGTCATCGCTTTATGGCGAGTTTGCGCTCATCGACGAACTCCTGCTGTCGCTTACGCCAAGATTTATGGCATTGAGGACAGCGCTTCGCCTGATGGGTGGTCAAAATGTCGATGGCAGAAATGGTGTCGAGACAGTCTAGGCAGATCGCTAACGGTGTGGAATGAGACATATCGCTTTCCTCCTAGAATCGAGATTTGATTTCGAGTCTACGGGATTAGGGTGAAGAGCACATGATCGTCACGTTAGCGTCTCATTAAGGTTCGGGGAATTCGAAAACCAAACGGGCCCAAGGATCTTGAGCCATAACGATGAGATGACGGGGATGGATCGCTGCGTTCAGGAGGACAATGAAGCGGCCACGGCCTGTTCCGACGTGCGGTGGTGGGTCGTGGGTGGGGATGCCAATAGGCGATGACCGATACAGGAGGAACGACGGACGGTGCGAAGGACGCAAAAAAATCATGGCTAGCTTAGGAAGGCGTTTCAGCGGTGACGGCTAATTATCCGTTTGCCGCTCCCGAGCGCTCGATATCTCAATCGAGCGTCCCGAAACGGTGTCTGGTTCTCATCCAATTCTTAGGCCGCTAGTGCTGCGTTCTCCGTTCCGTGGGAGGACGGATAGACTGACGCCCCATTTCTTTCAAGCGTTGTCTTCCTGGGCATGGGCATTGAGGCGATATCCAACGCCCCGCACGGATTCAATCAGCATGCCCTTGGCACCGAGCTTGTCCCGAAGGTTTCGGATATGCACGTTGACCGTCCGCGTGTCCCCATGGCTGTCATAGCCCCACACCGAGGCGAAGAGATCAGAGCGAGAGAAAACCCGTCCGGGGTGTCTCATGAACAGTGCCAAAATCTGAAACTCTGTGGCCGTCAGGTTTATCGGCTGATCGTCAACCAGCGCCCGCTGTTCCTCGACGCGCACCGTGATACCGTTGTTCGAAAACGCCAATGTCTTGACGGGCGGCTCTTGCCGCCGGAAAATGGCTCTTACCCGAGCGATGAGTTCCCGCACAGAAAATGGCTTCGTCACGTAATCGTCAGCGCCCAACTCTAATCCGACGACACGGTCCACTTCTTCCTTGCGAGCGGTCAGCATAATCACCGGCACTTGGGATTCGGCTCGGAGACGGCGGAGCACGTCGAATCCGGGTAACGCGGGCAGCATTTCGTCCAAAATCACGAGATCGGGTTGGTGGTCTTGCTGCATCATCAGAGCGTCCAGCCCATTGTCGGTCGTCAGTACGCGAAACCCGTCTCGTTCTAAGTGAAATCGGACCAGCTCGCAAATTGCGGGCTCGTCGTCAACAACCAGGATCGTGCGGCTCATGCGGCTCCCTCCTGAGAAGATGCGGTCATAAGGGCAAGAACCGGATCAGGGTCTTTCTTAGCGTAAGGAATACGCATTAAGGTTTGATGATGGGATGATTAAACTTAAGAAAAGAAATGGCCTTAATCCAACTTTCTCGAAACCTTAATCCGCATGTAATCGGATCCTCATGTTGGCCGTTTATGCTGAAAGCGCAACGCAAGGATTCTCTATGGAGAGAGCACGCGCGAGGAGGGGATGTTGTGAGAATTTTGGTGACAAACGATGATGGGATTGGGGCGGCAGGGCTCTCCATCTTGGCTGGCTGGTGCCGCAGTGAGGGCCACCAGACGCTGGTAGTTGCACCCAAGTCAAACTGCAGCGGGCAGTCAGGTGCCGTAACGTTCGGAAAGCCTCTATCCGTCAAACAGCTGTCAGACGATCATTGGGCTGTTGGCGGGACACCAGCGGACTGCGTCCGTATAGCCGTCTCCTTCCTGAATTTTCAACCCGATGTGGTGCTCTCAGGAATCAACCACGGCCACAATCTTGGGTGCGATACGTTTGCCTCTGGAACCGTAGGAGCTGCACGGATGGCGGCCATTCGCGGCATTCCGGCGGTCGCATTTTCCGCACCTGACTACCGTTGGACCGAGGTTCAGCAACTGCTGCGGCGGCATGGATCCGTTGCCATCGACGAAGCCTTGCAGTTTGGAACGGAGGCCATTATTTCCGTCAATTTTCCGGTCTTCGGAGGGGAAAGCATGATGACCGCCCGCCTTTCTCGCGCACACTTTGATGATGCGCTGTCATGGGAGGAGTTCCAAGGCGATGAGCATATCGTACGGCTCGCATCTGCCCCGACAGGATACGAAGGTGATGCGGATTCAGATATCGCGTTGCTGAGTGCCGGCTGGACCGTACTGACCCATGTGCCGGTCATACCCAGGATTGCCGCTCCCGATTATACGGCCGGATCCAAGCGGCAATCAGTTGGATAAGAGAGGATGTTGGCAGGCAAAATTTTCGCTGAGGGATACCGGATAATTATGCCCAAATTGCGACTGTTGCCCGCCTCGTTTGCGATTTGCTTTGACGGGCGGTTTTTAAACCTTAGTGAAACCAAGGTGACCTGGTCGCGAAGCGTTACCCCACGGTTCTACCAACATGCTCGATACGGGTGAGGTGTCGGTCCGAAGAGCCATGGGGGCGGACGACGACAGGAGTTTCAGGCTCGCCGGGCAGGACGTCAAGCGACGCTGCGACTTGAGCAGTCCGCCCATCGCCAAGGACAATTCCCCACTCTAACCCAGGAGTGGATCGGCCACCCCCAAGAATGGTGGAAGACAAACGGGCCCCGCCACAGGCGCGCGCTGGGGTTTACGCAGCAAGAACCCTTGCATGTAGCGGACGCCGCTTGCCCGTAGCTCCCAGTACTCCGTGAGGGTTTCGACTCCCTCAGCGATAATTGTAATGTCCAGATCGCGCCCCAAGTCCACCATGTTTTTCACCGCCGCGCGATGTACGGGATCGCGATCGACGTCTTGGACGATGACTCGGTCCAACTTGAGGAGGTCCGGCCGCAATTTCAAAAGTGCTCCGAGGCCCATAAAACCCGCGCCATAATCATCCAGCGCTATGGCAAACCCTGACTCCCGCCACATGCCGACTTGCTCCCATAATGCCGGGTTATCGACAATGGGCTGCCGCTCGGAGATTTCCAAGACCACTCGATGGGGGAGGATCGCGGGATGCCCCGGCGCCGCCGGCATGTCCAGGACCATGGCGTCGATATTGACAAACAAGCGCTGATCGGGAGGCAAATCAGGCAGTCGTTGCACCGCTAAATGCCGCGCGTTGGCTTCGAGAATGACCTGATGGCCGAGGCGTGCGGCAGCGGCGAAGAGTGCGGCTGGCGACTCCCACGACGATCCCTGCGGTCCCCGTAAGAGCGCTTCATGCCCGACGACGCGCCCGGTATCCGTATCCACGATGGGTTGTAATGCGCTCCAAAGCTGTTTTTCATCCATGTTGGCAGACCACCCAAAAATTGTCGTAATGTGTCGCCTTCGGCACTGATCCGCGGAGTCCTTTTTTACGACGGCACTTTTTTGTGATCGTTGGCGTACGGATGTCCCCACGGCCCCTAAAATGGTCCACGAATGCCCAAACGATAGGAGGAGGACGCACTATGCGCGCGACGATTTCTCCGAGCGCTACCCCAACGGATGCGGAAGTTCGCCTTGACACTGGCTGAGGAGAAGACGCGGC
>NZ_JABBVZ010000041.1 GCF_012933365.1 Sulfobacillus harzensis | reverse complement strand
ATTGATTTTCGCCAATCTCTAGGAAACCGAATGGGATGGTTTCTTGTCCAGACAAAATCTGGAATCAAAGCGGGCCGACGGCCCGCCCCTGCCCCTCGGCTACGCCATCGGGGCAGGGCCCTCCCTATTTACACCACATAATTGGACTCTAACTGAGAAAGTGTGACAAATTTGTGACGAAGACCCAACAAGAAGCGGCAGCGAGCCGCTTCTTGCCGACTCGCTGCCGTGGGATGACGCGGCACACCTAAATGGATTGCCGCAGTTCCTCCTCCGATGCCTCGTCAGCATCAAGAGCGGACACCATAGACAGAGCATTTTGATCGGTCTGACTGAGCGTCTTTCGTGCCGACACGCCCCAATAATAGAAGATCAGGGAGATTGCGGCCACGATAGCCTGATCCCAAGGCGTCGGTATAACATTTTCTCCCCCGAAGTTTGCAGATCCATAACGCTCCATCAAAAACATGGCAACAAAATAGACTAATAGCCAAATCCCAGACTTCACGTCGTCCCACGGCCGATTCATCTTCCGAACACCGTATGCAAAGTAGATTACAATTCCGAACCCCAAAAGTCCCATCATCCAGCGGTTGATGTCCCACCCGCTCCAATAGAAAATTAAGCTACCAACCACGAAGCCGATGGGGCCCAAGAAGCCCAACCCTCGGACACGATATGGGCGCCGCGCATCAGGCGCGCTTTTTCTAAGCGCGGCGGCGGAAATCGGCCCAATCATATAGGTGAGAATCGTGGCACTGGATAGAATGCTCACCATCTTTTGCCAGCTGGGAAAGGGCAGCAGAAAGAGAATGCCCACGACCACGCTGATACCCATGGCTGCGCCCGGTGTACCATAGCGATTCAAACGCTTGAGGACCGGCCAAAAATAGCCGTTTTTCGCAAAGGCGAAGAGACTGCGGGGAAAGACCGCGGCGTAAACGAATCCCGTCCCCATGGGGGAGACGATGGCGTCGCCATATAAGATAATGGCCAGCCAACTCATGTTCAACACCATGGCTAAATTAGCGAAGGGAGAGGTTAACGCCACGTTAGCCCAGCCGTGGCTGAGATCGGAGCCCGGGAGGGCACCGATAAATGCCAGCTGCAGCAGGATATACAACACACCGACAAATCCCAATGCCAGAAACAAGGCACGGCTCATATCACGTCGCGGATTTTTGGCCTCGCCGGCCATGTCGAACATGGTGCGAAAGCCGGTAAAGGTAAAGATAATGCCTCCCGTGGAAATGGCCGAGAAGACACCGGTCCATCCCTTGGGCAAGAATCCCCCATGTTGGGTGAAGTTACCGGCGTGAAACCCGGAGACCAGCAGCAAAATAGCGGTCAACGAAGGAACCACGAGCTTAACCCAAGTCATGTTGGAATTAATCCTAGCGTAGAGTTTGACGCCAAAATAATTCACCACGAAAAAGCTGACGACGAGGGCCGCTGCAACCACAAATCCAACCGTGGTCAGAGTCGATGATCCCGCATTATAAAGACCCGGGACATAGGTCGCTGCATATTGCAATACCCCTTCAGCCTCAATGGGCGCGAGACCCGCATAGGAAATCAACACCGCCCAACCAATCAGAAAACTGGTCAAACTCCCGTGAGAGATTTCGGGATAACGGATAACTCCGCCCATCTCGGGCACCAGGCCGGCTAATTCCGCAAATGTCAATCCAATAATCGCAATGGCGACCATCCCGATAACCCACGAAATAATGGCACCAGGACCGGCAACATTAGCGGCGGTAAGCGAACTAAACAACCAGCCAGACCCCACAAGGCCACCAATACCGGTCATCATCAAATCCAAGAGACGGAGTTCGCGCCGTCCTTCCTTCATAATCACGTTGTGTCAATCCCCCGTTGCTTTATCTCGATAAATCACTGATGTGTTATACCATATATGGAAACCGGAAAGTTGTCAACACATTTTGCCGATTTCAATGGCTATCATATTTGCTGGTTTGTCCGTGAGGACCAAAACCGGGACGCAAGCTCAAGCGGTCCCCCGGGCTACGGAGCCGGACGATATCCCAATTCGGCACGAATCTTATCACACCTATAACTTGCGCGTTGATCTGAACGGGTTTTCCCATGGCTCGTGCATTTTTGATCAGGAACTCAGATGCACGATAGTGTTCCTCACTTGCCTGATAGATTTGATTGGCCGCCTGGGAATGCGTACGGGCGATCCGACATGTTTCCGCGAGGTTCTTCGGATGAACCCACGGGATGAAGTCGTCTGGGTGCATCAACCTGACCGTGTCCATTTCACGCAGTTGGCAAGTTGCAGGTGCGCAAACGGAACCCAGGGTGGTCGGGAGTGATTTTCAAAGCCCGTTCATACTGCAGCAGAGCCTCACCGGGACATCCCGATGACTCGTGAAACCCTCCGTGGGCAAACAGGCAATCCCAATTGCGAGCAAACTGGTTCGCCAATGCCCGGAATTGCCGTTCCGCCTCCTGGGGGTTTGATACAGCCCGTGCCTCGGCCTGTTGAATCTGCGGGCGATGTTGGATGACGGGATCGGGTTAAACGGTATATGCATGAAGCGAGACTCTGGATAGCGTCCCTCGGGTCGGCTTATAATCGGGATCCCTCTTGCCGGTACAAATCTATTGATGCCTGGTCGCTCGTGGACTTGCCAGCCATTGCTACGACAACCGTTGCGCTCGATCAGCGGCTCGCCTACCACGTACTGTCCCGGGATGGTTCCGTTTCGTTTGTAACGATGCACCCCATTGCGCATCATTTATGCGTTCTGTATTCTTGACTTTTCACGGACCAGCACGAGACTGATGACACCAATGATCGACGCCATCACATTTACCCAGAACATGGCACTATAGCTGCCGTGCTGAAGACCAATCATGAATCCGGCAACCGGTGCTGCCACTAAAAGCCCGCCCGCCTGGGTTAGGTTACCCACTCCGTACAACAGGCCGTAATATTCCGTGGGGTCGGCGTACTTCGGCAGTGATTGGCCAAGCAGTTCCGAGCCCCAAGCATAACCGACAACCTGAATGCCACCCCAGAAGATGCCCGCCACAAACAGCAGCGCGAAGGCAAAGGGAATGCTTCGAATGACGGTGCCAGTCAGACCAATCGCGCCGAATGCCGCAAGACACACGATGAGGGTATTTTTCGCGGAAAACCGCTCGTAAAGACGCCCGAACAACACTGACACCAATACTGCCGATAGGGTGAAGAACGTCATGCCCAGCGCCGAGTCAATCAGGGTGCCGTGAAGCGTGTGGATCATGAATAGCGTAAAGAATGAAGCCATGGCTTCAAAGGCCAGCCACCACATCAATTGGGCGATGAAGTATTTGACCAGATCGGCGCTGAGCCAGTTAGTACGCATCAGCCGCGGGTTTTGTCCCCCGGGCGGCGTTCGACGTTCCCGCACGGTCAATCCCGTTACCAGCCCGGCTCCAATCATAATGAGCGCGACAACCCAGAAGGCGCCGCCATGAATGGTCTTCCAAAGGAGGGGTATGGGCAAGAATGCCAACAGGTTGCCGACTTGCCACCAGAGATTGATGACGCCCGATGCCCGGCCCCAGTCACGCTTCTGCACGATGTCCGGCATCCAAGCTTGAAGCGGAGTGGGGGCAATCTGTTGAAAGAAGTAGAAGCTGACCAGGAATAAAATGGCTAAATGCAGACTCCGCTGGCCAGAAAACAGGATCCACAGAATGCCTGCGATGGGAGTGCTCACGAGGATAAAAACCCGCCGCCGGCCGAAGCGCGTCACATAGCGGTCGCTAATCCATCCGGTGAGCGGGTTTAAGACTAGCCCGAAGAGGCCTTCCATGCCGAGGACTAGCCCGATTAAAGCCTGAGACGGCGTCAATCGGCTTAACAAATCCGCCGCGAACACCTTATTGGTGCCGTACCCGATGTTGCGGGCCAATCCCCCCATTCCCAATCGGGTCATTTCTCCCGAGGAGTAAGCAGCCTCTCCGAGTTGGTCCTCCACTGTCACGAGCCTTTCACCGCATCAATGACCCAGTCTGGGCGGTCTGACGCGATGCCGTCGACTCCGGCGTCCACCATGGACCGGATATCGTCTTTGGTGTTGGGCGTCCAGACGCTTACCAAAACATTCTCCCGATGCATGGCGTCAACCAGGTCTTTAGTCACCAATGGGTAGTGAAGAGAGAGCAGCCGAACATGGGCGGCCCGCGCCACCTCGGCGAGATTGACGGGAACGCCTGCCAAAAGCACGCCGCCTTCAATTCCTGGAATCCGGTCAACCAACGTCTGAATGGCACGGTGGTAGAAGCTAATGGGTACAATCCGCTGAGTGAGTTCAGGCCGGGCGGACAGAAGACGCAAGAGTCCCTCGATGACCGCCGGTGTCTTGATTTCGACCACGACCGGGATGTCGATAACCTCCAGCAGTTGGGACAGCGTCGGAACGCCTTCGCCATCCCCGACATCCATCCGGGACAACTCCTCGGCCGTCAAGTCGCCGACCTTAAGCGGCTTTCCGCCGGTCCGTTCCAGAGTCGCGTCATGGATGACCATGAGCTCGCCATCGCCGCTCACGTGTACATCGCACTCCACCATATCCACACCCAAGGCTTGCGACTCTTTGAACGCTTTGAGCGTATTCTCGGGAAAGAGCTCTCCCCCGCCACGATGGGCAATGATCCACATGGGATCGTCCTCCTTATATGTCGTCCTCGTTATTCGCGATAGGCGGACATTCTTCCTGCCTTGTCGGCGGACTGAAGACATGCGGACGGCCCCTCCATGCATTCCCGCGGTGGGTCCTTGAAAACACGTCAGCCTCAGCGACCACCAGGAAATTTACCGCATCGAATTGAGGTCCGGCAGCCAGAGCGAGATCGGCATACCCACAATCCACGTGAAGTGCTCATAGCAGGAGGGCAGTGCACCGGCATGTCTTAGTGTAGCAGGCACGTAGGGCACGATGCATGCGTGTTGGCAGAAAGCCTCGGCATAGGCCAATGGCTGGATGGCCGCGCAATATTAGGCGGCGCCTCCTGGCATGCCGCTCACGTTCATAGCTTACGCCTGCCCATTCACGGTGCGTTATCGGTTGGGGACACCGCGTCCATCTTGGGTGCATCTATGGGAGGTCAACATGCGAGCTTAAATCATCATACCCGCCTCACCTCTACCAGGAAAGCGCACAAAACGGGCCCCCGCACCAATGATAGAACCACGGCAATTATTCATGAACAATTAATACAATGTCTCCCTATAGCTCTTGTCCAAGGATTGCGCGACCGTCTCTCGGTTGTAGCCTTCAAGCTGGACGTGGTCAGCGAGTATTTGAGCAACATCCGGCACGGATTCGGGCCAAGACGACGAATGCCAGGTTTGTGAACGCCGAAACGCTTTGGCACAATGCACATAGCATTCCTCAACCGTTACGCCGATGGCTACCGTAGGTACCCGACCTCGAACAGCCATGGACGTAAGTAAATCAGAGTCTTTCACAATGCAAGCGCGACCGTTCACCCGCAAGGTCTCATCAAGGCCAGGAATCAAAAAAATCAGACCCACGTGGGCGTTCGACAGGATATTCCGGAAGGAATCCAGTCGACGATTGCCAAGCCTCTCAGGAATGAGGAGGTGGGAATCATCCAATACCTGTACGAACCCCGGGCAATCGCCCCGTGGCGAAACATCGCAACACCCGGTCGCATCCGCTGTCGCCAAGAAAAGTAACGGGGACGACGCGATGAAGGACCGACAATGGCCATCCAACCGGTCAATGACCTTGTTTTGGACCAGGCGAGACGGATGTCCCAACAGCTCTCGCAATTCGTACTCCGTTGAGACGGTATCCTGAAATGGCGTCATGGTGTTCTGCCCCCTTCTGGATCTAGCTAAGTGTACTCCGGGTAGCCCAGCCCCCGCGAGCCCATGAGTCTTAGACCACAACCAGAGTGGCCTTCGGCCCCCGGCCCAGTCGGCTGCCCGCCTCGGGCGTCCGGCCCCCCAGCCGCACGGTTTCTTGTTGACAGGGGAGCCTCTATTGTAGTTATCTAGGTATATAGGATTCTATAGGAGGGAGACCGTTCATGGATACGCTCCTGCCGTCAATCCCGTCTCTCCTGGTGCTGGCCGTCCTGGAGGACGGACCGGCCCACGGATATCAAATTGTACGGCGCGTCGAAGAGGAGTCCGGAGGACTCCTGGCCCTGAAGGAGGGGACCCTGTATCCCCGACTGTACCAACTCGAACGCGACGGTTTAATCCAGGGCACCTGGCAGGATATCGCGAGTCGCCGGGTCAAGTTGTATGCGTTAACACCGAAAGGCACACGGGCCTTAGCCACCCAGCGCGCCCAATGGGAGGACAAGGCGATGGCAGTCAACCGCGTGTTATTTCGTCAGGGGGGACCCCTCCTTGAACATCCTTGATTATCTCGACGCCGCGACACACGCAATCACGCCGCGCCACGAAGCGAAGAATGTGCGGGACGAACTCTACGACCATTACGTACGGGGCGTCGAAGCGCGACTCGCGGAGGGGCTGCCCTTTGATAAGGCACAGGCTCAAGCACTCGCCGCGTTGGGCCCCGTGGAGCTGCTACAAGCGAGGATGGCTTCCCCCCCACATCCGGTGCGAAATGGCGTCGCCATCGGCCTATGGATCACGGCGTGGGTCGCCGCCCTGCTTAGTTTTCTCCAGCCCGTCGTGTTTCCGGTTGTGGTGGTGCTCAGCATCGCGGGCATCATCGTGAAACCGAATAAACGGATTCGTGCCGGCCTTCGGCATCATCGCCTGCTTATCGCTCTCGCGATAGGCGACGGTCTGGTTGTCGGGACGTACCCTCTATGGGCTGCCGGACCCTACAGCTATTGGAGCCGTGTGGCCACATCCGAATGGACGACGGTCGCGGTGTTTCTTCTCATGCTGGGCACTCCCATCTACGTCATCTGGCGCATGACACGGAATCCCGCGGAGGCATTCACGAACGCTGGCATTGGATCCGGGGTCTTCGCGCTGGCGACAGGGTTATTTACGGTGGGGTTCTGGCGGCTTTATCCGGTAGGTCCATCCCCGAATGTCGACTGGTATACCACGACGGGCGTGTCCGTCCCGCCTGACCCCGCGTGGACGTCCATGACGATGCTCACTCACCCGTTATGGTTTACCCTGATCTGGTATCTGGGTTCCGTGGTATCGGCGGCCATCGTCCGCGCCGTGCGAACCCAACCGATCGTCGATTCGGAGCCACCCATGATCATGGAGTAAAGCTGGTAATCGTTGGCGAGACCCGGGACGTGTCGTTCCCATGCAGGTACCTAATTAATCATGCCAGAAGTATTTCCTGGGGCGTGATTGAAATAGACGTTGGATCCTTGTGATTCGCCTCTTCGTAGGCCGATTTTCCCGTGGTGCCGCAGTCGAAACAGACGAACATCCGTTACACTAGCAAAATGGCGCACCATCTCCTGACGAAGGAATTGACCATCATTGGCCCGTGCTCATCAACCCTGTTCCGGTCGGATGCATAGCTCCGCGGATGTGCTCCGCCCACATCGATGCGTCATGAACCATACCCCTAATTGGGCACAAGCCCTATTCACTAGACGGAAATGACGGCCATGCCCTATGCCCACTTCTTTTTCCTCGGGGAACATCCAGCCCTTGAAGCTATCAAGAGCGGACCATGACATCATTCGACTCAATCGTTGAGATGGATCGGTGCCCAGATAAGGCAAGTTGCAAGTCAAGTTCCGCCTTGAACTGCATCAGCAGGTCTTCCACCGCCTCTTGACCTCCGACGGCCAAGGCATAGAGATAGGGACGCCCCAATAGCACCGCGTCAGCCCCCAAAGCCAAAGCTTTGAACACATCCTGAGCGGAGCGGATACCACTATCCATTAAAATCGGGAAGGTGTCCCCGACGGCTTGGCGAATTGCCGGTAGCACCGCGATCGTGGCAACACCCCCATCCACCTGCCGGCCACCATGGTTTGAAACAATGACGCCATCAAAGCCCAAACTCTGGGCTCGCGAGACGTCAGCGGGATGGGTAAGTCCCTTAACTAGGACAGGAAGGCGGGTCCACTGACGCAGTTCAGCCAAATCGCCCCAGGTGAAAGCAGGATTGACGTAAATACGCAAGAATTCTTGCACGGCCGCTGCGGGATCCTGGCCAGGCGACTCTTGGAGGCGAGCCCGAAACGCCGGATCCGATGTATAATTGGCGATTCCCCGTCCGAACAAAAACGGTAAATACAGGGTTTCCAAATCTTTGGGTCGCCACCCCAGCATCGTGGTATCGACCGTCACCACCACGGCGGAATATCCGGCTTGTTCCGCTCGACTCAAAAAGCTCTTCATCACCTCCGGATCGCGTCCGGGATACAACTGAAACCAGCGACGGGCACTCCCCATCGCTTGCGCCACCTGCTCAATCGAAAAGGAAGACACCGTGCTTAAAACAAAGGGCACGTTCGACGCGGCCGCAGCGGCAGCTGATGCCATGTCACCGTCTGGGTGCACAATTTCTTGCACGCCAATGGGTGCAAGCAGAAACGGCACAGAAAAATGCTGGCCCATCAGGGTCGTCGACAAATCGCGGTCGGACACGTCTCGCAACATGCGTGAACGAATCCGGATCCGTTCCAATGCCCGCCGGTTCTCATGCATCGTATCCTCGGTTCCCGCTGCTCCCTCAACGTAGCCCCAAGCTTCTCGGGACATCGCCCTCCGAGCGGCCGCACGCCATTGGTCAATCCCGACAGGCCATGCCCAGTTTGATTGCCCGCTTAACGCTTGCATGTACATGCGCATCTGGGCTTCTAACCCATACTGGCTCATGCATGCGCCTCCTTCTCCGATCGTTTCTTCGGCCTGGGCCTAAGAAAATCCTGCCCCATGCAGGGGTTCTGCGACTATTGGCGAATTGGACAGCAAGAAGCCGCCGGGGAGACCGGCACGGTACAGATAGGAGTCAATAATGGCGAAGTTCAGCATCCCCCCGGTTCTTCGTATCCGCCGCCTTCTAGCCAGCGTGACAGCAGGCCTTGCCGTGATTTTTCCCGCCAATCTGGCACTGGCGGCAACCAGCATTCCGAATCCTACGGCAAACATTGCCCCAACCTATTACCACACGTGCCAGTTGCGGGGAGACCAATCCCAAGCGTGCGGGACCGCAATCGTTGCTCAGATAAATAGCGCCGATAAACAGGAAGGGGCCCAGGAAATTACCCTGCCCCCCGATTACTATCAACTCATGCCCGCGGAACAAGTCTTTGTCATCACCAACTTAAACCGTTTGGCTTTCGGTCTGCCTGCCATTCCCGCCATGAATTCCGATGCCAACATCTATGCCGCCACCGGTGCCCTGGATGCGACCGATCCGAACGTCCCCGGATCGCTTAGCACCGGTCAGGAAGTACTGGCGTGGGACGGCAACTGGGCCGAAGATATTAATGTCCTGTCATCGGATTTCAACTGGATGTACAACGATGGTCGTGGATCCTTCAACATTGACTGCCAAACGGCTGGCGCTTTGGGGTGTTGGGGGCACCGGGACAATATCCTCGAAAATTGGAATCATCTATTAACCTCCGCCGGCTGGTCAAATTTCAGCTTAGTTGCGGGTGCGGCCCAGACGGGTCTTAACGGCCTCGAAAGCGTTACCTACGATGCCATCGCAACCGCGACGCCAGCTCCAGAGAGCTTCACTTGGAGAAGTGTGCTGGCGTCTTATGCATCCGCGGGAACGGAGCCGGTTAGACCCTTTACCTCCAGCAACCCGGCTCTAGAGAATGGGGCCTTAGTCCGCATTTCCGGAGTAAGTCAACTCTTTCTCGTGGAAGGGGGAACCTTGCACCCCTTGTTGTCCAACGCCATTGAGACAGGCATTTTTGGGACAGCGCCGACCACGATCACGACCCTCAACGCCGCCACATCATATGTTGTCGGGGAACCGGCCGTCGCACCGTTTCGTGCCGGCACGCTCATTCAGGCGTCAGGACACCGATCAGTCTATCTGGTCATTAACGGCGTCCTCCACCACGTTGCCAATCCCGCCACGTTGGGCGCGTTGGGATATACCTTTGGCCAGGTCACCCATGTTCCGTCTCTCCCTGATTTCTGGCCTGTCGGCGCGACCATTACCCAGAATGCAGTCCCCTATTACAATGGCGAGCTACTTCGTTTTCAGGGCACGGCATCGGTCTACGTCTACTGGAATGGAGCGCTCCACCATGTGATCAGTCGGTCGCAGTTCTCTCAGCTAGGCCTGAAATGGACATGGGTGGCCAATCTGCCTCACGGGATCGGAAGCACGTCCGTCGGAGCGCCCGTGAGCCTTCCCAACTCCTGGATTGCGGACGGCACGCTCATTCAGGTTCACGGCCAAAACCCCGTCTATTTGGTCGCGAATGGCGAGTTGCATCACGTCGCCTCCTTGTCCGCCTTTCACGGACTAGCGGCGAACTGGTCTGAAGTCTTGGAAATATCGTCCCTCCCGAGTCTCGCGAACGGGACTCCGATTAACTAGTCGGCAGAAAACCTGTCAACGCGGTCGAAGAAAGCCCGGTGGCTTCCCGACTCCCGCGTTGTCGTTCCAACCACTTTAGCCCGCACAGACGAAGGGCAGGCCCCTGGCCAGGTCTAGGGTCCGCGTTGGCTTGCAGCGCTGCGATCATACCCTTGGACCCAGCACTCGACGAATGGCTTGCTGTTTTTCCTCAGCATCACGCTACTCAACGAGCCCAAGTCGATTGCCCCAGGGATCGGTGAAGATCACCCACCGAACCGGACTTGTCCGGGTATACGTCTCAAAATAAGGCCCACCCAACTCCGCCACAACACGATCGCGAGCCGCCTCTAGGTCCATTGACGCCTGGCCGACGTGGTCCATTCCCCGGAGTCGGCGGGCTTTCGGCCACTTGAATCCAATAGCCAGGGCGAAACTCCCTTCAGCAAAGTCCGCGTGCGGTTCAAATCCGGATTGCGCTGGAATAGTGTCCGATACCATTGCCGGCTGGCCGCGAAATTGAAACCCGTATTTGAATGGTCATTTCGTCTATTATGTGAGGACGCCTTCTGGTGCTGAAACTCAAGATATTAAAGCCACTCGAGAAATTCCATACGATTGCCAAAAGGGTCGTCGAGATAAAAGCGCAGTGCCCCCGGAAGCGGTTCATCCTCGTGCAGATCTAAGCCCAGTTCTTCGAGATGCGTCCGTAATGCGCGAAGGTTCTTCACATGAAACGCAGGATGCGCCTTTCGGGCGGGATTAAAATTGGCTTCCACCCCAATGTGCACCTGCTGCGTCCCGCATTGAAACCAACAGCCTCCCCGCTTCGCCAAGTGCGCCGGCTTGGGTATTTCGCTCCACCCCAACACCCCCACGAAAAATTGCCGCGCTTCCTCTTCGCACCCCGGCGGTCCCGCCAACTGAACATGGTCAATGCCATGAAATTGAAAATCCATTACTACATCGCCTCCCTCGTCCTATCGTGAGCATAGCGGGAATCGAATGACGTTGAATAGACTGTTGTTCAACCATGTCGTTTTACTCATATCCTGTCGCTCGTTCGGAACCATAACTTCGCCAAACCACCCGCATTTTGGGCGCTGTCCCGCACTATCCAATCTCAATTCGAAACCGTAATTTGGCCAAAATGGCAAATCGGAAGCATAAAGTGGCCAAAGTCTTACGGGACTCCCCCATTAGCCGATGATTAATCTCATGAAGTTTGTCTGCCGCATTTTCTCATTTCGGGTGTGCCGATGACCGTTCGGCCGGAGCCGGCAGGCGGATATGAAAGGTCCATGGTCCACGAATGTATACCTGAGGCTGCGAAAGTCGCAGGGTTACCGAGTCTCGACGGGGCGGAACACCGACCTCCACCCATTGTACGGCGCCCGTCTTGACGTTAACCTGCCCAGCGAAGCCCCCTGACCCTGGGGAGTTGACTTGCAGGCCGTGCAGAATCTTGGTGGCCGAGCCCGGCGGCGCCTTGACGTAAAAGCGAAGGCCCCATCCACCCCTGTGCATCCGTTGCACGGTGGTAATGTCCAACGAGATCCCGCCGATCTGTACATGGCGGTCCACCCGTTCTTGGCCATGCGATGGCACAGGGAGCGTGACCCGTGCGTGGCCGGAATAGATGGCCTTCACCTCGGGCACCGTGACCACATAATGTGCCCGTCCCGGCGTGGGGCGAAAGGTCAACTGGTCGTTGGAACCCAAGCGATAGACTTGAGTAGCCCTGTAGTGGTGTCCGCTGGCGTCCGTAATTTGAATGTCCGGTTCGGCACTGACCGGGAACGGCGGCACCGTATTCACGATGGTCAAGGGTCCCCGATATTGGGCCACGACGGTGAGGTCGGCCTCGGGGCCGCGCTGTGCTGTGATGGCCGTCAGCGATACCCCGTGATGGGTTTGCGTCGGTCCCAGCGCAGACAGGGCTCGAACTCCGGTGGCGAGACGCAACCGGACCGGAATTCGGGTTCGGGGCCTCGGGCCGATAATCACCGTGCCAGCGAGGGCATGCAGCAACGTCCGGAGGTGACCCCGGGCTTCGTAGTCTCCCGTCCACTCGTTGCCATATCCGACCGCACTTCCGACGCTGAGGGCGATCATGCGTCCCGTCGTCGTTCTTAAGTAGACCTGCGTCGCGGTCCGAGATCCGGAGCCACTGAGCTCGATGATGATCGCGTGGGCGGTGACCATCATTCCCGTCACCTGAACCGGCCGACCCTGCCACACGCCATGGGCGGCCTCTGGCAACACCGCCAATGGGGAGCCCTCGGTTGTCTGCGCCACCGTTCCCATGCCGGGAACAAAGTGGAACACCTTCCCCAACGTGGCCGATACCGAATTCGGGATGATGGCACCCGCCACGACCGCTGCACCAAGCATGCCCGCCACCCACCGCCAGCCCAGCCGTTGGACGCGACGCCGGCCCCCCGCGGATGGCAACCCCAATCGAGCGAACGTGCGGGCGCTCACCCGACGCGGATCAAGTCGCTCGTGCGGATCCATGGGCAAGTCAGCCAACGTCATCTCCAACAGATGCCCTTGGAGATCGTCGTCCAACGCGGCCAAACTCTGGGTGACCCGGTCATCGCGATGTCCAATGGATTCCCCTCCCTCCGTTGTGCTGATCGCGTCCCACTGCTCCCGGAGACGGTGTCGGCCCCGGGACAACCGATTGTCGACTTGGCTCCGCGTCAAATGTAGCCGGCTGGCGATCTCCGGGATCCCCATGTCCAACAGATACCGGCACACCATCACCGCCTGGATCCCCGGTTCCAACTGTCCGATCGATGCCGCCAGGGCCTCTTGGCGTTCCCGAGACAGGACTTGCTCCAGCACCGGATCAGCCACGGGCGTCCCCTCAGGCGGCACGTCCACCCGACGGGCTAATTGGCGCCGACGGTCTAACGCCTGGTACTTGGCGAGGACGAGGAGCCAGGTCCGCACCGTCCCGCGCGTGCCATCATAGTCGCTGACCCGATCCCAGGCCGCCACAAAAGACATCACTCACGCATTCCTCAATGTCCTCCCGCGTACCAACCCCCGCAAGAATGCGAGACACCAAGGCGCTGACGACAGGGGTGTACTCATGGACGAGAAAGTCTAACGCCCGGGGAGACCGATTGTGAAGTTCGCGCAGCACGTTCTCCGGCGTGATCCGCACCGGCTCGCCTCCCGTCTGAATGCTGTCACTGCTTACTACGTCGCGAGCAGAAAATTTCTCTGAAATAGATCGAGAAGAAGTCCTCGCCATAAAGCTACCCATTAAACGGTGTCGTCGGACTGGCGGATTTGTCAATGAGTACGCGGCCAAGACAGGTTCGTGGGGGAGGGGATAACCTCGCCGAGGCTTCCGGGAGCATACAGCCGCATATCGCGTCCCCTACGGTTGGCTTGCGGGACATACGCCCGCGTATGCCTCTTATTCGTCATCTGAAGCTTTGATACACCGCAAGAGGTAAGCGGCTGGGCCCGCGATATGGCTTTCCTAGGGGATCACCCCAGCTTGTTCCAGAGTAAAACCACCATGTTTACTGAGTCGGCTGTTGAGTGATACGGATCGACCGTCCCGATGACAAAGCAACCCAAACCACGCTATCGCGGAAGGCTTGGCGGGTTCGCGACACGTCAAACGGTGAATCCTGGGTCCACCCGCTGACCCAATAGACATAACGGTGCGCGCTAAGTTGTATCGGTTCAAGTCCACGAAAACTTTGACTGTACAACGTTAAGGCAGAGTGTTGGGTAGTGGCCAACACGTTGATGCTGGCCAGTGTGGGCGGGGCATTTCCGGTATAAGTTAGTACCAGGTTCCCGAATGCTTGGGCTGTCGGCGTGGGATTGGGCAACGGCCGGACCGCAGCCACAACCCGAGTCTGGAATCCATCGGTCGCACCGCGATCCGTCAACGCTCCTTTCCCGTACGATGACGCAGCCGGTGCCGCCCGCAATAGGGCCAATGCGTGAGCTCGGGTAACAGCATCCTCGTGCTGTAACCACCCCAAACGTAGGCCGCCAATGATCCCCAAGCCGACGACCACCGCGCCTGCAATACGCAGGAATCGTATCATTTTTATACCCCCGAGCATTTCACCAAGAACGCCGTTTTGCTTTGCATTATCCCAATACATTTCACGAGTTTAACTATATCCGAACATTCCGTCAAGTTGTTACCCAGCCCAATCGTGCGGGATCCCTAAGGCAGATACGCCCCCATAAACGCACTAGAACTTGATGTTACCGGCTACGCAGAGACGTGGTGAAATTCGCGCACATCGACTTCCACGCCAGCCTTAGCAGCCTCATCTGCGGCGTGGTACACTTCGTCGACCACGCGGTCGTCGAGATAACTCTCCCCACAGTTGGGGCAAATCTTGGCCGGTACCCGGCGAAAGACGACGAGGGTTTTTCCTCGCTCCAAGGTTACCGTGGTCTTCCCGGCTTCCGGGGTTCCACTCTTACAAATCACGCAGGTCATGGTTGCCTCCTTGAAAAACTCGCATCCCATCGCATCGGATCCGGCTGATAGACGGTAATGACGATGGTCTCCTCATCGTGCGGATTATCCGCGACCACCACATGCACGGGACGGTCCCGATCCCACCCCAGCACCAGGCGACTCGGATACGGTGTGTCTTCCGGGTAACTTTCGATGGTCGTGCCCGACTGGATCACGGACTCCACTACGGAGCGCTCGATTTGACGCTCGAACATGCGCTGAAGCGCATGCACACGATACACGAATCGACTCATAGACAAACTCCTGATAGCCGTTTGCTGACTATTCTACCATGGATTGTCGGTTCGATTTCGGTAGCACTGCCGGAAGTCTGGTAACCAACCATCAGCATTCCTTTATGATGCCAATAATGTACTAACCGGCCCGTTCGTACACTAAGAAAATCTGGATTGCATAGTCGAGGAGCATGCGGATATGGCATGCACAAAAGTTTGGAAGCATTTGTTAGCTAAAGTGATTTGGAAGCATTTCCTGTCCATTCATGACAAGAATTGGTTCCAACGACAAACCACGTCGTGAAATGCATTCCGTTCATTTTGTCATCCCGAGACATTGCTTATATACAAACGCCATCGTATCGCCATATACCGCCGGCTTAAATCGGTCGGCGCCGGTAACAGCAATGTGGACCGCCCAACCGTCTTGCGCCGCCAAAAAAAACGGGCAAGTGCGGGAATGGAAAGCACGGGGCGAAATTCACCCCGGTCGACACCGGCTTGGATCATTCGGGAAAGCAGGTCAACAGCTCGGTCGTAGCGGGCCAAAATCTTCTCCCGCCTGTCTGGATCATCACGATGATCGAAATTATATTCCACGATCATGGCAATCCGCCGCCGATCCTCGTCTTCGACCTCCCCGGATGGCGTTATCCGCCCGAGGAACGCAGGACCGATGGGTCAAATCATCCCCGGCTGAGCACATCCGGCCCGCGCACGGTAAGATAGTGCCACACATCGGCAATGAGACCGCGAGCCAACGCCCGCTCACTACTGACCAGATAAACGGACCGGAGCGGCGTCGGAAACCCTGGATGGAACGCCACCTCGACCAGCTTCCCTTCGGCGACCGCGGGTTGTGCCAGTGCTCGCGGCATAAAACCTACATAGCCGCCAGATGCCAAGATTTCAATTAATAACGGCGCCTGATCCACCTGTACCGTAGGAGTCCAACTATCGAACTCCCGTTGGAACCAGCTTGTGAAAGGTTCGCCCCAGTTGACGTAGGCAAGTGGAAAATGTGGCAAATCCATAGGGGTAGCCCATTCCTTAACGGTGTTGGGTGCGCCGAGCAACGCTATGCGCTGCTCGGCGAGAAGCGTCGATTGCAGCCCATGCTCTCCGGCGGGAAAATAGGTAATCGCCGCGTCCAACACGCCATCGCGTACCCCGTCCAAAAGCTCCCGGGAATGTCCCGTGATTAAGCGCCACGTGACGCTAGGATGACTCTTGGCCCACCGTGTCAGCAACGGCAAAATACCCGACGACCACTGGGAATGCACCGAACCGATGACAACATGCCGCAATACCGTTCGCTCATCCGCCACCTCAAACATGCGCTCAAAAAGGATCGACGTGCGCTTGAAAAGGGCCATCAACCGGGTACCCTCAGGCGTCAACACCAGACGGCGAGTCGTCCGTTCCCAGATGGATATCCCGAGTTCAGATTCTAACTGGCGAACGCGAGCTGTCACCGTTGATTGAGTGACGTGAAGGGCGTCCGCAGCGCGCGTAAAGGACCCGAACCGTTCCACGGCCAGTACCGTCTCAATTTGATCCCGATCCATATTTATCGCCCCTATCAATAGATCAACGCAAATTTATTCGTTTCCAATGATTATGGCGGTCGGATAGACTAACAACAAGCTTTCTTGAAGGAGTCGATCATGCTGAAATCCCAGTCTCTCCGCCTCTTCTATCTCGGCGTGGGGTTCATCTACGCTGCGGGCAACTTGTGGGCCACTTTTCTCTTATGGCAGGTCCTCGCCATTACCCGTTCCGGGACATGGGTGGCACTTGCTGCGGCAACAAGCGCGGTTCCCGCCCTCATTGTCGGACTGACTGGTCCTGAGTGGGGGTTCAAGGGCAAGATGGGGCTTTGGCTCCTTGGTGTCGGGATCGGATTTGCCACCCTGGCACCCTGGTTTGTGCACAGCGCCCCGATGCTGTTAGCCGTGGGTCTTGCGGAAGGCTGGATCAACGCCCGAATTATTCCCAAAGCACAAGCCTGGCTGATGTCGTCCGTTCCCAGCAAAGACGCTGCATCCGTTTCGTCACGCTTTGAGATGGCGTCTCGAATTGGCATCGTTGCGGGCCCGTTATTGGCAGGCGGCCTTATTACCATATCAGGCGCGGTGACCACAACGCTTGGTACCGCATGCTTGTTTCTCGGGGGAGGATGGTTTTGGTATGGCCTGGACAGCGAAACAAGAGGCACGTTTCACCCGAGCCATCGGGCTGCTTCATGGCGTGCCGTCCAAAAGGACGGTTTCCTTTTAACGGCTCTGGGCGTCCGAGCGGGCGCCAACCTCCTCTGGCCGGCCTTTACCGTGGCCATTCCGCTACTCATGCGACACCCCTGGCACGCCGCAGCCTTGGGGTATGGCGTCGTTCGAACCCTCTGGGGGCTAAGCACCGTGCTTGGAACCTGGCTGGTCATCCCGCGACTCTTTAAACAGCTTCGCATTGCCTATTTTCTCTCTTGGGTATTGACGGGGATCGCCTTCTGGCGCATTGGGCTCGCCCAGCATTTGACCATCGCCCTCATCTGGGTGATTATTGGAGCCCTCTCAAGCCCTATAGTGCATGTGGCACTGGACAGCCATATCGGCACGCGAGTAGAACCCCCTCTGCAAGGCGGGGTCTTTGCGATTCAGCGCCTGGTCATGGCCGTTGTCAATCTCATCGGCCTTTTTCTCCTCACCGGCGCCATGCGCCGGATCAACCCGGGGTCCGCTCTCAGTGGCGCCGGTCTAATCATGGCCCTCGCCGCCTTAGTCGGCTTGCTCCTGTGGGTGACCGTGCGCCGTCCCCGGCGCCAACCCCATCCAACCGACCAAAAGGCGTAATGCCTTTCTCATAATCTGAGGCTGAACTCCTAACACTCCCTGTTAGCCGTCGCGCTGAACAACTCGGCGCAGATGCTTCAAGCGCCGTTGGTCCCGAACAACCGCCCGCTCGTGGCAATGGCATTGGCCTCTGCCACAGAGGACTCCATACCCATTCATGGCCGCTTCCCCAGACTGCAGCACCCGGCCGCAACACTTGCAAACCGCCCAACGTTCCCCCGAGCGTCGATGTCCCTGGTCATCCAGCGTCTCCCAGCGCTCGTAGCCACAACCTAAGCACACCCAGCTCAACCCCTGGGTAAACAGATCCGCCGCCCACTCCCGCCGATCCCAGACCAAACTGTGACACTGGGGGCAGCCAACTGGCGGCTGAACACGCCAATTTCGTCGCGTCATTGTCTTCCCCTCCATTTGGTGCCCACGGCCTGTCGTCCCTCGATTATCACCATATCAAACACGACCAGCCAACCAAAAATTATTTCAAGAGAAATCGCCGACATCCTCTGCACAATGCGTCCGAACGGACCTGATAATCAGTCTATCTCACTTTACATTACTATTGAAACATTATATACTTTGCATTGTAACTTAACGTCGAATGGAGGCATGCAATGGCCCAGAGAGACCAAAACGCTTGGCACACCCTGCAACAGTACCTCGGCGACGGTCCGGGGGTTGTGGGGTTTCTTGACGTGGATGGGTTAATGGAGGTCAATTCTACACACGGCAGAGACGTCGGCGATCGACTCCTCTCCGAGGTGGCTGAAAGTCTCACGGTGTGGGTCAGTGGAGTCGAAGACTGCATCGCGGACCGCATCAGCGGAGACGAATTCGGGTTCGTGCTTCGAAATCGTACGCTCGAGGAAGGCTTTCTTCTGGCCGAGGACTTACGGCGTCGAATAGCCGAAGGACAAAATCGGCCGAGCGTCACCATCGGGGTGGCCAACCTGCCTCGTGACGCCGCCCACTTTGATGAATTATGGCGAAAGGCCGAAGTCGCGTGCTGGCTAGCCAAAGAGCAGGGTGGAAACCGGGTTGGCCTGCCGGCTAAAGACGAGATGGTGCTTAAGTCCTGCTACTATCCCAGTTCGTCCATCGGACGGTTGCGTTCCCTGGCCGAACGGATGCGCAAAAAAGAATCCGAATTATTCCGAGAAGCCTTGGAGCGGCTCTTGGAATATTACAACACGCAACTGCCAGCGGAGGACAAACACCGTGGTGCGCTGCCACAAGAGTAACGACGCGCTGCGTTATGCCGTATATCTACGAGAACGCCGGTAAACCCGGCGTTCTGGTTTTTTTGTACTGACCAACACCGCGAAAAGACCTCCTGCTGTCCATTGCCATCTTGGGACAAGCCACAACGTTCACATCAAAGCATCCGTGCAACCGCCATCGGTTCATGGCTTCACGGCATCATGACATAGAGAATGGCATTCTGGGCCACACTCCCTTTGACAGGTAAAGGCAAGGGAGGCCGTGGGGATGAAGAAGAGGCAACGGCTCACCGGATGGGTCGGTATAGCTGTTCTCACCGTCTCGCTTGCTGCTTGCGGCGCTCCGCCGCGTCTGCCCGGCCCCAGCATCAGCCTTCCGCCACTCTCGGCGCGAATGAAGGGAATGACGGAAGCCGCCTATACTCCCCATGTTTTTACATCGCAAGCCGTCACCAATTCTATCATTCACTTGCACCAGGACGGCGTGAACTGGCTTTCGATTCAGACCGCCTGGTACCAGAAGACCAACAACTCCGACACGATTGCGCCCAATGCGCAAAAAACGCCCACCGATGCCAGCGTGACGTATTTAATTCATCTGGCGCATCACGAGGGGATGCGAGTCTTTTTCGACCCCTTCGTCAACTCCTTGACGGGGAGTGGATGGCAGGCACTGTTTCACCCCAAATCGCCAAAGGCGTGGTTTCATTCATTTGACAATTACCTTGTCCATTACGCCAAGCTGGCCCAGCGGGATCATGTGGACCTTTTGGCAATCGGCGATGAGTTTGACTCGCTCGACGATGTGCCTGCCTACCAACCCTATTGGGCCCACGCTATCCAACTGGCCCGCCAGTACTATCATGGTCCGATTACCTACGGCGCCGACTTCCCCCACTATCAGAAGGTCACCTTCTGGAAGGACCTTGATGATGTCGGCATTGACGCCTATTTCCCGTTGAGTACCGCTTCCAATCCCCGTGTTTCTTCCATGGCCGCTACATGGAACCAATTGGCCAATCAAATTCAAAGTTGGCGAGAGACCGCGGGACTGTCACACAAACCATTTGTCATTACCGAACTCGGATATCCCTCGGAGGATGGCGCAGCCGCCACCCCGGGAACCTGGTTTCCCCATCAGCCCGTAAATCTCGCTATCCAACAAAGATGCTACTTGGCCACCTTCGAAAGCGTCTGGCAGCGTCCGTGGCTGAAGGGCATCATGTGGTTTTGGTGGGCCAACCCCTCGAACCCCGATTGGGAAGGCGGTCCCAAGGACAATGGATATACGCTCCGTGGAAAGCCAGCGGAAAACACGCTCCGTTCCTACTTCAAGCCTACACCCTCAGCCATCAGCAAACATAACGTGGCCCGCGGTTAGGAATGTTAGGCTTTTAAACCTAGAGGTCGAGCCGATACCGGTACCAGGATCGACCCTGGTCATCCACGCCCTCTTCGACCCGGCGAAACCCCATTCGCTCAAAAAGCCGTTGGCTTCGCACGTTGTGGGCCCAAATTTCCTTAGCCCACACGGCGGGATACCCCAATTCGCGGGCCCGGCCAATAATGAGCGCTAAGACCCGCGTGCCAATGCCTCGCGATCGCCAGCCGGGGTGCCCAATAACGATGGGCGTGGTGTGAGGCGCCAAGGCCACGTCGCCAATAGGAAGCCATTGGGCACGGTCTCTGACCTCGATGATGTAGAGCTCGGCATGCGTGTCGAGATATCGATACATACGCTCAATGCGCGTCCGATCGAAGGGCTTTTCATCCAATCCACCTGCCCCATCTAGCACTTCGCGGTCTTGATACCATAAAACGGCAAAGTCGATCGCTGGATCGTCGGCCCGAAACCGGCGAAGCCGTACCACCCCGTCCGTCAAGAACCGTTCAGCATCCATCTGTTAATGCTCACCCCGTTCAATTCACCACAATCTGATTGAGATACCAATTGGACACCGCGTCCATGTCCACCTCGGCTCGTAAAATGCCGGCCGCGTCAGATACCGCCTCTTTCATGACTAAGCCTGCCGGATCCACAATCATGGAGGGGCACAACTGCGCCGAATGCGCTACATTCGTGGCAACAACCCAGCGCTGGTTTTCGGCGGCCCGACTGATGAGGTGGCTTCGCCATACGGGTCGGTGCAGCTCATCGTTGATGGCGTGCGTCATGTAGATGAAGAGCTCGGCCCCCTGTTGGGCCAAGCGGCGCCATTGTCCGGGGAAGCGAAGTTCCCGGCACAATTGCACGCCAACAGCAAGTGTGCTGCTGGGCAAGGACAGGGTGAAGACGGGAAGTTCGTCGCCTGGAACGAAATAACCCCGCTCGTGAGTGGCGAGATTCATCTTGTTATAGGTCCAACGCTCGCCCCCCGGAGAAAGATAGAAGGCTTGATTGCGCCAGCCCTGGCCATCTTGCCGTATAGCTCCCACAAAGAGATGGCAACGGCTGGCGACGGCCAATTCCTGCAGAACGTCCAATCCTCGGTCGACTTGTGCTTGGTCGATGTCGTTCAAAAAACCGATGTCGTCAGAATAACCGGATAGCGCCCCCTCCGGGAACACCACGACTTCGTGGGCGTGGCACTGGGCGACCAACGCCTTCATGCGCTGAAGGTTCTCCGCGACGTCAAAGGTCATCGGAAACGAAGCGGACACGACGGAAACTTTCATGCATCACCCTCCTCGGAAATATGTTGATAGGATGGGTCCGACAACTCCCGTTCCTCCTGATTCAACATGACGCTCAATAAGCTTCTCGCTCGCTGTCTCTGATGCTGCGGATAGATGCTAACCACTTGATGCCGCTTCCAACACACAGGAATCGTGCAAACTCCCCACCGTTCAGCGGCTCATCATGGTGCGAGGGCCAACATTGCCGGACCTTCAGATTCCGCAGAGAAGGCCATTTGGGCGGCCCCAGCGGGCGTGTAACGGAAGTCGACGGGATCCGGATACGGCAGCGCCTACACACAATCTCTTCTTACGAAACATACATGCGTTTGTGCGTTGCCGGATGGGTCATTTCTCGAACGAATTTCGCCGTCTCAGCGCATGCAACAACGGTGGCGTCAAATCGAGCCGCCCCGTAAAATGTGATCCCAATAGTGATGAGTCAACGCCACGAGGTCACCGCCAACCCAACCGGGCCATTTCTTGAATCATCACCACGGCGTGACGCATCGAATTGCCCCCATCCACCAGGGTTTTGTCTTTTCCGTGAATCGCCGCCAATAGCGGCCGGTCGGTGTCATGGCTGGCAGAAAGCACTGCCATGACGACGACATCGTTAACAAACGACTCATGGGGACATCCCCTCATGGTCTCGCCCCCATTATCCCAAAGCATGCCAAAAATCGGGCAGAATAAGCATCCCATTACATGACCAGACGTGTTCCCACAAGCCAATATCCGGCCATGCTGGCCAAAAGGGCAAAGGCCCAAATGCTGCCAAAGACAACCCGGTCGCGGATTGAAATGTCATTGTAAACAGGGGACCGGCGCCGAGGTTCGCGCAACAGGGAGACAACCACAATGATTAAAATAATGGCGGTCACGGGATCGAGAGTGAACTGGTGTGTCAATGGATTATAGAATAAGACCAGCAACATGCCGAGAATGCCGGGAATCCACGCTTTCCATCCCCAAAAGGCGACACTCCGCCCACCGTCTAATGGAATGACCGGCATAAGATTAAAGACATGCATCAAAAAGCCCACTTCGGCGATGGCGAAAAACGCGGCCTGTTTGGTCACGACGCCTAAGATGAGCGCCAGTACAGATGCGCCCAGTCCGAACAGTGGGCCCATGATGCCGATAAAGGCCTCGTCAGCCGCATTCTGAGGCATCTGACGCAGGCCAATAAACGCGCCTAAAAAGGGGATAAATACAGGCAAACTGGCCGGGATTCCCTTGCGCCGGTTGGCCACAACATGGCCAGATTCATGGATCGCGATAACCGCTACCAGCCCCGCCGCAAACGCCCAACCAAATGCCAGTCCATATACAAGAAGGTTCAGCAGAACAGAGCCGAAAACCAGCAACGCCTTAAACTTGAGTACCACGCCCACGGCAGCCGTCCACCAGCGGCGAATCCCCGAACGTCGGGGAATCACCCGAGCTGGGGGGCGATAGCGAAAGTCAATGCCATTGGCGCGAAGAATCGTGGGTGATTCAAAGTCCGTATCAATGTGGCCCTCGGCCGTTGTGGAATAAGACTCCCAATCGGCCGGAAGGTCCCCTCGCACCTCCCAAGTGCCCGGCAACGCCGTGCATCGGGGATCGAGACGCATTAAGAATTCCCAGCGGGGATCCTCCGGCTCAAGCGGCTGCCATTCTTCCTGCGGTACCATGGGCATAGCACGTTCCACCTTATTGATCCGAGTATGTCGTCTTCAGCATTATAAGCCTTTCCCGCTCGATCCGAGTCCTTTGGGAAAAACCTGGGGCGGGACCGAGTGAAATCCGACCCAACGACATCGTTCACGATGCAGTGGGGGTGTCAAGAAATGACCCTTCCATCGCTTTCATCCGACGTCCATTGCTGCGCAGGAATTCTGGGAGCACGCGACGAATCCTCCCGCAACGTTAACGCGCGATAAACGGAGAAGGGGCAGGTCAATGACACCACTATTCGACGTCATGGCCATGAGGCCCGAGGATTGGCCAGAAGTCCAGCGTATTTATGAAGAGGGCATCGCCACCAAACAGGCGACTTTCGAGACCTCTGCCCCGAGTTGGAGCGTCTGGGACAAGAGTCACGTTCCGTCATGCCGATTGGTGGCTCGCACGCCGGAAGGACAGCTTTTGGGTTGGGCAGCGTTGAGTCCAATTTCAAACCGCTGTGTCTACGCTGGGGTCGCGGAAGTCAGCATCTATGTCGCCCAATCAGCGCGCGGGCAGGGCGTTGGCCGTCGACTGATGGAGGCGCTGATACTCGCTAGCGAAGCGTCAGGCTTTTGGACACTCACGGCCGGGATTTTTCCAGAGAACGGTCCCAGCGTTCGCCTACACCTCGCCCAGGGGTTTCGCCTGGTCGGCTATCGCGAACGGGTTGGCCAAATGGACCAGGGTTGGCGAGACGTGCTCCTTCTCGAACGCCGCAGCCACCGAGTGGGATGGTCGGAAGCCGCGCGGGAACCTAGAACATCGCGGGTTTCGTGGGCCGTCCGCCGTGCGACAATAGCTGATGCCCCAGCCATAGTGGAGTATATGCGGCGGTTGTTTTCCGATAAAAGCCTCTTTCTTCCCGTTGTGGCGGACCCCTTTACCATGACCGTCGATGACCAAGAAGCCTTCATAGCGCGCCACCAAGACCGTCCGAATGCGGTCATGCTGGTTGCCGATGCCCCGGACGGGTCGATTGTGGGCATGTGGGATGCGATGGGAAGCCCCCGCAGGGCCGTTCGGCACGTGGTGGAGTTTGGCATGTCGGTCGATGAACGATTTCGTGGCCAGGGCCTGGGTTCCGCCCTATTGCAGGCGGGCATGGATTGGGCCAAAAACACGGGGTTGGTGACGCGGATTGAACTAGAGGTCTACGCCGAGAATCTCCCCGCCATCGCCCTCTATCGGAAATTTGGCTTTGTCGTTGAGGGACGAAAGCGCGGCGCCTTTCGCCATCAAGGGCGAACCATGGATGGGCTCCTCATGGCGCACCTACTCGACCCTACAGGCTACTCAACGACGCTCGAATCGTTCGGGAGCTCACGCCAATAGAGGATGAGGGCGCCCGTTAGGCTGGCGATCCAAATAGGGGCTACCGCCTCGATTCCCCCAGCCCATCCCAGAATGCTCTTCGGTGCGTGAAGATACCCCACAGCCCATAAAGGATAGAAGGTGCTTAGGAGCGATGAAAGGATCGCAAATAGACCGTGCGCGAGGGTCGCAAATTGAAGTCCTGAATGCTCGAAGGCCGTTCCTCGTCCGGCGCTTCACCCAATGTCGAGACGATTTTGGTAACCTTTGGACAGGCGACGGCCCAAGCCAGACAGAGCGCGGATGCCGCGCCAAACGCACCGAGAATAGCCATTGCCGTACCCGCTTGGACGGCAGACAAGTGGCCCCTCGAGGTGAGAAACAGAACTGTCCATGGAAAAACAAAGCCTTGCCCGAGGCCCCAAACGCCGTACAACCAATCGCGGGGATTTTCCATTGGCTCACCTTGCGGTTTTGCCCCAACAATAGCGCGTTAATGTGACACGTGATGTCGTCGCTCGGATTAACAATATTCCTAAGAGGTGTTGCGAAGCGATGCGGGCTGATCGATTGTTGTCCATTATCTTGCTCTTAAAACGCCACCAGCGGCTCACGGCAGGAGAGCTGGCCGACAGGCTGGAGGTCTCACGACGCACGGTCATGCGTGACATCGACGCACTGAGCGCCGTCGGTATCCCTATTTATGGCATACATGGCAAGTTAGGCGGATATCAACTGCTCGACGGCTATGATCTCGACCTTAAATCAATGAGTGGTGGCGAACTTCAAGCATTGCTGCTGGGCGGAGATTCCCATCTGATGGGTGACTTAGGCTGGATCTCACAGGCGGTAAGCGCTCGGGAAAAGATCCACCGTTCAGCACCCGAATCCATTGGCGCGACGGCGCTCTTGGAGGAGCGCATTTACATCGATGGCCGCCCGTGGTTTTCCCGACGAACCGAACGCTCCATTCTGGAGAAAGTCAAATCCGCCGTCTGGGAGAACCGCCTCCTGCACGGCCGTTATCTAAAGCCTGACGGCAGCGACAGTTTCCGGTTGGTGGCGCCCTTTGGCTTGGTCGCTAAAGCCGGCATCTGGTATGTCGTGGGCGAGTCGGCTGGAAATCTGCGCGTATTCCGCCTCTCGCGGTTTCAAGAGGTGATGGTCCTCACCACGACCTTTTCACGACCCAAGGACTTCAGCCTAAGTGCCTTCTGGACGGGATGGAGTAGCGCCTTTGAGCGCTCCCGACCGCAATATCCGGTCAGGGTCTCGGTAAACGCTGACCACGCCGAAGAATTTGTTCGCACATCACCTTGGCCGACCCGGCCGCGTGTCGACACGCCATCGACGTCAGGATTTGTCGCCATGACCGTCATCTACGAGAATCCCGAATCGGCCGTTCACCATCTGATGCCCTGGGGTTCCTGGATCCGTGTGGAAACGCCGCTCACCGTCCGGAATCAGATCGCCAATCGCGCCCGGGACATTCTTTCGGTTTATGCGGCGGAATCAGAGCCCTAGGGCGAATGCCTCACTTGGAAGCGCCGTCAATTGCTGAATCGAACGCGCGGGGTGGACGCTCCGATACCACGAGACCAAATGGTAGCCCAAGCTGTAGCCAGCCCAGAGCGGAAGCCCAGTGAGACCGCCCCCAAAAACATAACCATCGGCGGCATCCCCACATCATCGACATGCGAACGATAAAGGCTCCACCACAAGTCGCAAGCCTCGCGGGCGGTTAACGCGGAAACCCAGGGGCCCTGAAACGCTGATCCCAACACATCGGCGACAAAATGTTCGGCGAGCCCTTCCCGAATAATTTTTTCCAGCAACGTTATCCGCGAATGGCCGTTCTGGCACGCGGCCGTTCGCCAATAGTGGTGGTATTCGTGAACCACTGTGGAGCAGAGCGCGGGCCAGGTTCTCCAACCGGCAAACGCCACCAAATGAATGATATTGCCCTCCCAATTGGTCCATCCGGATACCCCAGCAAGCTTCTCCACTCCAAATAGGTCGTCGGGATCCATGGGATAGATCTCAACCGATAGCGGGGCCGACACCGGATATTGGCGTATGACCGCATCAAGCACCTGGGTTGCCAGCGGTTCCATCCCACGTCGTTCCATCCGCTCCAACGTCAGGCGCCAGTCATCGAGCGGACGATCCAACCGGAGCAAGCCATTTGCTTGGCAATTCGTCAGCGCTTCCTGATCGAGGCAGAACACCTGCTGGAACAGCACAGACCGATCCGCTTCAAGCGCACGGGAAGCCAACTCCACGAACCGCCATAATTCATGCATGCCTTTTAGCACTGGGCACCTCCCTGTCTCTGGGACGGGTGAAAAATTTTTCATTTAGGATAAAACGCTCAAACATCATGAGGGAGGCGCCAATCCACCCATTTCTTAGGGCGATCTCGCCAGTTTTCGCGTGTCAGCACGTATTCCCGCTCGCGCATCATAACCCCATGTTTGGGGTTCCACCGATGCCGTTCGTCAGCCAAATGAAATCCCGCCGCTTCCATCGAGAGGCAGGAGTTCCGATTATCCGCCCAAGCCGCCGCCCGCATCTCATCGATTCCGAGCTCCTGAAAGACATAGTCGTAGATGATCCGGCGCGCCGCTTGGGTCCGGCCAGTGCGCCAATAGCGACGAAAGATGCGCTGGGCATCAAAGCTTCGCGTTGTCCCTTCCTCCCTATAAGGGACCCCTATCCACCAGACACCAATCATGTCATCGTGCTCGAGGTCTCTGACGCACCATGCGTAAATGTCAGGATGGGTTTGGTAGTTCTCAAGCACGCGGCGCGCCTCCACCAAGGAGGCGGGAACCGGGTTTCCTGTCCAGACATACATGGCCGGATCCTGAGTTGCCTTGAACCACGGTGTGGAATCTTCCCCTAAATCAATGGGACGAAAGAGCAAGTGACCCCGTGAAAGGTTTTTCGGTGGTTGTCCCATAATCCCTCCTATGGCTGAAACCAGGTTGGGCCGACGTCCGTGAGAAAGATCGCATCGGGATACGGGAGGGCCAGGGGTGGGCGCTTGTGATAGGGAAAGAAACCCAGTTCAGCCGATTCGCCGTCCTGTCCCCGGAGTTCACCTGCGACAATAGCGCACTGAAACACCACCACCAGATATTCCACCTGATTGCCGTCTGGATAGGTGAAGCGAAAGGAATCCCCTCCCAGCACAGCCAAGACACGGGTCGGCTTGACCTCGAGCCCTGTTTCCTCGTAAACCTCACGAACCACGGCCATGACGGGGGTTTCTCCAATCTCAATTGCTCCCGCAGGGAGACTCCAGATTTCGGATGATCCTATCGGCCGCTGAAACAGAATCTCGCCCTTCGAGTTTCGAATCACAGCCGCCACACTAGGACTGAAGATGGGCATGGTGCCGATTTTCTCCCGAAGGTGCCGATAATAGGGCGACATGGGCATACTATTCCGCCCCCTGTTTGTCCGCCCAGCTCAAGGCGCGCTGTTCAAGTGCCCGGACATAAGGTTTTTTCGCGGGACTATAGTCCTCCGTGTCGTCATATCGGCGTGCCAGTTCCCACTTAACCGCACTATAGGCCTCGACCTCTTGGGGATGCGTCAAGAGGTAATCGCGAAGCACCAGGTGACGCCGGATTTCCGGATGGCCCTCAGGGTAGACATGAAGGTGGTGGCTTCGATTCTCCCCACCTTTGCGAAACAGCCGTCGGCCGGCGATCCCCCATTCGCCCGCATTGTGGTAGCCAAGGCTCTGCAATAGCTGCGCCCATTTTTCGGGAACCTCCCGCGTGCGAACGATGGCCATGATGTCAATGACGGGCTTCGCCATCATTCCCGGAACTGCCGTGCTGCCAAAATGCTCTAAGGCGACCAGGGCCGGGCCGAAAATTTGGCGGAGTCGGGCGCTTTCCTCGGTAAATAGCAGAACCCACTCTCGTTGATGGGGCATCAGGCGAACCTTTATCTCCATGCTCCCCCCTTCTCCGTTACATGGCCGATGGATCTCATATCTACCACCGCTAAATGCTTGCTACGGTACGATATGACCCCCTGCATAGCGAAGCGCATAGACTTGCACCCCATGTGCGCACACCGTTTCCTGTCCGGAGAACCAGCCTAGGTCCCCCTGATATGTGTTCTCATAGCGAAGATTCTGACTCTCGACTTCCTTTGGACCGCGAAAAGGTTCCTCCTGCGAAACCGCCAAGAGGGCTCGCCTCAAAAAGGCATACACGTCGCCTGCGTCGGCAGTCGACCCGATCATCCCCCCAGCATATGACATCGCCCATACTGGGGTGCCATCGAAGTATACCGTCTCTTGCCCAACAAAGCGTCGGCCGCCGAAATAGATGTCGCGATACAGGAAGCGTTCCTTAGAATACTCGAGCTGCACAGAACCGGAAAGCTGCGGCAAAACAGACGGTCTATCCCCCACTTGAGGATATGTCTCGCGCTTCGCTTCGACGAGAAATGGTGCAAGTTCATGGTGATCCACCGACTCTTGCCTCCTCAACGAACGACATTGGTCCAAGCTGATCCCGGTGAGCCGGGCGTCACAAGATTCTTCGACCCGTGCTCGGCATTTTCCTTGCCGTTGACCGTGAGTCGAAAATCGTGAGGCAAAAAAGGCATCCCACAAACGGGGCAGCCCGGCTGGGCCGTGTTGACCTGCCCCTAAACCACGAGCCCGCGTAGGATGGCGCCACTAGTTCCATTCCCTGTCCATCCGGAGAAAACCGATGGCGCGGTCGAACGCGCTCAGCTCAGCCCGGTCCAAGCAGGCTCTCCGAGTAGCGCGAAAACTCTCACTCAGAGCTCCCAGCCGAGCCAACATGGCACGGATGAGCAATTGGCGAAAGACGTGCGTTCTCGGTATCAAAGAGCGAACCTCATCGTCGTCGTGCCAAAGAAGGCCATCTCCTAAAATCATCGCATCAGCGAACCCGGCAGGACGCCAATACGGTGAAAAATCGATAACCGCTGGCGGGAGTCGAGGTGAAAACAAGACATTGCCGGCCAGATCGCCGTGGATTATCTGCTCGGGCAAATCGAGAGGTTCTCGCATCCGCTGCAGTTTTTGAGCACGTTCACGAATGTCAGGCATCCAGTTGAGAGGCTGATCCTCCCATGCCGATCGATCTGCCTTGGCCCAGCGATGCTGGCGCCGGTCGAGAAAATCCGGTCGAGGGAGATCGCGGAGTGCTCTGTGCAGAGACCGCGACACTCTTAATATCTCGTTGAACCGGCCCCCCGGCCCGGGCTCGCCGGCAACCCACCGGGTCGCGGTATAGCCGCTTTCCACCCAATGGCCTTGTGGCGACAAAATCGGCTCGGGCAGGCGATAATCCTCCGGCCTAATGCGGCTCAATACGTTCTGGCACCACGAGGTCTCCTCCTCATCGTCCACCCGTTTGAACACAACATCGTCCACAAGGATGCTCCGGCCCATGCCGCCGGGAAGGACAAATCCCAACTGTTCCGGACGAAGGTTCCACGAAACGAGTGCGTCCTGGGGCATCCATTCTGCCAGCGGCCTCATGCGTGCGCCCGAACCTTGTATACCACCGCTTCGGTGGACTCGAATCCCATGCGTTGGTACCACTGAGCACTGTTGTCGCTCGGCCAGAGAATTAAAAACTCCAATCCCGGCTGTCTCTTGGCCCATGCTTGCACGTGTTCCAACAACGCTGTTCCGATACCTTGGCCTCGAAATTCCGGGCGCGTGTACACATTGGTGACATACGCCCATGAAGCCTCGAATGGCTCCGGCCAGGGCACCTTGACTGTCACCTTGACCCAGATGCAGGATGCTAGGCATCCCTCAACCTCCGCCACAAATATCGGTTCATTTGACGAACCCAGGACTTGTCTCACATGGTCGGCCATACGCGTCGGAAAGTCCGAGGGTCCCGGTTTTCCCGTTTCCTCATGGAAATAGGCTTGCCGCATTTCTGCCAAGCTCGATACATCCCCGCCTAGCGCCTGTCTTAGAATAATCTCAGCCATAATGGTTCATCGTCCTTTCCTAGGCGACGTTTGACCGTGGAATCATCCTTTCACTCGAAAAGCTCTCACCCCCCCCTTGCGCTCCCTCCCATCCTTTCCTACGGGGGGCTCGATAAGAGCGCTCTCTCAGCACGAAACCGCCGAAAACGGTGCCATGCCACGACAATGAAAAGCGCCGTCCCCGGATGGTGAAATCCGGCGCCTAGGAGAAGCAGGACACCGGTTGCGATGACCGCCGCCTCATGCCCCCTGACCCCAGAATCTTCCAAGATGTTGACAAGAGAGGGGCCCAAAGCAAGGTCCCAGGTGACAATCAACCCTATCCAAAAGCCGATGTGCTGCCAACAACGGCGCCCCCTCGCCAATGCCAGTAAGCGGCAGCATCGCCAAGCGAAACGGTGCTGACACAACCGCTGGATCGATCAGACACCGGCACGATTGCATCCGCACCCGGCAACGAATGCCCGTCGCTATTTACTTGAGCTGTTCTTTGACAGAGCCGTGCGGAACCAGCGCCGGAAGAAATTAGCCCTTGGTAAAATTGGGCTCCCGAAACGCTGGATCGGGATAGCGATAGAATCCTTCACCGCTTTGGCGTCCCAGCTTCCCTTGATCAATGTAGTCACGCTTAAGGCGTTCCGCAATTTGGCGATAGAGGGGGTTTTGGCTTGCCTCCGCTCTGGCCATGGCAATGTTGTACACGGTGTTGAGTCCCACCACATCGAGAATGGCGAAAGGCCCCTGGGGTGCGCCTGTTGCAATCATCCATGTCCTGTCAATGGTTTCCACGCCCGCCACCCCGTTGAACCAAAGCTTTTGGGCGGCGTCCAAAAATGGCACCAGCAGCGAATTCAGAATATAGCCGGGTTGTTCTTTGTGAATTGGCAGGGCCACCATCCCAATAGACTTCGCGAATTGAACCACCGCGTCGAATACCGTTTCAGATGTGCTGGCATGGCGCATGACCTCGGCGGTGTTGTTCTTCCAAATCTCATTCGCAAAGTGCAAGGCTAAAAACCGATCCGGCCGCCCGGTCGACTCCACCATCTGGCTAGGAGAGTTTTCATAAAGTCGCAAACCCAGACCAGGAGCGCACTTCAGGCCGCCCATCAGGGCAGCTTTGTAACA
>NZ_JABBVZ010000040.1 GCF_012933365.1 Sulfobacillus harzensis | reverse complement strand
TCCGGTACCGTTTCGCTGGAAGTGGAAGCCCGAGGACGCAAAAAGCATGGACGCTATTTAGGAATGGCTATACTAGTTGGGCAGCGGGCGCATGCGGATGATGAACAATTGGTGAGCCCGAATGTTGAGGGTGCTGTCATACCCCTCATGAACCTCCAAGGGGAGGAGGGGTTCTTCCGACACCAGGTCGGCCTGAAAGGCCGCCGATACGGGATAAGGCCAAGTCACCTTGACATGGCACGCGTCACCCCACATCTCTCCCAGGTGATAGATGACGTCGCCGGACCCGTCTTCGGCGGGCTTGGCATTCAACAAGGCTACGTTGGGCGGAAGGCCCAATAACGGCGCCGCCACCGCATAGTCTTTCAGTGCCACCGATCTCTCCGAAATCATGGGCGGTTCGGAAAAGTCTTGGGCCCGTTCCATAATGTGGGCGTCGGTCCAGTGCGCGCGGTGAGGCACCAGCGCCAGCCGCACCGGAACTGGATCGCCATCGGCCCCTGGATCGGGGTAGAGCGGGGCGGTGGACAAGGTGATGCTCATGGTCCCGTTGTCCACGTGATGGCCAAAGCGGCCATCGTTCATCAGCGCAAGTCCCTGGTGAGGTTCAGCCAAGTCGATGAACCGATGTGCCGCCCACTCGAAACGGGCCTCGTCAGCCGGCCCGGAAGGGCGAGCTGGCAAGGTGTCGGCGCCGAACAAGGTTTCACGGGACACGTGGTCGGAGGACAACGTTGTGGGAATCCGATACTGCGTCACCAGACGACGTTCTGCGATGTGCAGCGAAATGGCCAGATCAATCTGCTGAAGCTCTCCGTTGAGGGTGATGCGCTCCTTGATGGTTGTCTCGCCGCGATGATGGTGAAGTTGGACGATCGTGGTGTGGGGACCTTGCCATTCAATGACCGGTATGTCGTGTTGCAGGCTCACGGGACCCCGCCGGTTCGAGGGTTCGAGCTCCCACGCATCGAATTCTCGAGGGTGTTGGAAAAATAGTTCGACACCGGCCACGCCGTCCAACAGTTCGCGGCCCTCATGTTTTAACGAATGAAGACCATCAGGACCAATAACCACCTCTAATGTCCGGGACATCCAACGCACGCGATCCGAGGGACGGGACTCGGACGGCAGCACCTCGTCAGCCATATCCTGCAGGGGAAAGGCCGCCATCGATGCCGGGGGCAAGGCCGGCACATCGACCGCGTATTGATGGGGGCCCACCGGCCGGCTCTGATGCCAAGCGCCACCCCAGAAAACTTGGAATGCCCCGCGCCGCTCAACCATCAGCGGAATTTCGGGCCGGGATACACGGCCGCGATGTCCGATGACGAGTGCCGTGCCGGTGCCCGTCCCAGGAAAAAGACGGTTGAGGGCGTCTTCTTCAACGGCGTGCACCTGATGGCGAACGATCTCCATGTCCAGTCGGAAGTCCTCATAGACCGCGCCAATGGAGGACCCCGGCAGAATGTCATGGAAGTGGTTTCGGAGATAGGTTGTCCACGCTTCCTTGAGGTCCGGACGCCCTCCTGCAGCTATCGCCCAGGCTTCGGCGGACGCGAGCTCGCGTTCTACTTGGCGGGTTTCCGACTTGACCCGCGTTTGCGTGGTGAAGACCCCGCGATGAAACTCTAGGTATAAGTCGCCGTGCCAGCGTGGCAAATGCTTTTCAGCGTCGGGCGGCAAGATGAGGGACTCCGGCGACGCATCCACAAGGTCTGGCAGCAAGGGTAGTTGGCGATAGCGGGTCAGTCGTTGCAGCATGGACTCGTCTGGTCCACCGCCCCCGTCTCCGTGGCCAAACGCGTACAGGACGGCCCCTTCGCCGCCGCCTTGAGCGAAACTGTCCCACGCGGCCTTCAGATCTCGGATGGAGGCCGTTCCGTTGTATCCGTCCGGCGAGTTGCCGAAAATCATGGCGGCAATGGCTGACCCATCCGGACCAACCCAGCGGAAATGCTTATAAGGAAACCGCGTGCTATCATTCCAGTTTATTTTGGTGGTCAAAAAGAGATCGATCCCGGCTGCGTTCAAAAACGTGGGCAGCGCCCCGGAGAATCCGAAAGTATCGGGTAGGAAGGCGGTGCGGGGCCGTCGTCCCAGGGTCTTCTCGAAGTACTCGAGGCCGTAGGCGAGATGCCGTAATAATGACGTGCCACCGAGCAACTGGCTGTCCGCCTCAACCCAAAAGGCTCCCAGAGGCTCGACACGGTGCGAGTCCGCCAGTGCCAGCCAGCGGCGGGCGAGATCCGGTTCGGTTTGGATGATGCGCCACATTTCTGGAGAGGACATGCCAAAGCGCCAGGCGGGAAACGCCTCGAGAAGAGCCGCTTGACCGGCCGCGGTACGGATGGTTTTTCGCGCTGTTTCCGCCATGGGCCAGAGCCACGCTAGATCGATGTGGGCGTGCCCCATCATGACCAGTTTCCCTGCCCCTTTCGGGGCGGCATGATGCAAGGATTGGTAGACATCGCGAAGGCGTTGATGCAAGGTCGCCACTAGCGCCCGGCGCTCCCGGGGAGGCACCGGCTGAAGGCCGGACACGGGCCCGTGGTGGAGCGCCCGGGCCAACCCTTCTTCCTCAGCGCTGCGTCCAGTTCGAAAAACGTGGGCGCGAAGCGCGTCTTCGTCCGGAGCCCGGGCGATGAGCGGCGCTAACGCTTGATCCAACCATCTTGCGAGTTGCCGCTTCAAATCCGGCGGCGTATCGGGATCGTCACCCCATTCTAGCAGCACGGCCAAGTCCCAATAGCATGATTCGGTCATCGGGTCGAGCCGAATCCAATGGCAGCGATCCAATCCCGGATTAGCGGACGCGACTCCCATGAGCCCTGTGGTCACTTGTTCTAATGTTAAAAGGACCCGGTCACCTGCAGCATGGTGAAGGGGGAAACGGGTATGAAAGGGATTCAAGCCACAGGCGGGCTGATTATCGACGCGAAGCAGCGTCTCGCCCCGAACCTCGGCCTCGAAAACCGCGTCCTCCCAGGGAACCACTGCATCGGCGAATAGCGTGCGGAAGGAGATTTCTGGTTCCGTCCATGCGTGAAAATCGGGATCGTGCACCCGCGGCTCTTGCCCCGCATATTGCACCATCCAGTCGGTGATCGGCTCGCGCTGCACAACGGACCAGGTCCAAAGGAGCGTCAACCAGAATTGGTAGGACTTAAACATGAGGGCCTCCTTGGTGTGGATCTACGTAGATGGGATTGGCAATGAGACGCGGGAGCCATACCTCCCATTCCGGGTGAAAGCGATGAACTTCCAAGCGAATCCAGGGCGCGGATTCCGGCCGTTCCGTTACTTCTAGACGGGGGCTCTTGGCGACAAATTCCGATGTCACGCCCTCGCTGGTAAGCCAACGTATTCGGTCACCTACATCGAGCCCGCCTAAGATCGCCGTTACCATCGCATGGGGCTCTACCGTTGTACCGGGCAGGGTCGAGCCGTTTTCCAGCTTTGGACCTTGGGGCGAGTCAGTGATGTAGACCCGCCCTTGGCGGACTCCAGATAAAATTCCTTCCGGACCCGGAGATTCCCGCCACACCCAGGTACAGGGATGGGCGAGCGATACCAGCGGGCTTGGTCCGTGCACGTCACTCCCCCCCACGGCAGTGATGCGCCGGCCTCGGGCTAATTCCGACGCCCACCAATCGAGTGCTTGCTGATTGGTGGGTCGCCAGGGACCGTTCCACACTTCCACAGCGGGGAAGGCGGCCATGTTCCATCCCCAGGCGATTCCCGGTTGGAAGGTATCAAAGGGATGGTTGATAGACAGCAAGGCCCCTTGGGTAAGCAGGTGATCGCGCTTTTCCGCCAGGTCTTCGTCGCTAGCCACCATCCAGTCGGGCAGCGGATCGTGGAGGCCCCAGACGTTGGCGTGCCCGCGATAGGTGGTCCATTCCATCCCGGGAATGATGGTGAGCGGTGACTTGTGTGAGAGGGCATGCACATTTTGCGATCCGGTGTTGTGGTCGGTGAGTGCCAAAAATTCCAGGCCTTGCGCTTCGGCATGCCCCATCAACTCTTCGGTAGTCCATGCCCCATCGCTGTGCACCGTGTGGGCATGAAAATCGCCGGCTACCCAGCCGGGCTCAATAATGTTTTGGGTAATAGAAAGGCGGACAGTCGATCGACCCTCAGGGATGCGATATAACCCGATGAGCACCTCCCAGGCCCCGGGATCAAGAGGCCCCGGAAGATAGCCGGGTGTGGCGTTTTGCCATGTGACGCTAAAAGTCGTTTTGGATCCGCCGCTCCAACCGCGGATCCGATGAGGATCCCGCAGGCCCAGATCGATTACCGACGGTGGGGCGGGTGTCTCCAACAACGCCACCTGAAGCGAATCAACATTGTCCAGGACGACAAACGGTACAGATTGAATCAAACCCTGGTCTTTCTTGTCGATGTGGAGAGTGTGTATCTGTCGCTCACGTCGGCTCATGATGCGGCTCCTTCGGCTAATGAGTCTGATTCCATTTCACAACGTCGTCAAAGTATCCCGTGTGCCAGAAGTCCCGTATCTGGCGCTCTGTTTCGTCGGCGGACCATTGGAGCCAAATCCGCATGCGTTCGGCTGTGCGCCGGGCCATTTCCCGAACGGCTTCGGGGCGAAGCCCGCCCAACCAGGCGAGCCCGGTACGGCGAATGAGCACGTCGGCCACCGAGCGGGCGTCTTCAAAGAGAATCTCCCAATCAATGTCCGCTTGCACGAGGGGCACGTTGGCGAGGACGGGTTCCAAGGCGTCGTGGCCCCGGTCCCGGGCCCAAGCCAGCCATTCCAGGCTCCGCGTTCCGTAGCGGGCGACCGCCCAGGAGACCCCGGCTTGATCCAATACGGTCTGGAGTGCGGTGATTTGCTCCCCCCGGGGTGCGTCCGCGATGGACTCCGGCCGGGCTGCTTTGGAAGCGCCGCCTAGTCGTTCTAAGACAGTTTGAGCCACATTTTCGGCTGTGGCACGAAACCCGGTGAACTTTCCGCCAAGCACTGTCACTAATGAGGGTCGGGCGACCACTAAATCACGGCGCGAGAGCCGATCCGTGCGAGCCTCGCGATCCTGGGCGATTAGAGGCCGAACGCCCGACCAGGCAGCAATGACGTCGGCCAGCTTCAAGTTTAAACGGGGGAACAGTCGGTTGGCGACACCGAGTAGATACTGAGCGTCCTCGGCTACCAGATCGGGGTTTTCGATGGAACTGGTATCCGGATTGTCAGTGGTGCCCAGATAGGTCACCGGCCCGCGTGGTACGGCAAATATGTTGGCGTTTTCCGGCGTAGGGAGAATGGTGGCGAAGTCGAGGGGGAACTTTTTTCGGGGAAAGACCAGATGAATGCCCCGGCTTCGCACTAAATGGGACTCCCGATCGAGCTGATCCGCCCAAGGTCCCGCGGCATTGACAACCACCTGCGCTTCAACAGTGCCCATTCGACCCCGTAGGCGATCCTCGACGGCCACAGATGAGGGACCGTTTGCCTTGAGCGTGCTCTGGTCAAAAAGTGCTCGCACGTAGTTCAAGGCCAAGACCCCCTGTTGGGCTGCTGTGGCGATGACAGCCCAATTGATGCGCGCGTCCAGGCCTCCGAATTCAAAGTAGGCGATGCCGCCTTGAAGGTTGTCTTCACGAATGCCAGGGGCCCGTTGTTTTACGGACCTGGGATCAAGCCGGCGGTGAGCCATCGTAGCATCAATGCGTCCCAGCCTGTCATAGATACCCGACCCCAGGGCCAACGCCCAGAGTGGGAAGGGCCCACCACGATATGCGGGGATTGTCATAGGCAATGGGCTGATAAGGTGGGGCATTAAACGGGCCAAGCGGGTACGCTCTCTTGAGACTTGCCGTACGAGGCCCAACTCTCCGTGGGGCAAATAGCGAAATCCGCCGTGAATCATCTTGGATGAGCGCGATGAGGTCCCGCTGGCGTAGTCGTTCTGTTCCACCAGTGCTACGCTCACGCCCCACCGAGATAGCTGCCAGGCGATGCCAGCCCCGCTAATTCCGCCGCCAACGACCAATACATCCCAATGCGAGTGGGTCAATCGGTCGAAGGCCCGTTCCCGCTGTTCGAGAGGGGATTGGTGAGGGTCCATAGCGCACCTCGATTCAAAATATGATGGGGGTCAAAGATGTCTTTTAGTGCCTGAAGATACGGTAGTTCCGCCTGACGCTCACGCGCCAGCCATTCGCGACGCAACCGCCCAACGCCGTGATGGTGGGCAATGGAGCCGCCGCCGTCTAAGGTGCGATCCAACACTGCGGCAACAATCCGACGATAGAGGTCGGGGGCGATCTCGGGCGTTTCCGGAGTCGCCAAGAACGTGAAGTAGAGGTTGGCGCCGTCTGTATAAGCATGTGAGGCATGAGCGGTAATTCCTAGTACCCCGGGGATGGCCGAGACCTCTTGCAGAATGGTGCGATGAAGATTGGCCAACCGATCCCAAGAGGCCGAGATCTCCAACGTGTCGGCCAGCAGTCCTTGGGCCAACAGGGGGCGCCAAGCCGACACATCATTGCGGGTGGCCAGCCAGTGGTCGATAAACTGTGGGTCGCCCGGTTCCGCCTCATAGCGGGCCAAACGGGTAGCTTCCGCGACAGCAACCTGAACTTCCGCGTGCGATCCGTGAAACAATGCCAACAGAACGGTACGGCCCTTGGCGGTAGGAAAGGTTCGAGCCGACTCACCGGCATCGTACAATCGGACCATGCTTGGCTTCACGCCAGCCATTAACCACCGTCGAACCACCTCAAGACCGTCACCAAATTCGGCTGCAGTGAATACCAGTCCCTGCTGGTGGTCCGGGAGAGGGTGTATTTTCAAATATGCGCCCATGATGATGCCCAGGGTTCCTTCGGAACCCACAAAAAGCGGAAGCAGCTCAGGCCCAAGCGTGCGGCGTGGGCTCAAGTGCCCCACAGTAATCCGGTCTCCCGTGCCGGTGATGACATCGAGTGTACGGACCATGGCCTCGATTCCGCCGTATCGGGTGGAATACTGGCCAATGCTTTTGGTGGCAATGAGACCGCCGATGGTCGCGAGTTCAATGGATTGCGGCCAATGGCCGAGAGTCCACCCGGATTGCATGAGATGCTGTTCCAAATCCCACGCGTGAACTCCCGCTTCCACCTCCACATGACCATTTACCGTATCTAATTGACCGATACGGTTGAGGTGGGCCAAATCGAGCACGACGACCTCAGGGTTGGGAAAAATTCCTTCTACGACGCCCGAGCCGCCTCCCCGCGGAACCACCGGGACCCGGAGCTCAGCCGACCGCGTCACAATTCGCTGGATGTCATCTACAGTCCTGGGACGGAGAATGGGGCCGGTGTCGGGAAGTGGCAGCTGGTGCATAGCCCGAAACTGGGTCAAGGTAGAGGAATCCCGTCCAAGGACAGGATCGCACACGGCCAGAGTTGCGAATTCGTTCCGAATCGTCTCGATACCAGTTGCCAATGGCATTCCTTCTTTCTGATATTGGAAGTTCCGTACAATTGCGGGCAAATCCTGCTGACGTCCGAAATTTTATTGATGATGAAAACTATTTCCTAAAGACATTGTTGATGGGTAGGGGGCCGGGTCGACGGGAGCATTAAACGCTGGGAGTATGATTTCCATCAAAAAGAATACGGCGCTGCCCTCTGAAGAGGCAGCGCCGCCTGACAGCAAGCATGCCTTAGGTGATGGCGGAAAGGACCGCGCCCTTCGTCTTTTGGGCACGATGGTTCGCCATGTGTCGGGCCGCCCAGAGCAGCAATGCCAGGGGAAATTCGTTGCCCAAATCGGTGGCCGTGCCCGTAAAGAGGGTGGCAAAGGCCTGGGGGATAGCCCATAGACCGAAAAGAAAGAGCAAGGTGAGCCACCAGGTGGAGGAGCGGGTGGGTCGGGTAAACCAAGCCCAAGCTAATAGGGCCATGATGATAATCAATACGACATTAACGCCAATGGGGGAACGATAGGCGAGTTCGATAAACGCGTTGTTGAGGCGATCGATTGCTGCGGGCTCCTGCCCGTTCATCGTCACATTGCCAAAGATGCCGCCCATCGCACTGCGAGACCAGTTGTAGGGAAGCAGTTGCACTACGGTTGCGAGCGCCCAAAATACTCCGGCGAGACGGTGTAGCGAGGGTGTAACCCAATTGGGGTACAACATCAGTATTGCCGCTGCCGCATAAAAGGGCGTGGAACCGGGAGAATCCCCAGGAAAGGTGGGGTTGCCGGATAAAATTCCGCCGAGACCTTCGGCCATTACCCATACAATGGCGCTCCAGGCCACTACCGCCCATAGCGTGATCCGAAACCAGCGTCCTCGTGCGGCAATGATGCCAATGCCCAACGCCACTTCCCAAAGGGCCATTGCGATGGTTGTCAGAGGTAGTCCCGCATGCCAGAGGTTTATTCCGGAAAACATCAGGTGGGTGAGCCATGCGGGTTGGTTGTCGAGTGCGGTGGCACCGACCACATTGACGACCAATCCTGAATTGAACATACCGGGTTGAAGCTTTAAAAAGCCATCAATTATCCAAAGGACTCCAAAGCCCCACCGCAACACCTGCTGCCAACGGGACGGATTGCTGTTTTGCATGGCCAACACCTCCTTGTCGTTCAAATGACGACACGATTAGTCATACCATTGAGACATGTCAAAGCGGGCAAATGCGGGGAAGGCCGCAATGACGTTGGAGACAAAGCCGATGACAATCATAATCACTGCCCCCAACCGTTGATCGCTGACCGGTGACAGCCCCCAAAGTCGAACTGGCTGCTCCGCATAAGGGATGTAGAGGGGATGGTTCCACATCAGGATTAGAATCGAGGCAGGCATCATGACGTCAAAGGCAAAAAACAAATACACCAGACGAAAGCCCGGGGTAATGCGCGGAAAATCCGGGTGTGTACTCAACACGGGCCACCACAGAAAAGAGGCGGCAAAGAAAAAGAGCACATGTTCAAACACATGAAAGGTCTCGTTGGTGAGGGTGAGGTCATAGATAACCGGCCAATGGAAGTTGTCAAAGATCATGAGAAACACAATCAGAGCGGTGAAGGGATTAACCATTGCACGGAAGGCTCTTTCAAAAGGAGTCCATTGAAAAGCCCACGTCCAAAGAAAGTTGGGCAACCCTTTGAGCAATAAGGGCACCATGATTGAGACCTCAACCATGTGCTGAATCATGTGTGCGGAAAAGAGGTAGTTGTCTGAGATATAGTCGAGGGGACTCGCAAACGCAAAAAAGTAAGCAATCATGCCGAGCGCCATATAGATTTGTTGCGCGGAACTAGGGGGTGCCGCATTTTGTGCCCCTAAGAGTCGGCGATAGGGACCGGTAAAGAGCTCATATAAAATCCAAAGGAAGAAACCGATCGCAAACGCCGTAAACGACCAATGCTGCCACGCATGGACGGCGGCCAGTTGTGACATGCCTTCACGCCCTATTCTAAGAATTCGACGAAGCTCGCGTTTATTCTACCGAAGATCCGTGCCCTGCGATAGGGGAGTCGTCGTGCACACCATCACCCGGGCAAGAGCGTCACTTGGGGAGGGTTGCCATTTAGGCCCGGCGGCTCTCACCGATCGCATAAATGCCGCGGGCCAGCCGTAAGAATGGTACAGGGGGTGGGGATATGCGGCTCGGAACAATGCCAATGCGAAACCTCCGGCGACTTACGCCGAAACAGTTGCTGGCCGGCGGAGCAGTCTTCGGTCTTGCCATCATTGCCGTTCTTATTTTGGGGCGCAATTGGAATCCACATGCCATCGGCAACATGCCCGGCCCGGTGCAGCAGGTGTTGGATACGCCCACGCTGTCGGGGAATGACATCTTCATCAACATGCTGCAGGTCACTGGACACCAAGGAGATATCAGTCGTGGCATTCTGCCGGGCGATTATAGTTGGGGTCCCACCTCGGAGCCCAGCGACAATGTCTGGTATGTAGATTTTGAGGTGCCCGTCAATCTCTCAGGAATTGCGAAACAGTTGGGCTATCCGCCGCCGGTGTCCCGCTCCTCGATTTCCTCAGGCAATCCGGAAAGCGGAAACACCGTCGCTTTTGACGACTATGTGCGCATCAAGCCGTTGCCGAATGAGGCGTCGGACCGTCTCTATTTCGATCCGGACACCCGGATGGCCAAGTTTTCGTTCAAACTGGACGCCAACGGCATGGTGATGGATGAGTCTTGGGATGCGGTGACGATAGACAGCTAACCTTCTTGCTTTTCAATCGAGCCCCCGCCTGGTTAAATGAAGGTAACCAGGAGGGATCGCTTTGCCGCAAGAACCAGGCTTCAACACCCGCGCCATCCACGTGGGGCAGGATCCGGATCCGATCACCGGGGCCACGGTGCCGCCACTGTACCTGACTTCCACCTTTACCCAGCCGGAACTGGGGCGCCATCTGGGGTACGAATACGGCCGCAATGACAACCCAACTCGGCAGTCGCTGGAAGAAGCCCTAGCCTCGTTAGAGCAAGGGCAGGGAGCGGTGGCTTACGCATCGGGAATGGCGGCAAGCGACGCCGTCCTCCGCTTGCTGTCGCCCGGAGGTCGGGTCTTGGCGGCCGAAGACTTGTATGGTGGCGTCTATCGGTTGCTCGAACGCGTCTACCGGGGCCAGGGAATTCTCACCGAATACGTGGATCCGGCCGATTTGGACGCCTTGGCATCGGCCATTCAGCGCTACCAGCCGCAAATGCTATGGCTAGAGAGTCCGTCCAATCCACTGCTTAAAGTCTTCGATATCGCCCAGGCAGCAAAACTGGCCCATCATCATGGCACGCTCTTGGTCGTAGACAACACCTTCGCGTCGCCCTACAACCAAAATCCCTTGGCGCTAGGAGCAGACTTGGTAGTCCACTCTACTACCAAGTATATTGGGGGGCACTCGGACGTCATCGGCGGCGCCGTGGTTGCCCGCGATGAGACTCTTTTGGAGCGGTTGCGGTTTTTGCGGAATACTGCCGGAGCGACGCTCGGGCCTTTTGAGGCTTGGCTCACGTTAAGAGGGTTGAAAACCCTGGGCGTGCGGATGGAGCGCCACGCCGCCAATGCGGCTCGCATTCAGGCATTTTTGCAACGCCATCCTCGGGTCGAACGGGTCTATTATCCCGCGGATGCCGGTGCCCTAGCATCCCAGCAGATGAGAACCATGGGGGGCATGGTGAGCTTTGTCCTAAAACCAACCGGAAGCCAGGACCCCATGGTGGCAGTCAAACGCGTGATGGATTCTTTCCGCGTGTTTTCCCTCGCCGAAAGTCTCGGCGGCGTTGAGTCTTTGGCTGGTCATCCCTCCACAATGACCCACGCCGCCGTTCCTAACGATGAACGCCGCCGACGGGGCATCGTCGATACCCTCATTCGTCTTTCAGTGGGGATCGAGGACGTGGAAGATTTAGTGGCGGATTTGGACCTCGCCTTAAATGAGGCCAATCCGTCGTGACACGCGATGCATGGACCATTTTAGGGGTGCCGCCCGGTTCGCCTATGGAGATGGTGCGCGCCCAGTATCTTCGTTTGGTGCGTCAGAACCACCCGGATCAATACCAGGGAAATCCGGGCGCGCAGGCACGCCATGAGGAAATCATGAAAGAGGTGACGTGGGCCTACCGCGAGATTATCGAGGGTCGTGCGCGGGCCAAGACGGTACCCCCACCTCGGCCGCCGGGGCCCAGACCGTCCCGGCCGGCTCCCAATATGAAGGATTTGCAGTGTCACGCACATGGCCGATGGGCGGTCGGTTTTTGCACGGTATGCGGCACCCCCCTGTGCAGTCGTTGTGATGAGGCGCTGACAGGGTACTGTTCGGCCCACCGGCCGGGAGCATTTTGGAGCTAGGAGGGAGATTATGAAGACATCCTGGGGTTCATGGGTTGAAGGACATGAGGTCGCGGCCAGCAGCGTTTATACCGTTGTTCACAAGTATACGGGAGATCCGTTGGCCGAAGTGGCGGAGGCGGATGCGGATCTCATTGACCGGGCCGTGCTGTCTGCCGAGCGTGCATTAAAAAAGCCCGTAAGTGTACACCGACGGGCTGAAATTCTAGAAAAGGCGGCCGTACTGTTGGGAGAAGAGGCCGAGGATATGGCTTTAACCATGGCGCGCGAAGCCGGAAAACCGCTTAAGGATGCGCGGGCCGAGGTCGCACGTGGTCAGCAAACCTTGCGCTATTCTTCAGTGGCGGCCCGTACCCTCCACGGGGAAGAGGTTCCGGTACGAGGAAACCCGGGATCGGAAGGTCGGGTGGCGCTCACGCTGCGAAAGCCGTATGGTGTCGTTCTTGCGATTACCCCCTTTAACTTTCCTTTGAACTTGGTGCTGCATAAAGTCGGACCCGCCCTGGCGGGAGGCAATGCCGTGGTGTTGAAGCCGGCGCCGGCAACCCCGTTGACTGCGCTGAAATTGGCTCGCATTTTTCAGCGAGCGGGTCTGCCGGATGGTTGGCTGAACGTGGTCACGGGGGCCCGTGCCGAGATTGGGGCACAACTGGTTGCCCATCCGGGTGTCAAGCTCATCAGCTTCACGGGTTCCGCGGCGGTCGGCCAAACGATTCGCAAGAACGCGGGGCTGCGGCCTGTACTGCTTGAGCTGGGGAATAATTCGGCCAATATCGTGCACCGCGATGCCGATTTGGAAATGGCAGCACGGGTATTGGCGGCGCGGGCCTATGGCTATGCAGGCCAAGTGTGTATTTCCGTCCAGCGCATGTATGTCGAACGGTCAGTCTATCAACCGTTCAAGACGCTCTTGACCGAGGCGGTGCGAAACCTCAAGGTGGGTAATCCTGAAGACCCTGAGACCGACGTGGGCCCCATGATTTCTGAGGCAGCGGCAGAACGGGCCATGGCCTGGACTGAGGAGGCTCTGGGGCAGGGAGCCCGCGCCGTTCTGTCCGGAACCCGGAGCGGGCCTCTGGTCGCACCGGTTCTCCTCGAAAACGTGGCCCCGTCTATGCAGGTGATGGCCGAGGAGGTATTTGCCCCCTTGGCGGGCTTGGTGCCGTACGACGAGTTTTCCGAAGCGATTGCGTGGGCCAACCAAAGCCGTTATGGCCTGCAGGCCGGCGTCTTCACCCAAAGTCTCGACGTGGCTTTCCAAGCGGCGCAACAGTTGGAGGTCGGTGGAGTGATGATCAACGACTCCTCCGCTTACCGGGCGGACAATATGCCCTACGGGGGAGTCAAAGATTCGGGCATCGGACGCGAGGGGCCGGAGCACGCGATATTGGAGATGACGTATCCCACCGTCATGGTGGTCAATTTACGCGGCTAGGGGGACTTATTGCATCGATGCGTTATTGGATGGTGTTTGACATTGAAACCGTACCGGATGCCGCCGCCGGTCGGCGCTGGCTGGGATTGGCAGGGGAACCGGATGATGGGGAGGTGCGGCGGGCCATGCTGGCAGCCCGCCGTGAGACGACTGGGCAGTCTGATTTCCTGAAACCGCCTTTTCACCAAGTGGTGGCCATCGCGGCAGCCCTCGTTGATGGCGACGGAGTTGTTAAAAAACTTGGCGCGCTAGGTCGGGCGGAGGATGATGAGGCGTCGCTGTTGCGCGACTTTTTCCATGTGGTGGAAGAGCTGAAGCCGCGGTTGGTGGGTTGGAATTCCTCCGGATTCGATATTCCGACGCTGTTGTATCGGGCCATGCACCACCAGATCGTCACGCCCGCGTTTTATCAGATTGGCGAGCCGTATCACGGATATCGCAAGCGTTTCGATGAGGAATCGCATCTTGACTTGATGGACGTGTTAAGTGGCTATGGGGCATCCCCGCGCGTGACCTTGGATGAAATGGCCATCGTTCTTGGCGTGCCGGGCAAGCTGTCGGTCGATGGCAGCCAAGTGATGGATTTGTTCCAAGAGGGGGCTCTGGAACGGATTCGCCAATATTGTACCCATGACGTCTTGACCACCACCCTGGTCTTCATGCACTACGCCTATCACCGCGGCTGGCTTGACGCCGACATGCGCCAAAATCTTTGGCAGAGCGCCCGCCGCTGGGTATTTGAGTCCGAGGACAGCGGTTGGCTTCCCTATCGCGAGGCGTGGCAGGCCCTGGACGGGGAGCGGGGAATCGTGTGAGCCTCTACCACTTGTTTAGGGACGAGCAGAATCGTCTTAACCACCTGTTGACAGAGGTGTTCGGTCTTCAATCCCTGCGCCCCTTTCAGGGTGAGGTGATCGCGCGCCTTTTGCGTGGGCGGTCAGTTTTGGCAGTGGTATCCACGGGAGCGGGGAAATCGCTCTGCTATCAACTCCCGGCTCTGTACTGGGAAAGACCCGTGATGGTGATCTCGCCGCTGGTGGCGTTAATGCGCGATCAGGCGGAACGCATGCGACATCTGGGGATTGCTGCCGAAGCCTTGACGGGTCATCTTGATCGCGTGGCGCAGCAATCTATTCTCGATTTATGGCAAGAGGGGCGTTTGAATCTGTTGTTCGCCGCCCCAGAACGGCTCTCGGATGCGCGACTGGGACAAGCTCTCCGGCACCGTCCGCCAGCGCTGGTGGTGGTTGATGAGGCACATTGTATTTCCGCGTGGGGATATGACTTCCGTCCGGAATATCGACGCATTCGCGCCTTTCGGGAACTCTGCGGCAGCCCGCCGCTTTTGGCTCTGACGGCGACGGCCACCGAGCGTGTGAAAGCCGATATCCGCTTTCATTTAACCGTCAACGAGGAGCCGTTTGATTTGGTTGAGGGACCTGTCGATCGCCCTAATCTGTTCTTGGCCGTGGAAATGGCGGCAAATGCCAAGGAGCGGGAGCGCCGCGTGGCTGAACTGGTTGGGGAGAAAGATGGCGGGGCCATTGTTTATACGGGCAGCCGTGCCAACGCGGAGCGTTGGGCCAGGTTGCTTACCGCTATGTTGAACGAGCCGGTACGCGCCTATCACGCCGGGCTGGAATCTCACCGTCGCCATCGCATTGAACGGGATTTTGTCACCGGGTCAGTGCGGGTGGTGGCGTCCACCACGGCTTTTGGCATGGGCATCGACCGAGGCGATATTCGGCGGGTCATTCACGTGGACGTGCCAGAGTCTCTGGACGCCTACTATCAGGAAATTGGGCGGGCCGGGCGCGATGGACAGCCCGCTTCAGCGCACCTGGTGATATTGCCGATGGATATCCATAGACGGCAGCGCTGGATTCAGTCGGAGCAGCCTGACCCGGTCTGGGTTCGCGAGATTTTGGGCAGGATTCGCGTGCAGCCAGTCCAGCGGCCTGTCGTATGGCAGTTGGAGGATGACGATACTCGGACCCCGGTGCTTCTGTCGGTGCTGGAGGAAATGGGCACCTTAACCATATCGGGAGGCGCGGGAGGCCTCACGGTGCGGCGCGGGGCGGACGGTCCCTTGGATGCGGAAGCGGTGGTGCATCGCTTGGAGCAGTTTTGGAGGCGTCGTCTGGAACTCTTCCAGCATATGGTCGCGTACATTGAAAGCCCCGCTTGCCGCCGCGTGCCTCTTTTGGCGTATTACGGGCAACAGGCGGAACACCGTCATCCATGCTGCGATCAGTGCACCAGTGGTAACCGCGCCACCGTGGCGCCATCCGCCAATTCGGCGTTGGTCGAACGGTTGCGCACCTGGCGGGCGCGCGAGGCGGAAAAAGCGGGGGTAGAACCCTATATTGTCTTGAGTGATCGTGATCTGGTGGGGCTGGCGCAAAAGCGTCCCCGGACGGTGGACGCGTTGGCTGGGTGCCATGGGATGGGCCCTCGGCGCATGGCCAAGTACGGGTCGCAATTGCTGGAAATTTTGCAGGACGCAGGCGCTGTCCCGGGAGAAGGATGGGATCAGACCTCGGCGGCGGAGCGGGCTCAATGGCTGTTTCAGGCTGGCGTACCGTGGGATCGAATAAAGGAGGAGGTTGGCCGCAGCGAGTCCACGGTGCGGGGTTATTTTGTGGATTGGATCGCCCGAGCGCCTGAGGTTGAGTGGCGTCGTTATCTTCCTTATTGGTTCAGTCCCGAGGAATATTGCGCCATGGCGCAGGTCATGGAACGGCTTGGAACTGCCCGTCTCAGGCCACTCTTTGAGGCCCTCTCGGGTCGGTTCCGATTTGATCAATGGGACGTGGCCAGAGCCGTCTTCCATCGATTACGGGGCGCGTCCCATGATTGCCGCCAGGAAGACGCCGAAACTGACCGAACCGCCGCTGGCGAGAAGCTTTAAGGCGAGAGTGGAGGGCTTTTTGCGGACTTTGGGATCGGCGAGATAGAAGCCAAGCAGGCCACGGATGACGTAGCGGTGAAAGGAGGCGTCCGAAAGTGAGGCGGCCCGGATCACGCATTGGCGGTAGATAACACGGATTCGCCGCACGGCATCCTGTGGGCTCGGGTAATAGGTAACGAAGTTCAAATCGCCCCCCGCTCGATCCTCGTCTTGATCGATAAAGTAATCCAGCAAAATATGCAGGGCGCCCACCCAGGGAAAGTAGAGTGCGGTCACGGTCTTGACCGTTTCGGGGGCCGGGTTCGGTCGTGCGGCCACGTTTAAGAGGGCGAACAATCCGAGCGTGGATCCCGTAGCCGCAGCGAACTCCCACCAATCAATCGCCCAGCCCGAGGGGCACTCGTCGTTCCACCAGCGCTGCAACTGCGAGACCCGCTCGGCTTCGGGACCGTGCTTGAAGACTTGCAAATTGATGTAGAGCGAGACCAGCCGCTCCATCGTTGGTTGAACCGCTTCATAGCCGGGGAACCGCACGATGGCATGCCGGCAGCGGGTGATGAGATCGTGAATGTAACCACCATCGTCCTGATGTGGATGATGGGCGTAGTAGTCATGGAACGGACCATTCGGGGATATGGCGTCCAGCAGGGATTGATGCAAAAGCCTGAGATTGTCTGGATCCGTGGAAGGCCCGCGATCGGTCACGGTATCCAAATAGTCGCACAGCGTTTGATACGGTAGAAGAAAGTCCAGCAAGTGACCGGAGGGATCGCGTGAGGGTCCCCCGAACACACCGCCGCCCTCACAGTGGAACTGCTTAGTATCCAGCGAGCTTAAGGCTTGGGCGCGGAGATCGGGGTGCGGGATGGTCTCGGCTTTCTTGCGAAGCGGAGCCAGTCCTCGTATAACGTCTGGACGGACATGGTCAAAGTACTCCCGCCCCCACCGCCAAGATTCCATCCAGCCGGCCATCCTGCTCCCCCCTATGCATTCGATATTACTGGAGAAGGCGTCCGTTGGCACTGTCTTCTCTGATCTATGCTTGACCGGTTGCGAAAAGACGGGATCATGTGTCGGGACGCATTTGACTGCTGCACGGGTGAAACGCCGTGACATGCCCTTTCGTTCTGTTTCTTAAGGGGGGATGCTCCATGCGAATCAGGACGATGCCAATGGCGTTCGTTCTAATTCTTTCCCTGGTTTTGGCGGTCTGGCACGGTTCCCCGCAGTACCGCGTCGGTGGGGTGGGAGATCATGGCCCGCGGTGGCTCCGTCTGCAAAAGCGATGCCCTCCGCCATGCGGGTTGGCCGTTTTTGGGGCGTCTCCGTAAAGCGGCAATTTTGGGCCGCAAACGGGACGTCGTATGGGGACAGCTATCAGGTTCTCGAGGGCCATCGCCCTGGTCCCATGGATATCCTCGCCGTTTTGGAGACTACCCCATTTTAAGCGACCAGCGCGGATCCCGTAGGGATGCCCTATATTGGAGGCACCGAGGTTGCTCATTGGACTCCACGAGTCAAGGGCGTGGAGATGGTCAACCGGGGACGCGTGGGTCCAGCGATATGGACCATGACCACCTATGTCACCGTGACTCGCCTGCCCACCGGGGCTGCTGCCAAGGACCCATTGCTAGAGCCGGTCGCGCGACAAGCTCTGAACCATGGATATCGCACCGCTCGCGTCATTCAAATGATTGCCGCCTTACCACGGCATCTATATTGACGTGATAATCGCCTTTGTCGGAACCAAGGCTCAACCGGGCCAAGTGGCCGGCTTCGTGAGGTACTTGGCATCGCAAAAGGCCTAACTTGGCCGATACTGCTAGAAGACAGCGGCGGCGTCTAAGTGGCGCCGCCAGCATTTTCCAGCATTCCGTTATCGCTTCGGCAACGGTGGTGCCGATCGTTCGGGCCGGTTGTCAAAGTCGGGCGTAAGCGGATGGAAGTCTTCCAATATGGATTGGATTTCCTCGATGGCTCGATCCAGTTGCTCATCAATACCCTGAGCCATCGCCTGCGGTGTCTCTTCCACCACAATATCGGGGTCAGTACCGTAGTTCTCCACCGTCAGCCCCACGTCTTTGAACCAAAAGGCATCTTCCGGCTGGCTGGTCGATCCCCAGTCCACCAACGCATAACGAGGATCAATGCCAATCACCCCGCCCCAGGTTCGGGTGCCGATTAAGGGTCCCAGATTCATCAGCTTAAAGGAGTGGCTGAAGATGTCCCCGTCCGAACCGGCGTGCTCATTGGTCAACGCCACCATGGCTCCCGTAGGGCTCTCATAGGGGTAGGGCTGTATGCGGCCTTGGCGAAGGCGCGAGAAGGCGATGCGCTTTCGGCCCAGCATTTCCAGCAGCAAGGGGGAGACAATGCCGCCGCCGTTGTAGCGCACGTCGACGATGAGCCCGTCCCGCTCATATTCGGTGAGATACCCGCGATGAAATTCCGCGAATCCGGCGGTTCCCATGTTGGGAACGTGAATGTACCCCACGCGCCCGCCGGTGCGTTGATGCACGTAGGCCCGATTTTGTTCGACCCATTCGCGGTATCGCGCCGGCACCTCTGTGGCGATGGGTTTGACCACGATCTCGCGGGGTGGCTCCCCCGGAGTGATTACGGTCACCGAGACCTCTTGGCGTGCTGTGTCAATGAGCCGGGAACCCGGGGGCAAGTCTGGACCCAAGGGTTGGCCGTCAATGGCAGTGATGATGTCGCCCACCTGAACATTGGCTCCGGGCGTGAGCAATGGCGAGGTGCGGGATGCGTCCCAACTGTCCCCGTGAATGAGATGGGTAATTTGGTATCCGGCATGTTCGCGGTTCCATTCGTAGCGTGCCCCCAGAAAGCCGACCCGGTGCTGGGGTTCGGGACGATACGCGCCGCCGAATTCATAGGCATGCGAGGAGCCCAGTTCGCCTTGCATTTCCCAAATTAAGTCGGACAGCTCGCTACGGGTGGTGACGCGCGGCAAGAGGGATCGATAGCGGCCGTAAATGGCGTCCCAGGGAACACCGGCCATATCGGGAATCCAAAACATCTCGCGCATCCAGCGCCAGGCTTCGCGAAGCATCTGTTCCCATTCGGACCGCTGATCCACGCTCACGTGAACCCGTTGGAAGTCGACCAGCCCCCCTTTGCGGCCGGGTTTGTCTTCTTTCGGATCGACCTTATCGCCGACCTTTATCACCCGAAGGCTGGAGCGGATGCGAATGGCCATCACCTTTCGGTCTTGAGACAGGACAAAGCTTGTCATCCGATCGGCCACGGTATCCTCTTTGAGCTCTTTCATGTCAAAGCGGATCAGGCTGGCTTTGGCTGGAGGAGCGCCCGCAGCCAGGCCATCTTGCTCCTGGGGTGCGGGATCCGACCTCATCCAAAAGACTTGGCCGGGGGCCGCTTGAATGTCGTGGTAGATGCCTTCCGCGACCGGGAAGCTAAGGACGCGATCGGCGATGCCGTCCAGGTCAATGGTGGTGACCGGCGGCTTGTCGTCCTCCGCTTTTTCTCCAGGCGTTGTCGGCACCAACGGTTGGGGTTCCGGAATGAAGGGCGAGCGGGTCTCTTTCGCCAGAGGGATGAGACAGGGGATGTCCCCCTTGGGAAAGCTGAGGTCAAATTTCATGTTGTCCCATACTGGCTTATACACACGGCGGGAGAGAAAGTAGAGGTACCGGCCCTCGGGGTCGAAATGAGGGCGGCGATCCACTAAGACCGGGTGAGTGATTTGATGGGACTGGCGGGTGGCCAATTCATAGAGATACAGCGCCGTGGTAGTTTTGCTGGGGAGAGCGTATGCAATCCACCGGCTGTCGGGGGCCCAGTCGAATCCCGGGATGCGTCCGTACGGCGTGTGGGCAACGCGGCTTGAATCCAACGTTTTGAGGTCAAGAAGCCATAGTTCTTGACGCTCGTTGGCGAGCGCCGCGAACTGCCCGTCGGGCGAGACCAGACATTCGGTCACAATCCCAAAGTCTTCGGGGATGCGAATAACCTGTTCCGGCACGGTCGCGGTATTGCGGATTTCGAACCGGTCTTCGCCATCTTCGTCGGAGATGGTCAGAATCCGCCCTTCGCCATCAATATATTGGGTCAGACGGTAACGCACGCCTTGGGGAGTGCCCAGAGGTCGCACCGGCCCTTCGAAGGGGGCCATCTGATAGAGTTTGCCGCGGCTCGTCACGATGAGTTTGTCGCCGTGTGCCGACAACGTGTATTCCGACCAATACTCGGCCGCGTCGACATGTTTGACTTGGCGTTCGGTACGCTGCGAATGGAAGTCAATGGGAATTTCGTGAGACTCACCGCTTGCTACGTCGAAGCAATACAGCGAAGCGCCGGCGTGATAGACAATATGGCGACCGTCCGTTGTGGCGTTGCGGACGTAATAGGTGTCGTGATCGGTATGGCGGCGGATATCTTCGCCGGTGGGGAGCATCGAGTACAGGTTTCCGTGCCCTTCGTGATCCGAGACAAAGTAGATGCGCTCATCAATCCACATGGGGGTCACAATGTTGCCGTCCTCTAATGCAAAACGGTGGAAGGTCCCATGACCGTCGGCATCAATCCAGAGCATCCCGCGCGTGCCACCTCGGTAGCGCTTCCAATAGGCGGAGTCCGTTGTGGGACGACCGAGAACCACTCCGCCGTCGGGGCCAAACGATATCCAGGAAGCCCGCCCGTAGGGGAGGAGTTCTGGCTCGCCCCCTTCGGGAGCGATGGCATATAAAGATCGCCAGGCAAGAAAGGGATTTCCTTGATAGGTAGAAAAAATAATCCGGCCGTCGGGATGCCAGCCGACTGTGGCTACTCCAGCACCCATATAGGTTAGGCGTTTGGCCGGTCCTCCGCTGCTTTCCATGACATAGAGCTCGAGGTCGCCTTCCTCCTTGCCGACAAAGGCAAGCATTTTACCGTCCGGGGACAGCCGCGGGCGAGAAACCGATCCCCACCCGTTGGTGAGACGGCGGGCCGTCCCTCCAGTCCGCGATACTTGCCATAGGTCATCTTCCGCACAAAACACCACCGTGTCTTGGGAAACGGTGGGAAAGCGGTAATATCCCTCTTCCATCATGTCACTCCTCGCTGGTACTTTCTGGCTGACAGTGATTTCAGTATAGAGGAGCCGGGGGTATGGTGCAATTTGTCCATCCTTGGCCTGTCCATGGGCTGTGCTATAATTTTGCCGACTAAAAGGGGGACTATTTTTTGCCAGATGACACAAGTCGCTTCATCCGTGCTTGTCGTGGGGAGCCGCATGATACGATACCCGTGTGGTTTATGCGACAGGCGGGTCGGTATCAACCCTCATATCGGGCCCTGCGTCAGCGTTACAGCATGCTTCAATTGGCCCGTACACCTGAACTGATTCGTGATATTACTGTCCGGCCCGTGGAGGACTTGGGGGTGGATGCGGCCATTTTATTTTCCGATATCATGATTCCCTTGGCATCGCTTGGGATTGATTTCGACATTCAGGAGAATGTGGGGCCGGTCGTGGCCCAACCGGTCGAGACGCGGGCAGATGTCGATGCGCTGAAGCCGTTTGATGCCACTGACGTGGATTTTGTGCTGGAAGGGGTGGAACGCACCGTTTCGGCACTCAATGGCGTCCCCTTAATCGGTTTTTCGGGAGCGCCCTTCACGCTTGCCAGCTATATTGTCGAAGGCGCCCCTTCCCGTACTTATCGCCGTACCAAGCACATGATGTGGCAAGAGCCGGACACCTTTGCCATGCTCATGGAACGGTTGGCCGACATGGTGATCGCGTATTTAAAGGCGCAGGCGGCTGCCGGGGCATCCGCTCTGCAAATTTTTGACAGTTGGGTTGGTGCATTGAGCGTTGCCGATTACAGGGACTCGGTGTTGCCGCATATGGTGCACATTTTCTCCTCGCTAATCGAGCTGAACCTTCCTTTAATCTATTTCGGCGTAGGCAATCAACATCTGCTTGAGGCCATGGCGAGCACAGGCGCGAGCGTTCTTGGCATCGATTGGCGCACCCCGCTTAGCCAGGCTCGCACGATGCTGGGACCGTCAATTACCCTGCAAGGCAATCTCGATCCAGAGCGGGTCACGGCAGGGATGGACACGGCCGAACAGGGGGCGATTGACATTTGTCGGGCCATGCGCGGCGACCCTCGTTTCATCTTCAACCTAGGCCACGGAGTACCTAAGGAAACCGACCCAGCCGTATTGAAGCACATCGTGGACCGAGTCCATGCTATGGGGGGTGATGGGGCATGACATGGGGCGTCCTTTTAATGGCGTATGGGTCGGCGCGGGGTCCGGAAGATGTCCGTCGTTATTATACACATATCCGTCATGGCCACCCGCCGACCGAAGAGCAACTTAACGACCTGTTGGCGCGCTATGAGGCCATCGGCGGCGTGTCGCCGCTGTTTGAAATTACCCAGCGGCAGGGGGAGGCTTTGCAAGCGGAACTGTCCCGTCGCCACGGGGCGTCCGCGTTTCGCGTGTATTTAGGAATGAAGCATTCATCCCCCTTCATTGGCGAGGCCATCGAGGCCATGCGACGCGATGGCGTCGCGCGTGCTATTGGGTTGGTGCTAGCACCGCACTATTCCAGCATGAGCATCGGTACCTATCTTGAAGAGGCTGAGACGGCCATTGCGCGGGATCCCAAACCCTTTGAGCTACGTCCCATTCGGTCATGGGCCGATGCTCCGGGACTCATTGAACTATTAAAGAATCGGATTCTTGAAGTTCGCGCTCGCTTCAGCCAGAAGGAACGCGACAATCTGCCAATTATTTTTTCCGCGCACTCGTTGCCTCAACGCATTCTCTCCATGAACGATCCGTATCCCGGTGAGTTGCGCTTGACCGGCGATCTTGTGGCCCAGGCGCTTGGCACCACCAATTATACTTTTTCCTGGCAGAGTGCCGGGCGCACGCGGGAACCCTGGATGGGTCCGGATATTTTAGACAAGCTGAGCCGAATGGCGGAAGCGGGGTATCAGCAAGCGGTCATCTGCCCTGCGGGTTTTGTCTCCGATCACTTGGAAGTGCTCTATGACATCGATGTCCAAGCCCAAGAGCAAGCCGCCGCACTGGGAATGCATATCGAGCGTACCCGATCCCTCAACGATGATCCCGCCTTTATTCATCTATTGGCAGATCTGGTGGAGGCCCGGGCGCAATGACGCGACGGGTGGCTATCATTGGAGGCGGGATTAGTGGGCTCACGGCAGCCTACCGCATTTTGGAGGCCGACGAGTCCTTTTCTGTCACGCTATTCGAAGCCTCCCCCCGGCTGGGCGGGGTCATTCAAAGCGACACCAGCCAAGGGGTAGTACTGGAAGGTGGGCCGGACTCATTTCTGGCGCGGAAGCCCGAAGCGATTCAGCTGGCGGAGGATTTAGGCCTTGGCGATGAACTCATGTCAACCAATCCCAAAGTGCGGGGCTCCTATATTTTTCACGGGGGACACTTTTGTGACATCCCGGAAGGAGTGCAGGCTGGAATCCCCACCCGACTGGATACGCTGTGGGGAACGGAGTTGCTGTCGATGGGCGAAAAAATTCGCCTGTTGGGCGATTTGAGCCTTCCGCGCCAGCCCATCGTTGCGGATATTGCCCTGGGTGAATTGCTCCGCTATCGTTTGGGGAGCGGCTACGTTGACCGCATTGCAGCACCGATGCTTTCCGGCATTTATGCCGGGGACATTGATAAATTGAGCACGGCGGTCACCGCCCCGCAATTGCTTTTGTATCAGCGTCGGGGCCGCAGCTTAATCCAAGAAGCGCAAAAACAGCCTCGACCCAAGGTTTCTGGGAGCCTGTTCCGCTCCTTGGTCCGCGGCGTGGGGTCATTGATCGATGTCCTGACTCAGGCGCTTCAAGACCGAGCTGAGATTCGTTTAGAGTGCCCCGTTGAGACGGTCCGGCCAGCACCGGGCGGTGGGTTTGAGGTGGTGGTGGCCGATGGCAGCGCCCCGCATTTAGCCACAGATGTGATTGTGGCTGTGCCAGCGTATCGGGCAGCGCATATTTTGGACTTTTGGAGCGAGGAGGCTCGTACCTGGCTTTCCTCCATAGGCTATGCCGACTTAGCTGTCATCGGGGCGGTCTATGAGCCGAAAGCCTTCTCTAGAGAGTTGGACAAAACCGGCTTTTTAGTTCCCAAGGGCGAAGGCGTTGAGATGACGGCTGGAACCTGGGTGCGGTCCAAATGGGATTATCCTGAGGAACTTGCTGTGGTCCCGATCCGAGCTTTCTATGGACGGGCAGGCGGCGGTCGTATTCTTTCCCAATCCGATGAGGAGCTCTTAATCCGGTTCCGTCAAGAAATGGGGTATATTATGGGCGTTACCGACGCGCCTCGCTATGCGCGCGTATTTCGTCTGCCGCAGGCCATGCCCCAATATGCCGTCGGCCATCAGGAACGGGCCGCACGGATTCGCCGCCACGCGGAGGCTTCGGGAATCCACATCATCGGCAACTACTTTGACGGAGTGGGGGTTCCGGACTGTATCCGCCATGCCAACGAAGCCGCCGCGCAAGTCGTCTATGGGGCAGCAAGTGTTGGGGACAACAGTTAAGGGGGAAACCTAATGCGAGCCATGGTAATTTCGGACTACGGGGGACCAGAGACGCTCCATGCAGCGGAGATTCCGCATGAGCCCTTGGGCGATCGCGATGTATTGGTGCGCATTTATGCCACTTCAGTCAACCCCGTTGATTGGAAGTGCGAAAGGGATTGCTTCAATCGCGACTTCCGTTGACCTTTCCGGCGGTGCTGGGCTGGGATGCGGCCGGGGTCGTCGAAGCAGTGGGATCGGCGGTCAACCGATTCCATCGGGGCGATGCCGTGTTCTGCCGCCCGGCAACCCATCGAATGGGGACCTACGCGGAATTTGTTACGGTGGATGAATCCCTGGTAGCGGACAAACCAGGCAACTTGACCTTTCTTCAAGCGGCCAGCGTTCCTTTGGCCGGTCTCACGGCTTGGGAGGCGCTAGTGGTCATTGCGCAGATCTCCCCGGGACAGCGCGTCCTGATTCATGGGGGCGCCGGGGGCGTGGGAAGCTACGCCATACAATTAGCCAAGGCGCGGGACGCGTTTGTGGCTGCTACTGGCAGCGAAGCTAATCATGAGTACCTCAAGTCACTGGGTGCGGATCAGGTTGTGGACTATCGACACCAAGCCTTTGAATCGGTCGTAGACCCCGTTGACGTGGTGTTGGACGCGATTGGAGGCGAAACCCAACATCGAAGCTACCAGGTATTGAAACGCGGCGGCACGTTGGTTTCAATTGCTCAACCGCCCGATCCTGAGGAATCTGCCAAGCACGGAGTAGCAGGCCACTGGTTCTTTCTTGAGCCTGACGGCAACAAGCTAGCCCAACTCGGGGCGCTGTTCAGCCAAGGTTTGATGGTTCCCCAAGTGCATGTCGAAATGCCGTTGGAGGATGTCGCTGAGGCCCATCGTCTGAGTGAAGCCGGACATACCCGAGGAAAAATTGGGTTGGTGGTGGATTCACAGCACGCATATCAGACGCATTAGTACCCGGCAGTAATCCGAATGGTCCTGAAGCGCGGCCATTGGCGGAAGTCCGATCGTGGATAGAAATTAGCACACCAACCAGATCTCGCTCTTCAGGACGATGCAGGTTAACGGTATATGTCCGCCGATCACATGAGAGAAATCGCGGAACTGAACCTCCCCACGGATAAATCCGGGGGGTTCTAAAAACCTATACCTTCACACTCTCAGCGACTCTCACTCCCGCTTGCGCGGAAGTGACAGCATCCGCTGCCTTGGGCTCCGGCAGATTTTCTTTCTCGGACGACCCGCTCTGACTCGGGTCGCTGGGATAGCGGCCAAAGGAGGACGGCGGCTGCCGTCCACTCGCAGGTTGGTTTTGGATTGCCTGTTGCCAAGCCGTCCGCAGGAGCGGTTCCGCACCCGGCCAAGGCTCGGCAGCCTTGGCGACTTGGAGGGCATCATCGTCCACAAAGCGGGCCAGGTAGTCACTAAAGAGATCCCGTTGCATCGTCACACCGCAGCCACAGGCGTGGATGCGGTCCGAGAGTCGCTTCTTGTGCTTCTGCCCGCACAAGCAGATTTGCGATAACGCGGTGGTCCGGGTGTTGAATTCCACGACTTGCCCTCACCGCTTTCAGCCTTGCGGGTCAAGATCGACAAAAACAACTGCGGCGCCCGCCCAGCATCCTGTGGCGTCTTCCCTCTTACCGCACGGTGGATTGCGTCGATGGCATTGGTCTTTAAGGACTGACCCCAAAAATTTGTGGAGTGAATCAATTGCATTCGGGGGCGAATCTCCTCGAAAGGAGTTCGTCTTGGAAAAACAGAATGTACGCCCCATGGGTTTGCCGAACAGTTCGCCCAACGCGATAGTAGCCCTGCGAGGTGTGCTCGAATGAATATCCCTGCACTCACGAAAAAGGACATGCAAGCGGACTTGGAGTATCTCGTCCAACTGCTTGTGGAGTCCCATCCCGATCCTTTTGCCGGCGCCGGCGGCGCGGTGAATTTCTATCGGCTGGTGGATGAGATCACTCGTGCGCTCCCGGACCATCTCGGGACGCCCGATTATTTGCGGCTCCTACGCCCCCTCGTTGCGGCTCTCCGGGATGGGCATACCACCCTCCATGAAATGACGGCCGTACCCTCCCGACATCTCGCCATTGGCTTTGATGTGCTGGCGGATGGTCTGGTGATTGGGCGTGTCTATTCGCCGGGGTTCCGACCGCTCGTGGGCGCTCGTCTTGAGGCGGTGAATGATGTGCCGGTCGACCAGTTGGCGACGATCGTTGAGAGACTCTGGGGGTGCGATAACGAGATCCATATCTGGTGTCGCCTGGCCGATGCCTTGGAGGACTCGGCTCGATTGGCTGAGGTGCTAATGCAACCCGAGTCGAGTCGGGTGACATTGGCACTGCGAACAGCGGATGGGATAGAACGCCAGGTGCCTGTGCATTGGCTAAAGGGCCCGCGCGGATCCGGATGGGCTCCGTCGTCCGCCGTGGCTGTGCCACCCGTCGGACCCACCCAAATCGGCTGGGGCTTTGCTGATAATAGCCACCACGTGGCGGTCCTGCGCGTCGGCCGACTGACGCGGTATCGGGAAGCCGCCGAAGTATGGTGGCATTCCGGCTATCATAACGCCCTGCGCAACTGGTATCGCGAACTCTATCCCGATACAGAGCCGACGGATGCCGTGTTACAGACGTTTGTCTCCGAGGTGCCCGCCGCCACGCCCATTCTTATCGAATGCCTTGACACCATGGCCCGGACAAACACACCGTGGTTGGTGGTCGACCTGACCGAATCCACCGGGGGAAATTCGGTCTTGGCTAACATGCTGGGATGGGCTCTTTTTGGACCCGAGGCCCTTCGCGCGGTAGATGGAGGATACCAGATTCCGCGGTACTCGCCGTTGTACGCCCAAAACTACGGACAGGTCCCGGAGGGGGATTGGGGTCCCGGCGGCTACGACTTTTCAGCGGAACGCGCCTGGCGAGTGCGCCATGTATACGGAATGCGTGAGCAACCAGCGGGGAAGGAAACCGACGAATGGCTGACGCAGATCCCTACCTTTCAGAAGGCGGCCCAGGATTTGCCGGGGTGGCGCCCGCGGGTCGTGGTGGTGACCAGTGCCCGAACATACAGTGCGGGCTTTGACATCTTGTTGACCCTAAAAGGATTGGGAGCCCACCACGTCGGGGTTCCGTCCGCGCAGGCGCCCAACTGTTTCATCGATATCCTGCGGTTCACCCTGCCGCATTCGGAGCTCGCCGGGACCGTCTCCTTCAAACGAAGCATGGCACTCCCACAGCTCGATCCACAGGTGCGGCATCTTGAGCCTGACGTGGCGTTAACCTACGACGAGCTCCGCGCTTATCAGTTTGACCCTGCTGCCGGTGTGCGGTTCGCCCTTGACGCCATCCGCTCCGGCCGGTGGCAGGCATGACAAGCGTGGTGCAGCGGGATCCTTAGGGGTAAGAAGGCATCAGACCGAGCGGCGGCCTAGCGGACGATTGGCAGTGCGCCTGCTAACTCTTAGGGTACTAACTATGAAACATGAAGAGATTTACAAAAACGGTTTAGCATTCTAGTTAACCCAGGCGTGCAAGATAGTGTTCGCCTGGTTGGGGATTTTCTTAAGCCACTGGGGCTCACGCCGACCTATGTCTACGTCATGGGAATCTTGCGGGATTGGGACAGCGCCAGTCCCCGTCTTGGGGGGAACGTCGAGAAATTTTCGTGTGCCCCTTAAGCCCGACACCAGCGCGGCCTACTCCTCGCTTTCGGGCAGTTATCAAGGTGCCGTAGACACCATGGCCACCAATGGCAATGGCCAGTTCCTGTTGGACTTCAGCCTCTCGGAGCCCCAGACGGTGAGCCTCGACCTCACGGTAACGGATGGCAATCAGAATTCTGTGACCGTACCGCTGCCGGCCGCGACCTTCTCCGGACCGGCCGCCTTGACCACCTCCACGCTCACGCTGGACGGCGTTCCTGGAACGGTCATCGCACCATGGAACCCGTCGTCCAATCCCGTCACCCGCGTCTTCGGGGCCTCGGTATTGTCCAACGAGACGGCGGCGCACGGCCCAGCGCACCTGGCGGTGTTTACCGCGGGCGACGCGACTTCCATATCTCAGTCAGACGTCACGCACTTTGCGACCCAGTTCGGGTTGGCGCAGCCCAACGTCACAGTCGCCTATAGTGGTCCGAACGCCTGCACCGCCACCAGCTGCGGCACGGCGATGGTGCCGATTGAGGAGGAGCTCAGCCTGGATTTACAAATGATGGAGACCTCCGCCCCAGGATCGGACATTCAAATCTATGAGGCCGGCAGCTTGCGGAGTGCGCTTAATCAGGTAGTTGCCCAGGACACCGCCAATGTGTTCAGCATCAGCTACGGAGTGGGCGAGATTCCCGAGCAGCAGTATTACATCAACGCCCAAAGCAATTGGGACACACTGGCGGAAGAAGCCAACGCGGAAGGTATAACCATTACCGTGTCGGCAGGGGACAGCGGGGGCTACGAAGGTGCGCTCGAGTACGAAACCCAGCCGATGCTGTCCTATCCCGCCAACAGCCCCTACGTGACCTCGTTGGGCGGCTTGGAAACGTCCGTATCGCCTATCTTCGACATCAACCAAAACGCCCTATGGGGGGCAATATTGGTGCCGAACTGCCTCAGTCCACACTGCTCTCTTTCTTAGAGATGCAGAATATGATGGCTGGCGGGGGGTACAGTCTCTTAGAGCCACGACCTGCCTACCAGAATGGTTTTGTTTCGGGTAACGAGGGACGGGGAAATCCCGACTTGTCCTTCCCGGCTTCGGTGGTGACGCCCGGGTATTTTGCGTACTTTGCCAACGCGCCCTTCAACTTCGGCGGCACGAGCGCCAGTGCTCCATTGTTTGCGGGGTGGGTGGGCGACCTTAACATTACATTGGGCCATCCCCAGGGTAACATTAATCCCGCGCTGTACCAGTTGGCGGGATCCACAAACACGCCCTTCATGGCGGTGGCCTACGGCAACAACGGCGCGTATGGTCTCACGCCCGGGGTCTACAATCCCGTTACAGGACTGGGACCGGCCAACATGGACAACTTGTTGACGGATTTACAGAACCAGCAATAGTCGCGCTAGCTCAATCATTCGACGAGGCTGTCCCAAACGGGGCAGTCTCTTGCGTTGAGGACCATAAAGAGGGCGGCAATCCTCGGAGCAACACTGTGAGTCGGGCCTATCACGCGGGGCGAAACCATTTATGCAGCGGATGCCCGGGGCGAATCAACGTCACGGATCCAATGCGAAGGTCGGGTCACCACTGAGCATAATGTTTTTCCTTTATATCTCTGGGAAGTCCCATGCTGCGGATCCCGGAGACGGGCGAGGTTTGGATTTTTCCGTACCGTATATTGATGTCAGTAATAACAGGAACGGGAGTCGATTCCTGGTCGACGCCCCAAAGCTTCGCGACAACCTCCCTATCCGGCTGATACAGTAGGGTCACGAGAATCACAAGAAACTCCGAACCCCACGATGCTGACAATCAGGGCTACAACCCGGCGCGTTTTCGTGTCGCCGTCGTTTCCCGATTGTAGCGGATTGCTACGGGTAATGAATCCAAAATAGCAATCCAACACGCGAAGCCTAGCTCGCCAATCATATATTCATGGAGGAAAGCCGCACCGCCATCCGTCCGAGCCACAACGGCAGCAGCTCCTCGGTAATCCGTTCGCGCTAGCGGCGTTGGCGGATCGCAATTGATGCTCCACCTTCGCTCCCTGGACCCGACTTGCTTGGTGGCCAAAGGGGCTCGGGTGCGCAATGGTAATGGGAAGAGCTGTTTTACGAGATAAATCATCTGGGAAAAGGGCGGCGATAGTCCCGCAACTTTGGCCAATGTGTTTGTCCAATCCAGTGAAGCTTAGGGGGGCTGATGACCCCATTGAAGGGGTCTTTTGGGTCATCTCTTAGGGTTCCACCTTGGATAAGAAATGGGTAAAACCACACCGTTGGCGTGATACCATAGGGGAAGGAACGGAGGCCACATCAAACATGCAGGACACCATTGTTGTTCAGGGCCCCTTAGTGCTGCCCGATCGCATCCTTTTGCGGGGCGAAATGATTCTTCAAGGCGACCGAATTGAAGCCATCAACGAAGAGCCTAGTACCCGCCGTCCCCATTTCCAATGGCAGGAAGGATGGATATTCCCCGGCCTGACCGATATTCATGTGCACGGCATCGACGGGTACGATGCGATGGACGGTACCCGCGAGGCCTTCGAAGCGATTGATCGGGCATTGGCGGAAACAGGGACCACTGGCTATCTCGCCACCACCATGACGGCGACGTCGGACGAGCTTCATCGGGTATTTGAGGCCGTGCGCACTTTTCGCACGTTGCATCCCCAGACTGGACTGTTGGGCGTTCACATGGAAGGTCCGTATATTCACCCGGCTCGGATTGGTGCGCAACGCGCGGATGCCGTACGGAGCCCCTCGCTCCACGAGTTGCAGCAATATCGAGCGTGGCTCTCGGGTGATTTGCGACGTGTGACCCTAGCTCCGGAGACACCCGGAGCCGACGAAGTTATCGCTTGGGCCACCGCAAACGGTATTTGCCTGTCGGCGGGACACTCTAATGCGACCTTTGAAGAAGCGATGACCGCATTTACAGCGGGGATCCGCCAGGCCACGCACCTGTTCAATGCCATGTCTCCCATGAACCATCGATCGCCAGGCTTAGTGGGAGCGGCTCTGGCACATCCCGATGTGCAGGTGGAGATGATTGCTGATGGGGTCCATCTGCATCCGGAGATTCTTCATTTGGCGCGCAAGCTGAAGGGCGAGGACAACGTGCTGCTCGTCACCGACGCCATGCGTGCCACGCGCCTTGCCGATGGGGTCTATGACTTGGGTGGGCAGTTGATGACGGTCAAGAATGGTATCGCCCGAACGAAGGACGGGCATCTGGCGGGAAGTACCCTGACCCTCATTGAAGCCGTCTTTAATTATCAGCGCTACGCACAGGTGAGTTTAGAAGAGGCCGTGCGTGCTGCCAGTCTTCGTCCGGCACGAGCCATCGGCATTTATGACCGTGGAGCGCTGGAACCGGGATTTGTGGCCGACCTGCTGTTTGTGGACAGTCAAGGGACGAATCGTCTCACCATGCGCGGGGGACAGGTGATTTATGATGCCCGTTAGATTTCTCGGCATCGACGGCGGAGGCAGCTCCACCCGCGCGTTCATTCTCGGCCCGCACGGCGCGACACTTGAGGAACGACATGGTGGTCCATCAAATGTGATTGTGGTGGGTGAGGAACGCGCGGATGAGACAGTGTCCTCATTGCTGGGGATTGAGGAGCAATTTGATGCCATTGTAGCCGGGATCGCGGGTGCCGACCGACCGTGGGTGCGGGATTTTTGGCAGACCCGGCTTTCGCGCCATGCTCAAACGGTATGGGTGACGGGCGATTACCGCATTGCATGGGCGGCTTTGACTGATGGAGAGCCGGGATTGGTGGCCATTTTTGGCACTGGTTCGGTGTTCTATGCGGAAAGTCCGAAGCACCAGATTCGCCTGGGCGGATATGGCTGGAAGGTGGGTGACGTGGGATCCGGAATCATGCTGGGACAGGCAGCAGTCAATAAAGTGCTGGGGGCATTGGAGGGCTGGGGTGCTGAGACGGCGCTCAAGGATCCCGTCTTGGCGTGGGCTGACGCCCACGACAAGGTGACCCTGTTAAACCATATCTATCACCCGGAGGTTGACTGGCGCTCGGTTTCTGATTTGGCAGCCGCGGTGTTTAGGGCAGCTGACCAGGGAGATTCAGCAGCCGCGGAGATTATCGAAACACAGGCCGCGCTTATTGAGCGATATTTTTTCGCGTTGCAACAGACCGCCGATTTGCCGGAGGGAGCACCGGTCGGGCTTGCAGGCGGCCTCGCGCCGTTTTGGTTGCCCCATCTTGAACAGCGAAACATGGGATCGCTTTGTGTGGTCTCGCGCGAGCCCGGAATAGGGGCGGCTCGGCTTGCGGCCCGGTATTTTTATGAAAGACAGGAGGGCGTCAGTCATTAATCGGATAGCAGGATGGGAAAATGCCAATAGACTGTTGGACAAGGCCATTAACGAAGGAACGCTGCCCGGGGCAACAGCCGCGGCCGGAGTGGGCGGGGAAGTGCTGTGGCGATACGTAGGTGGACAAGCGCAAGTTTTGGGCGGACCCCCACGGGCTATGCGGGAGGACACTTGGTTTGATTTGGCATCGCTCACCAAGGTGATGGCCACCTTGCCGTCCCTTCTAGTACTGGCCAGCCAAGGCGAACTGAGTTTTGGCGATTCCGTTCGGCGTTTTTTTCCCGCGTGGGAGGCGCGCTGGGACCGGGTGATGTTGCGCCATTTATTGACGCATTCGGGAGGACTGGTCCCACATCGCGACTACTATCAGAGTATCCAGGGCATCGACGCCTATCTCGCTGCCATTAGCGTCGAGCCGTGGGATGCTGAACCGGGACGGCAAGTGTCCTACAGCGATCTCGGCTTCATAACTTTGGGTGCCGTGGTAGAGCGGGTTTCCGGTCTCTCGTTGGACCGCTTCGCGGAGGAAGCGGTGTTTGAACCGTTAGGCATTCAAGAGGTGCGATTTCGTCCGGATGCCAGCATGGCATTGAACTGCGCGGCCACCGAATTGGAAAACGGCACGGCCATCCTCGGGGTTGTTCACGATGAGAATGCACGGGCTATTGGTGGCGTGGCTGGGCATGCCGGTCTGTTTGGGACTCTTGATGCGGTCAGCCGCTACGCTATCAGTTGGAGTCAAGACGCCTATAGCCTTTTTAGCTCCGCCGTCCGTGAGAAAGCCTTGAGCCTTCATACCGAGGGACTAAATGGTCGGCGTGGGCTTGGATGGGTGTTGCTGGGCGATGGGTACGATGTGGGGGGAGACTTCTGGCCGGCAACGGGTGGGGGTCATACCGGATTTACGGGCACATCGCTGCAGTTTGATCCGAAGAGCGGCATTTGGGCCGTACTGTTAACGAATCGCGTCCATTTTGGCCGGGGAACGAACATCAACTCCTTACGCCGCGCCTTTCACAACATCGTCATGGAGATATTGGGCTAGCAGCTTGTGTGAATAGTCCCGAACATCCGGCGCAAAAAGGACTTCGCGACCCGGATGGCGAAATAAAAACTTA
>NZ_JABBVZ010000397.1 GCF_012933365.1 Sulfobacillus harzensis | reverse complement strand
CCACATAAACGGGACCTGTTCCCGGACGGCCTTGGCAATCTGCCGCGACGAATAAATGCGTTGCGTGTAAGCGTAGACAATCACTTTCGTCAGCATTTTCGGATGATACGGCGGCCGGCCGCCACCCACATAGGGGGCCTCAAAGGTTGCATCCGGTATGCGGTCGATGGCCTCATTGACCACGCGCACCACGTGACGCGGGGGA
>NZ_JABBVZ010000396.1 GCF_012933365.1 Sulfobacillus harzensis | reverse complement strand
CGTATCGGAAGGTGCGGCTGGATCACCTCCTTTCTAGGGACACGTGTGCGCATGATGATATGGTTTTGAAGGACCGGGGGTTCTTCGGGACATTGACAACTTCAGAGGAGAAAGAGACACACAGCACACGGGGGATGCCTCGGGTGCAAGAAGGCGAAGAAGGTCGTGGCACGCAACGATACGCCTCAGGGAGCCGCGTCGCAGGCG
>NZ_JABBVZ010000395.1 GCF_012933365.1 Sulfobacillus harzensis | reverse complement strand
GTGTAGGAAAATCGCAGCGTCCAATGCGTCAAACCCGCGCGCCGTGCGGGTTCGGATTAAATGAAAAGGCTCCTAGTCCTTCGACGACGAGAATTTCACTCGCTGGCGCATCCCAGCTTGTCTGGGCGCACAGTTTGTGCTGAAAAAATCACCGCGTCGGATCCTTGAAAACCGCATAAAAGCAGGGATTCCCAGCCCTTTTGTCGAA
>NZ_JABBVZ010000394.1 GCF_012933365.1 Sulfobacillus harzensis | reverse complement strand
GGGCGGCAATGTAGGCATGCGCGCAGCCTGGGCGGCGACGACACATAGGGATTAACCACCTTGTCCGACCGCAGCTGCTTGATACGGGACTTGATCGCGCAAAATGGCATAGATCACATGGGTCAACTTGCGGGCCAACGCGCTGACGGCTGGCGGTGAGCCGGAGGTCGGCCAGGGCGTGGACATCCGTGGCCGCAATTTCGTCGGGCGT
>NZ_JABBVZ010000393.1 GCF_012933365.1 Sulfobacillus harzensis | reverse complement strand
CTCATCATACTCCCCGTGCCGACGCCCTTTTTTCATGTGTGTGAGTGCCCTGCAGGGGCATGCGTGTCTCCTTTACGGAACGTTCTGTTCCATATGAAACCGAATCCAGGGGATTCAATTCAAAGATTAAGTCCGAATTTGCAAGATTTTGGCCCGTGGCCCTCGGCCACGGAAATCGAGACGAATCCTACGCGTTGCGGTCAAATAACGTG
>NZ_JABBVZ010000392.1 GCF_012933365.1 Sulfobacillus harzensis | reverse complement strand
GTCGCCACGGCCGCCCGACAGTCGGTTTCGTGACAAAACCCCGAATTCGAGGTGTCTAAATTCTTGACCTAAGTCCAAAACTCTCTGTTCGACGGTCAAATAGTCCATGCGCCCGGAGGTTGTTTTTTAAAGGGAATCGCCCGTAATTGTTGCGCCTCGTGCATAAACTCCGGTTGTTCCCGTTGCAGGTACTGGGCAAAAGCGTGCACCGCTGCCAGG
>NZ_JABBVZ010000391.1 GCF_012933365.1 Sulfobacillus harzensis | reverse complement strand
GACTGGGGTCGCAGGTTCGAGCGGTGTTCGCCGCCAGCCACAGAGCCCGTCGTAGGTACGGGGATCCGCGTTTGGACCTCCGCGCCCGGCTCGCCGTATACTGACCGGATTGCTTGACGGTGGGATCGATGCCCGCGAAGGCGACTAGTAGAACCATTCCTTAATTCGTGATAATCACGGAAGGTTATGGTACGGTAAGGGAAATCCTTGGTTGGAGGT
>NZ_JABBVZ010000390.1 GCF_012933365.1 Sulfobacillus harzensis | reverse complement strand
GCGTCAAGTGAAGCGTGTGGAAAACTGGACGTATGACGACACCCACGACGAATGGATCTGTGCCGCCGGCCGGCGTCTCACGTTTCAGGGACTGAAACAGGCCCGTTCGGACAACGGGTATTGGGCGACCCTGCGCGTGTACCAAGCGCACGACTGTCCGACCTGCCCCTTGAAAGCCGAGTGTACCACAGCCGAATATCGCCGGATTCAAATCAGTCC
>NZ_JABBVZ010000389.1 GCF_012933365.1 Sulfobacillus harzensis | reverse complement strand
AGCTCTTGGAGGTCCATGGGAAGCACCAACTGGTTGGGGGCGTAGGCTTGAAAGGTCGGCCGCGGACGCGGCCGGGATTCCGCGGGCTCCCGGCGTGGGTCGTCCAAAGGCCATTCCATTTGCGTGGTCTCATCCGGCATGATAATCGCTCCTGTCCCGAATTCTTACTTACCAGGGTACCAGAAGGGCCGGAAAATGTTGATCCCATGCGCTTTTTTAC
>NZ_JABBVZ010000388.1 GCF_012933365.1 Sulfobacillus harzensis | reverse complement strand
CGTCTCAAGGAAGACCATATGCGCAATGGCCAACTTAAACCCGCCTACAACGTCCAGATGGGAACAGAAAACCAGTTTATCCTCGGGTACAGCGTGCACCAAAACCGAACCGACGCGGGTTGCTTGATTCCCCATTTGGAACGCCTGCGCACGCTAGTGGGCCGATTGCCACAGACCATCGTCGCCGATGCCGGCTATGGCAGTGAGGAGAATTTCGCTTACGTGGAAAAGCA
>NZ_JABBVZ010000003.1 GCF_012933365.1 Sulfobacillus harzensis | reverse complement strand
CAAGCGACCGTGCGGTCGCGGTTGCGCAAGGCCTACCAAGAGGCAGATGCCACGAAGGCCTTCAAGGCGTTGCAGAAACTGGCGGCAGAGCTCGAACGGGACTACCCTCAAGCGGCCCATAGCTTGCGGGAAGGCCTGGACGAAACGCTTACCGTCCATCGGCTCGGGTTGTCTGGCACGCTGCGGCGTTCACTGGCCACGACCAATCCCCTCGAGTCCGTCAATAGCCAGTTTCGGACCCATGCCCAAAACGTAAAGCGCTGGACCAACGGCATACAGGTTCTACGCTGGCTGGCCAGCGCCAGTCTCGTTCTCGAGGACCGTTTCCAGCGCCTAGCGGGATATCGTGACCTCGGGCAATTGCAAGCGGCGCTTCGACCGTATGTAGCGCCGCAAATGGTGGCGCAGTGAGAGACGGCCGCCCTTTGTCGATTGACGTTGGGCCCACATAGAGGGGCAGTGGGAAATGGAAAAAGGGGGGCGTTCGCTTCAGAAGCGCGCCCCCATACCGGCGGGTTACCTTATTGACGGGCGGTGGGTGGCGCCAAAGCCGTCAGGCGCGTCTCCACGGCGCACACGAGGGCTACCCATATGCCCAGTCCCACCACGGCAGGCATAAGACGGTGCATTAACTCCCAGCTGACGGCCTGCCATGGCCAACCAGGGAGGTATCCAATGTGGCCGGGCATCGGAGGCACCACAAAATAACCGAGTGCTACCACCGTGGCTCCAAAACCCACAATGCCACCCGCGACGATGGATAGAACCGCCATCATGGTTACCGTCGGGCCCTTAGCGGAATCGATCTGCCGCGTTCCACGCCATAAGGCAGCGGCTAACGCAACGAGGATCGCCACCCCAACGGGTATTGGCCACGAGGGAAACGCCAGATCGAGCCATCGCCCAGCCCAGACAGGTTCAAAGCCGACCGCAATTCCCGCGGCTACCCCTGTCGCTATCACTAATCGAGACACTGTTTCACCCCCATCCAACGTATACACCCAGTCTACCATTGAACGACATTCAGTTGTTTAGGGTCATATAGCCATAAGCCTGGTGGTCGTATACGGAGCAGCCATTCAGACCCGCATAGGTGTAGAAGTTGTATCCGCCCCCACCGGTCCAACCGAGATCGCCGGCATTATACCAATCATCGTTGGGATAGTAGTTGGGGATGCGGACGTCCGGGGTCTCACTGTACCCACCATCTTGCCACGATAATGTACATTGATAGACGGAAGAACTGGTCGAGGGATTCAAGTTTGCGGCGTAGTCTGTGATGGCGATGCCGCAGGCGCCATTATAGGTGTTGTAGGTGACCGCGTAATTAACCGTCGTACTCGCGTCCGGAAACTGGTAAGCACCGGTCGCACGAATCGATTGGTTGCAGCCGATTGTCGGGTCGGCGGCTTGCTGTCCCGAAACCCCTTCTTGTTGAGCAATGAGCGTGTGTAACTGGGCCTCGGCTTGTGGCCACTGGGATGGCGATGAGGGCAAGGGAACGTACGGTACGCCCTGGGACACCGCGTCGGACAAGGGTTCGACACTCGTTTCGATGTAGGTGGCCGGGGCGACCGGTTCAGTTTGAGTCGAGATTAACTTTCCCTCGCGGTCAAAGACTTGATACGTAATCGTATCAGACGGCTGTGTGATATCCTTGCCAACCAAAACCTCTTGCTGCTCGCTCGCGGAAGGCGCTCGGGACGCCGCGGAGACCGTGGGCCAAGACACCATGGAGGTGCTGGCCATGAGCAAAAGAGTTGACACAACACCTAGAAAAGCTGCTCGAAAGCGCATTTTGCACCACCCTTTCAGGTACTGGTGGTTGACTTCAACACACTCAAGCCGATTCCTTTTTTTGGGATACACTTGTTGTAGCATAGGGAAACCCACCAAATAGAAACCACGGTTCCCGTTGAAAAACCATGGAGAGTGACGAATCAGGTTGACATCATTACTTCGGTTTGACCTCGGGATGAGCCAGACATGGGAGCTGGGTAGGTAGATCTTAGGAGGTCGAGGCAAAAGCCCAAGGCAAATGGCGTAATTGTATGGAATCAAAATCTACGAAGCCTGGGACAACCTCAGCCGTTCTGACCCCGAGGAGATGAGGGGATGGGCGATGCCGCGCATGAGCGCCAGACTCACGGGGAGCACCACGCTGTCGGCGTCGTGTCCATGGTTGGCTACAATCACCAATGGCCCCGGATCCGGTTTGCCGAGGAAGCCAACACGCTGGTGAAATAGACTATAGCTCTTAAGAATGGCGGCTACAGCTGCCACCAGGACTGGGGACCAGTCCCTTCGTGGCCGAAACGACAATCGCGGTGAAGGTTGCTTCAATGTAATGGTCATATTTCCTCATTGGAAAATTAAACTGCAGTGCTAATATAAGTATAGTCCTTTGTCTCCAAAGATTTCCTCAGTGGGAAATTTCACAGAATACTCGACAAAAGGACAGAAAGAGGGGCGAAGATGGGCGAGGTCGAAGACCGCGAGCGCAGAAAGCACGAACATATTGAAGCGGTCCAAACACTACCCGACGTTGGCGGAAGCGGATTCGAGGACGTTCGCTTGCTCCCTGTCAGCGCTCCCCAGATGGATGTGGCCGACGCCACGCTGGCCACCGAATTGCTGGGCCGATCTCTTTCGTCCCCCATTATTGTCAACGCTATGACTGGCGGCACCGAAGAGTCAGGCCAGATTAACGCACGCCTGGCGCGATTTGCCAAGCGCCAAGGGCTGGCCATGGCTGTCGGATCAGAGACGGCTGGGCTTCGATCGCCTGAGGCAGCCCGCTCCTATGCGGTAGTGCGAGAACTCAACCCCGATGGGGTCATCATCGCCAATGTAGGGATGGGAGCCGGTGTGGACGCAGCCAAGAGGGCCGTGCAGCTGGTCGGGGCTGATTTTCTGCAAATCCACTGGAACGTGGCCCAAGAGCTTTTTATGGCGGAAGGCGACCGGCACTTTCGTCAACTGCTGGAGCGATTGGCCGAGGTGAAGGCGGCGGTTGACGTGCCCGTTATTGCCAAAGAGGTCGGGCAGGGAATGACCGGTCCTGCGGCCAGGCGATTTGTGGAGGCTGGCGCCGATGCGGTCGACATTGGCGGCGTTGGGGGAACCAACTTCATTGCCGTGGAAGCTTGGCGGCGCGGGGCGGGCATCGATCAAGAATGGCTCGGTTGGGGTGTGCCGACGGCAGCCAGTCTGGGCGAGGTTGCGGCGGAACTGCAGGACGTTGTCCCCATCATTGCATCCGGGGGCATTCGATCCGGTCATGATGTGGCTAAGGCGTTGGCGATGGGAGCCCGGGCGGTGGGCGTGGCGGGGCCCCTAATGCGGATCGCAACCGGATCTGATCCGGATCGGGGCCTAGATGCCTGGGTTGATGGCATACATTGGACCATGAGGACGATTCTCGTGCTGATGGGGGCTCGGCAGCCGGCCGATCTCGCAGACCAGCCGATATTGGTCATGGGTCGCGTGGGTGAGTGGCTTGATTTGCGCGGGTATCGTCCCTATCGCCTGAAGCTCGCGCAACGCGCGAATCATTAGCAAACGAAGAAGCCGCTGTCGGCGAACTTCGAAGAAGGGAGGGGTGACCATGGGAATGCCGCTTGGATTGACAGTGAACATGGCCAAGTATGTGATGACGCAGAGAATCCGGGGCAACAAGCACTATCCATTGGTGCTGATGTTGGAACCTACGGAGTTGTGCAATCTTACCTGCACAGGATGTGGAAAAATTCGCCAAGCCGAGGAGATTCATGGCAAGCGTCTGAGTGCTGAAGAATGCTTTCAGGCCATTGACGAATGCGGGGCGCCGGTGGTGTCTATCGCCGGCGGAGAGCCACTGACGCATCCTGAGTTTGATGTGATTGTGAAGGGAATGTTGGCGCGCAATAAGCTAACGTTGTTGTGCACAAACGGCATTTTAATTAATCGGGCGTTGAAGAAGCTGGAGCCAGATCCTCGGTTCAGCTTCGTATTCCACCTCGACGGGCCGCGTGAGCACCATGACCTGATGGTGGAGCGTAAAGGCGTGTACGACATTGTCATTGAGGGTATCAAGAAAGCGAAAGAACGAGGCTTTCGGGTGACCACCAATACTACCTTGTATAAGGGGGTGGATCCGGAAGGGGTCGGCAAGGTCTTACAGCTCCTGATGGAGTTGGGGGTCGACAACTGCATTGTGTCGCCGGCCTTTACCTATGAGGAAGTCGGTTCGGCGCTGGACAGCCGTATTTTCATGCGTCGCCGTGAGGCCACCGAAACCTTCCGGCGGGTGGTGGAAGCGGCCGGGCCCAAAATCCGCTACTATGACACGCCCATGTTCTTTGACTTTCTGATGGGCAAGCGGAACATGCATTGCACCCCCTGGGGCAACCCGACACGCGATCCGTTGGGCTGGAAGGGTCCCTGCTATCTCTTGACAGACGCCCACTACGAGAAGTTTTCCGACATGATGGAGAACACGGATTGGGATGAGTTTGGATACGGGGACAATCCGCGCTGCGCCAGCTGCATGATGCACAGCGGCTATGAGGCAAGCGGCGTGTCGACGATTTCCCCGGTCGACGCTTTCCGCGTTATTCGCTGGATGTTTGCTAGCTAATCTCGCGCGTGGACAAAGTTCTGGTGGTCGCGGCGCTGAGATTCGAAGTATCCGGCATTCTCGCGCTCTGCCGTGATCGAGAAATCCCAGTCTTGGTTACGGGGATGGGACGAGAACGAGCACGCCACGGACTGCAGCAAGCGGTTGAGCACCGATGCCCCCAACGGATCCTAGCGGTCGGACTGTCCGGAGGGCTACATCCCAACGCTCGCACTGGCGAATCGGGCGAGCCCGCTTGGGTTGTCGGCGAGAATCCCGGCGATCGGCCCATCCCTTTGAACCCCTGGCCCGGTCATCGCCCTAGGGGAGGTCTCGTGACGGTCCATCAATTGGCGGCTAATCCAGCCGCCAAGGCGCAATTGCGCGATCGCTTTCAGGCAGACTGGGTAGACATGGAGACCTACGCCTGGGCCCAGGTGGCGCGTCAGGGAAATATTCCTCTAACCGTCATCCGAGTGGTGGTTGACGGGCCGGCAAGTTGGATGCCGACTTGGCGGCGAATCACGAGTTGGCCAGCTGCGGTGGGGTTGCCCTGGCGATCGTGGGTAGCCCAGCGTGTACTGACCCGGCAAGTGAGGGATGCGTTATGCGGGTTCTCGTAACCGGTGCCAGCGGCTTCATTGGCTGGCATGTGACCCGGGCGCTCTTGGCTCAGGGCATGACGGTCCGGGCCTTGGTCCGAAGCCAGGCGGCCAAACGGGCGTTGGGAAATTTGGCGGTTGAGGTGGCGTACGGCGATTTGGCCACCGGGATGGGGTTGGACGATGCTCTGAATGATGTCCAGGGAGTGTTTCACGTGGCGGCTCGCTATTCCTTGGAGCGACGGCACGCCCGCGAAATGTACGAAACCAACGTGGGGGGGACTCGGCGCCTGATTGAGGCCGTCGGCCGTCATCCGCGCATTGAGCGGATGGTCTATACGTCCAGCACGGCGGCGGTGGGACTCCGAGACGATGGGTTGCCGGCTGATGAAACCCGTTTGGTGGATCCGAACCAGGTGCCGGACGGATACAAACGCAGCAAAGTATTGGCCGAGGAGGTGGTTCGGGAGGCCTGCCGCCAGGGGTTGGATGCGGTCATCGTCAATCCCTCGACGCCAGTGGGAACCCGAGACATTAAGCCCACACCCACTGGACAACTGATTTGGGAGGCGGCTCGGGGACGGATGCCGGCCTACGTGGATACAGGGCTTAATTGGGTGTCGGTTAACGATGTTGCCATCGGGCATATTTTGGCATGGGAGAGAGGCCAAACCGGTGAGCGCTATATTCTCGGGCATGTTAATCTCACTTTCCGCGAGTTGTTGGGCCGCATCGAGACATTGGCTGGTGTGCCCGCTCCGCGGATCCGCCTGCCGCTCGGCGTGGCAATGGCCTTTGCTTATGTTGACGAACTAGGCTGGTCGAAAATAACCGGACATGCGCCCCGTGCGCCCATTGCCGGTGTCGAATTGGCGCGGCGTCCCATGTTTTACACGGCGGGACGTGCCGTCCAGGAGCTGGGGTTGCCCCAAACCCCTATTGACGAGGCTCTCCGGGAGGCGATCGATTGGTTTAGGAGTTTCCCGAAAAGCCAGGATGAAAGGTCGGATGAGCATGAGCATAACGGGAGCTGTAGTTGAAGATCGCGTGTCCCGCGCGCTCGAAGCGGCGAAAGATCACCTCTTAAGATTGCAACGGGAGGAAGGTTATTGGTGGGGCGACCTCATCACCAATGTGTGCATGGAAGCGGAGTATGTGATGCTACTGCACATTTTGGAGAAGAGGTGGCCGGAACGGGAGGAGCAGGTTCGGCGCTATATATTGAGCACGCAGAACGACAATGGATCATGGTCGATTTACTGGGGTCAGGGCGGGGACCTGAACGCGACGATTGAAGCCTATCAAGCGCTCAAGATGACCGGTCAAGATCCCGAGTCCGAACCCATGACAAAGGCCCGCAACTACATTCGGGAACAGGGGGGGATTGAGAAAAGCCGGGTATTCACGCGCTTTTGGCTGGCGTTGTTGGGGCAATATGATTGGGAGGACTTGCCCATCTTGCCGCCAGAAATTATGTGGTTCTCGCCCAAAGCCAAGCGGAGCATTTGGGATTTTGGCAGCTGGGCACGGCCTACGGTGGTGGCGCTGGCCATTCTCATGGCCAAACGGCCCGTGTTTCCCCTCCCGCCGGAGCAGCGGGTGATCGAATTGGAGCGCGGGGTCCGGCCGGAGCCCCGCATAGAAGGACCGGCGAGTTTCTATTATCGCCTCGATCGGTGGCTTCATTGGTATCACCGTCGCGGTTGGCACCCGGGGCGTGAACGGGCGGTGGAGAGCGCCTTTCAATGGCTGGTTGACCGTCAGGAGAGAGATGGCAGTTGGGGCGGCATTCAACCCCCGTGGTTTTATTCTCTGATTGTCTTCAAGGTCTTAAACCGCACGGATCATCCCGCCTTCAAAAAAGGGTTTGAGGGGCTGGAAGGGTTCGGGGTGTCGGACGACGGACGCTGGTGGTTTCAAGCCTGCGTATCGCCCACGTGGGACACGGGATTGGCGGTGCTGGCTCTTCGCGCAGCGGGAGTCCCGGCCAGCCATCCCGCGTTGGTCCAAGCGGGGCAATGGCTGCTCGATCAGCAGGTCTTAGAGGTTCGAGGCGACTGGGCCGTGCGTCGGCCGAAAGTTAAGCCGGGCGGATGGCCGTTCGAGTTTGCCAATGACACCTATCCCGACATTGACGACACTGCTATCGTGCTGATGGCGTTGAATCAGCTGGATTTGCCGGATGACGCCCGGCGCAAGCGAGCCCTTACCAAGGGATTCCGCTGGATGGTGGGATTGCAGAGCCAAAACGGCGGCTGGGGCGCGTTTGATGCGGACAATGTCAAGACCTGGGTGTCGGAAATTCCGTTTAGCGATTTCGGCTGGGTTAACGATCCGCCCACCGAGGATGTCACCGGACATGTGCTGGAGTCGTTGGGCCAGTTTGGCTACGACGATGCCTGGCCCGTAATCGACCGTGCGGTCAAGTTCCTCAAGGAGCGGCAGGAACCGGACGGAGCCTTCTTTGGTCGATGGGGGGTCAATTACATCTATGGTGCGGGCGCCGTGTTGCCGGGGCTGCAAGCCATTCAGTACGACCTTAGCGAGCCGTGGGTGCAAAAATGCTTGGATTGGGTTGAGGCGCACCAGAATGATGATGGCGGATGGGGTGAGGTTTGCGATTCCTATGTTGATTCGAGCCTCCGTGGAACCGGACCGAGCACCGCATCCCAGACCGCGTGGGCAACCATGGCGCTCATTGCCGGCGGACGACATCAGCAATACAGCGTACAGCGCGGCGTGGCTTATCTGGTGGCGCAGCAAAAGGGAGATGGCGGATGGGACGAGCCGCAATATACCGGTACGGGCTTTCCCAAGGACTTTTATATTAACTACGCCCTGTACCGCGACATCTTCCCCGTGCTCGCCTTAGCGCGGTATCAGAAAGCGCTTCGCGGAGGACAACGCTGATGGCGGCGGCGGAAGCGTCACGGATTCGGGAGGACTTTCGCTATTGCGAGCGCCTGGCGCGCACTCATTACGAGAACTTCTCGGTACTGTCGGTGTTTATTCCTGCCCAACTCCGCCCGCATTTCGCCGCCATTTATGCCTTTTGCCGGGGCGTCGACGATTTAGGCGATGAATTCCCCGGCGATCGCCGCGAGGCCTTGCAGGGGTGGCGCGAGGAGCTCATACGCGCTTATCAAGGCCGTGCAGAGCAGCCCGCGTTTCGGGCACTCGAACGCACCGTTGAGGAGTTTCAGCTGCCCTTTGAGGAATTCGATCGGCTCATTCGGGCGAATGAAATGGATCAACAGGCGAAGGACTATCAGACCGTCGAGGAGGTCATGGATTATTGCCGCCACTCTGCCAATCCGGTGGGGCGGTTGGTATTGGGGCTGTTCGGGATTCGCGATGAGGAACGTTGGAGGCTTTCCGATGCCACCTGTACAGCATTGCAGTTGGCCAACTTTCTTCAAGACACCGCCGGGGACCTCAAGCGTGGTCGAAACTATTGGCCCGAAGAGGAGTTGGCGCAATTTGGCTTGTCGCGCCGGGCGTTGGCGCAGGCGGCCGGAGTGGGGGGGACCTTGGATTCGGAGGCAATCTCTGCGTTCGGCCGTTATCAGGCGGACCGAATACAGCGGCTGTTTCAGCGCGGGGCGAGACTTGAGCACATGGTGCCTAAACGTCTCGGACTGCAGTTGAAATTATATCGGCTTGGCGGCCAAGCGGTGGTGGAGGCGCTGCGGCGCCAAGCGTTTAATCCATTTCTCGGCCGTCCCGTGGTGACGGTGGGCCAAAAGCTCAGCATTATGGGTGCCGTGGCGGCAGGTGGACTTTGGCATTAGCAACCAGGCGGAAGGGGGCGAGCGGGTCATCCTCCTGCGAGGATGGAGCCGCGAGACTATGGGGCGAATTGATGAGGCGCATCGCGTTGCGGCCGAGCGCGTGAAAATGGCCGGGTCCAGTTTCTATTACGGCATGCGGCTACTCCCGCCGGAAAAGCGCTCGGCCATTTATGCTATTTATGCGTGGAGCCGCATGTGCGACGATGCGGTCGACGATTATCAGGAAGACGAGGCGTGGGATCAGTTGGAGCGGGTTGAAGAAGTCTATCTCGCGGCTCGCAGCGAGGCGTGGCAGGAGGCTTCGGAACCGGTCGCGGTGGCGCTGGGCGATGCCATCCGGCGCTTTCGCCTGAGCGATGAGCCGTTTCGTGCGCTATTGCGGGGAATGCGCATGGATCTTGAGGCCTTGACCTACCGGACCTACCAGGAATTGGAGACCTATTGCCTCTATGTGGCGGGGTCGGTCGGCGTGCTTTGCGTGGAGGTTTTCGGGGCCACCGACGTGCGCGCTCGGCGGCTAGCGGCAAAATTGGGGGTCGCCTTGCAATTAACCAACATCATCCGCGATTTGAAAGAGGATGCGGGCCGCGGTCGACGGTATCTTCCCGCCGAGGATTTTGAAAATGCCGGGATGACCCCCGAAGATTTGCCGCTAGGTCGATTTTCCCCGCAATTGGCGCACGTTCTGGCCGTGCAGGCGGCGCGGGCAGAACAATATTATCGTGAGGCAGCTGAGTTGTTTTCTATGGTGGAAGCCGATTCGGTACGGTGCCTGCGTATGTTGTACGGCGTCTATTATTTGGTCCTGCAAAAGATCAAGCAGTCCGGCTTTAATGTCTGGGAGCAGCGCATCGGGGTCTCCCGGCGCGAGATATTGCATATTGTGGGGGGGACCTTTTGGCGGGCCAACGCATAGCGTCCCGCGCGGTGGTGGTCGGGGCCGGATGGGCGGGGCTTACGGCCGCTATCCGGCTGCAGCAACGCGGGGTTCAGGTCACGGTCCTGGAGCAGGCGCCGCGTCCCGGAGGCCGCGCCTTTTCCTTTCAGGATACCGAGAGTGGAGTCTGGTTGGATAACGGCCAACACGTGCTGTTGGGGCTCTGCGAGGCCGCCGTCGCACTACTGGGGGAAAGCGGACAGGAGACGGCCATCCGATTTCAGCGTCTCTTAAGCGTCCCGGTTGTGTCCTCCGCGGGCCGCCATTGGCTGGGATCTCAACGCTGGCCGGGACCGCTCCATTTGGTTCCGGCGGTTCTTCGCTATCGGGCGCTCAGTGGTCGGGAGCGCCTGGGTGTGCTGAAGGCCGGCTTGGCCATCGCCGGGGGCAGCCCGCAAAACTCATTGGCTGAGGATACCAAAACCTGGGGCGAGTGGCTGGCTGAGCATGGGCAGACGCGACGATCGCGGCAGTACTTTTGGGATGCGATTGGCAGGGAAGTGATGAATGCCCCAAGCGATGAAGCGGGTGCGGCCTTGGGGCTGGCTACTTTTTCGCTGTTGCTGCAGCGTGGCTTTTCAGGAGCGCGACTCGGCTTCTTCATCCGGCCGCTCTCTCAGGTGTCGGAACAGTTGGCCGATTACGCCCGCGCTCTGGGGGTCCAGATCCTGCTGTCCCATGGGGTGTCGCGCATTCGGGTGGAAAATGGGCGGGTAGTGGGCGTTTTGGGGCCCAAGGGAACCTGGCTGGTGGATCAGGTCGTCTTGGCTGTGCCGCCGGATCGACTGGCGGCGCTGGTGTCTCAAAGTGGGCTGGATGGGCAATTGGCGGTTCCCGCCATGACGTTCAGCCCCATTGTCAACGCCTATCTCTTCTATGACCGTCCGGTGTGGCCGGAGGAGGTGGCGCTTTTGCTGGACGAGGAGCCGGCCGCGATGGTGTTCAACCGCAGAGAGATTTTGGGACAAGGGCACGGGGCGGTGCTGGCGGTGTCCATTTCGGCTGCGGACGCTCTTCGGCGCCATCTCAGCGCCGACTTAGGGGGGGCGATTGCCCGTCGCGTGGCCGCCCGGCTCGGGATCCCGCTTCCGACGCGCACCCGGATCGTATGGCAGCCGCACGCCACGTTCCGGTCCCGCCCGGGAATCGAAGCCCATCGGCCCGAGCCTCGCACCGCCATCAATGGGGTGTATTTAGCCGGCGATTGGACACGCACAGGGTGGCCGGCGACGTTGGAGAGCGCTGTCTTGAGCGGGCAGGCGGCGGCCCAAGAAATGCTGGCGTTATGAGGATATTAATTGCATCTGCCGGTTTTGGATTCGGACATCATCGTGCCGCCCGGGCTCTCAAAATTGCTTTGGAAGCTCAAGACCCGGACGTATCGGTGGTTATCCACGATTTTTTAGACGTGCTGCCGCCTCGGCTCACGCAGGCGCTTTTGGGCGTGCATGGGCGCTTGGCGCGCGACTTTCCCGCCGGATATGGGGCAATGTACGATTTCACCGGGTGGCTGTCCCGCTATGGATGGTGGCGGCGGATGGAAGAACGTTCCGGGCTCGAGGCTTTTCGGGCCTTGCTGTTAGAGACGAGACCCGAGGTAGTGGTGGCGGTTCACCCCATGCCGCTCATGGTGCTCGGAGCCCTGAAGCGCACGGGGCGCTGGCACAATCCGGTCGTTGAGGTGATGACCGACTTTGTTGTCCACCCTAGTTGGGTGCACTATGGCATCGATCGCTATTGTCTTCCCACCGAGGCGGCTCGGGACGCCTTTCGTCGGCGGGGGGTAGCCGATCGGCGGCTGAAGGTGACCGGCATCCCAATTGACCCGGCCTTCGCCAACGCCGCAGCTCCGGAGGAGGCGCGCCAACTGTTGGACTGGGATGCGAGACCCCGAGTTCTCATCATGGGCACCTCCCAAGGCTTTCGGAAAGGGATGGCCGCTGCCCTGATGAACCACCTGGGGGATTTGCCCAAAGAGGTCCTCACTCTCATCATCAACGCGGACCAGGCGCTTCAGCGGGCATCCCAGCGGCTTTCTATACGAAATCGCGTCACGCTGCTGCCATTTCAAGAGCAGGTGGCATTGTGGATGCAGGCCGCCGATGTGGTGGTGAGCAAGGCCGGCGCGCTCACCCTGTCCGAGGTTTTGGCCTTAGGCCGCCCCTTAGTGATATTCCGCGCCTTGCCCGGGCAGGAGCGGGGCAACGCCCGTTTGGTGGAACGGGAGGGCGCAGCGCTCGCTGCTGACACCCCAATGGAGCTCCGGCAGGCGATTGACCAGATTCTTCGCGACCGAGCGCTCCGCCAAAGAATGCGGACGGCTCAGCGTCGCTTGGCACGCATCGAGGCCGCTCACGCTGTCGCTACCGTCACGTTGACCCTGTCGCGCAGGGAGCGACGATAGGGGGTGGTGCTGCGGTCTATCGGGATGGCCCGAGCGTGTCCAAGGCGTCGGCAATGCGTTCCCAAGGGCTTTGACATGACGGGTAAGGATTCCGGACGGGACTGATCATTGGCCCCGCGGAGCACGATGAGGGGAAGGTGCGGCTTTTCGGATATCAGATACGTCAGCAAGGGATGAAAGGTTGGATGCCAACGGACCATTACCACGTCTGCAGGATGCTTTTGAAGCCAGGCGATGGCTTCAAGCGGGTCGTGCCGTCAAAGGTCCTCGCGACGGCAGGATCATCATCCACCAGCAGGATGTTTCCCGTCGTTTGGGGTTCGGCTTCGGACGTGACGGGCAAAACATATGAAACATGGCCCCGGCGCCGAACTGACCCAAATGCTGCCTCCATGCTGGCGGACATTGGCGTGGACAGCCGAGAGTCCGAGACCATGTCCGTTGGACTTGGTGGTGAAGGGGGGGATCAAATACCCGTTTCGGCTTTCGGTCGGAACGCCAGGACCATTGTCTTCACGGGAAATGTCTGCCACCAAGCGTATTTGGTCATCAAGGGGATTTTTTCGAACAACTCGGGAATACGTGATGAGTCGGGAACAAATTCCGACCAAGATGGCATCCTGTTGCCTCCCTGTGACTTATGGAGAAAGCTTCGCGTTTGGCGGCGGGAATCCTCTTTTAATGGTCGCTGGATAGGTGTGGTATACTATTGTCGAGGCGAGCGCATGCAACCGAACCGGAATTTGCAATGGATATATGCTGGCCGAGCGCTCCGAAGCTTTATCACCGCATTTTTGACCGTAATTTTTCCCTTATATCTGGCCAAGGTTGGGTACAGCGCAAGCCGCATTGGATTGGTGGTCGCGCTTTCGGGTGCCATTACCGTGCTCTTGGTGGCGGCGGTGGGGTTGTTTGCCGATCTGTACGGACGGCGCCGCGCCATCATCGGATTGGCCTTGTTTTCGGCCATTGGCGGCGCGGTGATGGGCTTCAGCCACGTGTTTCTTTGGGCGGTGTTAGCCAGTGGTCTCGGCGGTGTGGGCCGAGGCGGCGGGGCCGGTAGCGGCGGATCTTGGGGACCGGTATTTCCGGCCGAGCAGCCGTTGGTGGCCGAGTCGGTTCCCGCTCCCAATCGAACCGCCGCATTTGGGCGCATTTCCTTCATTGGCGTGTTGGCGGGCGCTGCCGGGTCCATCGTGGCCGGTGTTCCTGATTGGCTTCATGGTGCGGGGTGGAGCTGGGTTTCCGGTTATCGTCTGCTGTTTTTCGTGGCGGCCGGCTTATCGCTGCTGATGGCGCTGAGTGCACTGCCTATCCAAGAAGCACCGCCCCAGCAGGCGGGACAGGAGGCGCCACCGCCGATCCCATTGCGCACGCTAATGGGGCGGCTGGGACTCACCAATGCCTTAAACGGATTAGGGTTTGGCTTCCTCGGTCCGCTGTTGACCTACTGGTTCTACCGCCGTTTTGGGGTGGGGCCATCGGAAATTGGCATTTTGTACACGGCCATTAACTTGGCGGCGGCCTTTCCGTATCTATGGTCTTCCCGATTGGCGCGGCGTCTGGGCGCGGTCAAGACCGTCACCGTGACGCGGGGCATCGGCCTCGGTCTGATGTTGATGATGGTGTTCATGCCGAGCTTCTGGCTGGCCGGAGGATTCTATCTCCTACGCATGGTATTCAATTCGCTCGGCATGCCAGCCCGACAGTCGTTTGTGATGGGCGTAAGTGAAAGCCGATATCGGAGCCGGGTGTCGGCCTTTAGCTCGCTGCCCTCCCAAGTGACCTCCATGATTACCCCGGCCGTGGGCGGAGCCATGATGGATACGATATTGGATACCCCCGTTTTCGGCGCCGTGTTCTTTATGAGTTTGAATCTCGTCGCCTATTGGTGGTCATTTCGCAACGTGGAGGAGCCGGGCCAGCGCAGGGCCTGAATATGGCCAGGCGAAGTTTTCGCCATCAGCAGGAGATTTACGATTCGTGACGAATTTTGATCGGTACGAACGGGAGTGATTCCCATGCCCTATGAGAGCCGACAAGCATGGATTGACAGCGTGCGCCAGGCCGTCGACATAGTGGCGGTGGTGGGCCGGCACGTCAGTCTCAAAAAAAAGGGCCGACATTGGTGGGGACTCTGTCCGTTTCATGCGGAGAAGACGCCGTCCTTCAGTGTGGATGCCGAGCAACAACTCTATTATTGCTTTGGTTGCCACCAGGGCGGAACGGTCTTTACGTTTCTCATGCACGTTGAAGGACGTGAGTTTCGTCACGTGGTGGAATCGTTGGCCGAGGAAGCCGGCATTCCCATTCCCAGTGACGGTCAGGCGCCGCGCGATCCGTACCAACGCCTAAGGGCGGTTCTGGAGTGGACTCAGGAGTACTTCCGGGAAAACTTCGGCCGCCATGCGAACGTCGTCAAGCCGTATTTGCAGCAGCGGGGAACAGACGCCGCGTCGGTGGAAAAGTTTCAGTTGGGTTATGCGCCCGACGGCTGGCAGGGATTGATTGACCGGCTAAAGCGCCGTGGGGTCGGGCTCGATGAGATGGTGGAAGCGGGTGTGGCTGTCAGCCGTGATCAAGGCGGAGCCTACGATCGGTGGCGCGGCCGACTGATGTTCCCTATTTGGGATAACGAAGGTCGGGTGGTGGCTTTCGGAGGCCGGGCTTTGGGAGAAGGCCAGCAACCGAAATACTTAAATTCGCCCGAGACACCGTTGTTTCATAAGGGGCAACTGTTATATGCTGGACATTTGGCACGTCCTCTTTGGCGGAAGGGTAAGGCGGCGCTGATTGTCGAGGGGTACTTCGACGTGTTGGCTTGTCACCAAGCGGGACTGGGACAAGCCGTGGCGGCCTTGGGAACGGCGCTGACCGATGTCCACGCCCGGTATCTGGCGCGGTATTGTGACGAGGTGGACTTGTTGCTGGATGGGGACGCCGCCGGCCAGGAGGCCATGCGGCGGGCATATCTAATCTTGGCTGGGGCGGGACTTCGGGTGAACCGAATTGTTTTGCCGGACGGCGTCAAAGATCCCGGCGAATTCATCGTGCGGGGTGGCAGCAAGGCACTCTTGGAAGCATATCAACAAAAGGTGCCGTATGTTGAGGCGGAGATTCAGCGGATCGGTCGAATGCCCGGGTTGATGAGTCCCCGTGGTAGGGCGGAAGCCGTGAAAGGGTTGAAGCCGTTGGTGCAAGCGGTGAAAGATCCGGTGGAGCAAGCGGGGTATGTCGAACTAATCGCAAGGACGCTTCGTGTACAACCAAGAATCCTATCACAAAGTTTAGGTGTTGTGCAAGAGGTCCAGCATACAATCGGAAAAAATAGGCATAATATGGAGGTGACGGCGTTTGTCAAGCGGTCCGTACCGCCATTGGAGGTGCGGCTGCTGCTAGCGCTGAAGAACCATCCGGACCAGATTGAACGGGTCAAGCGGGCGTTGCCCGAGTGGGCCCAGGACCCCGCGATTCAGTTTTTGTTAGCGGTGTTGCAGGCTGGTGATGCCGAGGGTGTGGCGTGGGATCGCGCCGACTCGCGCGCCGAGTCGTTATGGGTCGCAATGGGGCAATATCACGAACCAGACGGAGGGATTCCAGCCATCGATGATTTAGTCGAGGCGTTCGAGCGGCGGGAAACCGAACGCCGGTGGCAAGGGCTCCAAGAGCGAGCTCGGCAAGGCGATACCAGTCCCGAGTTGATGGAGGAAATTCGGCGGTTAAGCGGCCGTATTGCCCAGATGCAGGTGCGAAAGGAGGGATAGCATTGGCTCAGGGGAAGAACAGCGTTCCGGAGATTGACGAGGTCAAGGCGCTTATTCGCCGTGGTCAGGAACGCGGAAAACTGTCGTATGGAGAAATTGTCGACACCCTGCAGTCGGTCGACCTTCCTCCGGATCAGATAGACAATATTTATGAGATGTTTGGGGAACTGGGCATCGAGCTGGTGGGAGAACAGGTGCCGCTGGAGGCGGAACACGGTCCGCAGCCCGATGACGTGGAGCCGGAGGCCGAGGAGGAGCCCGAGCGCGAAGTCTCGGTTCCGGATGGGGTAGCCATTGACGATCCGGTTCGGATGTATCTTAAGGAGATCGGGCGGGTTCCACTCTTGACCGCGGAAGAAGAGGTCGAGTTGGCTAAGCGCATCGAAGCCGGTGACGAAGAGGCCAAACGGGCGTTGGCGGAGGCCAACTTGCGTTTGGTGGTGTCGATCGCGAAACGCTATGTGGGACGCGGGATGCTCTTTTTGGACTTGATACAAGAAGGCAATCTCGGACTCATCAAGGCGGTGGAAAAATTTGACTACCGCAAAGGGTATAAGTTCAGCACCTATGCGACCTGGTGGATTCGGCAGGCCATTACCCGTGCGATTGCGGACCAGGCTCGCACCATCCGCATTCCCGTGCACATGGTCGAGACCATTAATAAGCTGATTCGCGTCCAGCGCCAGTTGTTGCAAGAGTATGGGCGTGAGCCATTGCCGGAAGAGATTGCCAAAGAGATGGGCATCACCGTCGAGCGGGTGCGGGAGATTTTGAAGGTGGCGCAAGAGCCGGTCTCCCTAGAGACCCCGATTGGCGAGGAAGAGGACTCGCATCTAGGTGATTTCATTGAGGATGAGGACGCCCCGGCGCCCGCGGAAGCGGCTGGGTATCAGCTCCTAAAAGAGCAGCTGGAAGAGGTTCTGGATACGCTCACCAACCGAGAAGAGAAAGTGCTGAGACTGCGCTTTGGCCTGACCGATGGTCGCGCTCGGACGCTGGAGGAGGTTGGGCAGGTTTTTGGCGTGACGCGTGAGCGTATTCGCCAGATCGAGGCCAAGGCGCTCCGGAAGCTCCGGCATCCCACACGCAGTAAAAAGCTCAAGGACTACCTCGACTAAACGGTTGCAATTGGCGTCCCCCTTTCGTTTCAAAAAAGGGGGCGCCTTCTTTTGTTTCCGTGGTTGAGGCATACTAAAGACAATCCAACGATTGAGGTGAGAACCATCTGCGGAATAGCGGGGATTTGGCGACAAAATTGGTACACGACTCCTGAGGAAATACAGCAGATGCTGCAAGCGCTGAAACATCGCGGCCCGGATGGTGAGGGTGTCTTTATCGACCGTGGGCTTGGGCTGGGTATGCGGAGGCTGGCAATTCGCGATCTCGCTCATGGCGCACAGCCCTATGTCTCTGAAGATGGCCAGGTGGTGGCGGTTTATAATGGCGAGATTTACAACGATCAAGCGCTTCGATCCTGGGTTGCGGCACGTGGCCACCGGCTAAGAAGTGATGCCGATGGTGAGGTGTTGGTACATCTATATGAGGAGGAAGGGCCAGATTTTTTGTCTCGCCTAACCGGCATGTATGCGTTGGCCATCTGGGACAGGCGGCGAGGAGAGCTGCTGTTGGCACGCGACCCGCTCGGACAAAAACCGCTTTACATTTGGGATATGGGTCGGACGATGGCCTTTGCCTCCGAAATCAAGGCGTTCTTTGGTGTGCCGGAATTTCAGCCATCGCTAGATGAAGAAGCCTTGGCCGAATACCTGGGCCATCGTTTTGTGCCCGCTCCGGGAACGTTATTGCAGGGTATCACCAAATTGGAGCCAGGTCAGGCTCTCTTAATGGGAACTGATGGACGCAAACGGCGGTGGCGGTATTGGCAGCCTCAACTTATCAACCCTTCGCTGACGGGAAATCTCGATGACTGGGCCGACCGCTTGGACGCGGTGTTGAAAGAGGTTGCCCGCACGCATTTGGTGTCTGACGTGCCACTAGGGGTCTTTCTGTCCGGCGGGCTTGATTCCAGTGTGCTGGCGGCATTAGCGAGTCGCGCCGCAGACGGGCCGCTTGAGGCCTGGGCGGCGACTTTTCCCGCCAACTATCCCGGCTATGATGAGAGCGCCTGGGCGGAGAAAGTGGCTAATCATGTAGGAGTCAAGCTAAGAACGGTACCCGTGGACTGGATCATCACCCCGGAGCGGGTGCGGGAGCTGGCCTATGTTCTGGACGAACCGATGGCCGATCCTACGGTGCTGCCGCTGGATGGATTGGCTCGGCGAGCGTCGGAACGTCACACGGTGATGTTGTCGGGTGAGGGAGCGGATGAGATCTTCGGGGGCTACGCCGGGTATGGCGAGGTGGCCAGTCTGGCGCCGCTCCGGCGTATCCCGGCCGGGATACGGCGCCTGTGGGCTCAAGCCGGGCTGCCGGGGTCTGGGGCGTTCAGGCGAAGCCTGGTGCCGGTCCATCACCGTTATCGCGGCGTCGGGTTTACCTTTTCGCCGGAGGAGCAATCGGCACTGTTGGTGCCGGAACTGGTCCACCCGGATCGGTCGTCGGAGGTAGCCGGCTATTGGCACGAACACGCGCATCTCATGGAGCTCCAAGCCATGCAGGGATTTGATGTGCGATGGTTTTTGCCCGACGATGTTCTCTTGAAAGCCGATCGGATTGGGATGCACCACAATCTTGAGGTGCGCGTGCCTTATTGCGATCACCAGGTCGTGGAGTTGGCACTTCAGATTCCTTTTGCGCTCCGCCGCCAAGGATCGTTTGACAAGCGCGTTCTGCGCCGCGTGGGAGAACGCTATCTGCCGAGCCAGGTGGTCTACCGCCCTAAAAGTGGATTTCCCACGCCGCTGACCAGTCTCATGTCTGGTCCGCTATACGACTTGGCGTATGACACCTTGACCTCCAGTCGTTTCCGCTCGCGCGGCTGGTTTCAGGTCCCAACAGTGGAAGCCTTGTTGGGGCAGCTGAACGGTCAGTCTCCCGCAGCTGCCCGAAAGGTCTATGCGTTGATGATGTTGGAACTGTGGGCGGAAGAATTGGTCGAAAAGGGCGGTTCAAGACTCACCAGGGAACCACTTATGCACCCGACGACGAGGCGTCTTCCGGGGATGCGCTAATGGCTCGGCGCTCCGCTGTGCCGGTTAGCATGGCGGGGCGCTGGATGCCGTAGGCAACACGCGCCTGGCGCAGGATGAGCGCCACTTTCTCCTTAGCCGCCTGGATGCGGTAGATGTAGTAATCGCAAAAATCAGGGTCTGCCCATTCAAATGAATGCTCCGCCTGGGCCAGTTCGTCCAGAGCTTGGTCGAGCGCCTCCCGCCACGGGTTCATAACTGCCTGAGAAGCCATGAGGAATCCCCCCCTAAAATGGTCGACACACTTCATCCTATGCGGCAGTTGTCGGAAATATTACAGAAATTCCCAAATGATTCTGATACAATGAGAAAAAATGGAGGTGGCGGGGTTGGCGGAGCGGGTTCCCGACTTGTCGCTGGTGCGGCATTTAAAGGCGAAGGGGCGGTATGAGGAAGCGGAGAGACAACTGAGAATTTGGCTGGATGAGGATCCGGAGAATCCGCGCCTCGTGTTTGAAATGGCCGTGATATTGGATAACCAGGGGCGCGAGGCGGAAGCCATCGACTTTTATCAATCCGCGCTGGACGGCGATTTGGATGGGGCCCATCGCATCGATGCGATGATTGGGTTGGGTTCAAGCCTTAGAGTCGTGGGTCGGGTGTTGGAATCCTACCAAGTGTTGGAGAAGGCGCATCACGAATACCCGCACCATATGGCGCTGGCCGTGTTCTACGCCTTGACCTTAGAGCAGATGGGAAACTACGGAGAGGCCATCTCGACCCTATTGCAAGTGATTGCTGAAACCGGCCGCGAAGAATCATTGGACGTCTATCGTCCGGCCATTCGCTACTATCGCGACCATCGCCATGACTTTCGCAGTAGCCGCAATAAAAAGGAATAACGCGTCAGCGCATCAGTTGCAACACTTCGTTGCGCCGGTCGGCTTGGTCGCGGTAGATGCCGCGCGACGCCACAGTAACGGTACGGCTGCCCGGCTTCTGGATACCCCGCATGGTCATGCAGAGGTGCTCAGCTTCCATCATGATCAGCACCCCTTGGGCGGCCAACTCCTGCTCCAGGGTGTCTGCAATTTGATTGGTCAGGCGTTCCTGAACCTGGGGACGCCGTGCATAGGCTTCAACCAGCCGCGCCAGCTTCGAAAGCCCCGTCACCTCCCCGCCGCTGGGCAGATAGGCCACATGGGCCACGCCATAAAAGGGCAAGAGGTGATGCTCACAGGCGGAATAAAAGGGGATGTTCTTCACCACCACCACCTCGTCATGATCCACATGGAAGCGGGTGGCCAAAGCCTCCCGGGGATCTTGCCTCAAGCCCGAAAAAATTTCCACATACATACGTGCCACCCGATCAGGGGTGTCCTTCAACCCTTCGCGCTCCGGGTCTTCGCCGACGGCTTCGAGGATCATGGCGACCGCTTGGCGGATTTTCTCCTGATCGACAGGAGTCGGAGGCGGCAGGATACTGGTGGACATGGTGGTCCACTCAGAGTCCATGGGCCCCAGTTGGTCGGGCAATTTACGATTGCTCATGCTGTGTTCCTTCTCTCTGTATCATGGTGCCTTATCCGCCGATGCGAAACATTTCCACCCGCGGCAGCTTGGACGTGGCTTGGCTGCGTTCCTCCGAGTAGCGTACCCGACGCCCGGACCAAACCGCTTGCAAGCGTGATTGAATCTCCTGGTCGCTGAGGCCATCGCGGAGCCAAGCGCGCACATCGGCGCCTTGTTGGCCGAAAAGACATAAATACAGCTGGCCATCGGGCGAGAGACGGGCTCGCGAGCAGTTGTGGCAAAAAGGCTGGCTGACGGAATTGATGACACCAATTTCTCCCTGGCCATCCCGATATCGAAAGCGCCGCGCTACCTCGCCCGGCTTTGACGGCGGGACAGGCTCCAGCGGCCACTGGTTCCCGACCCGGGACAAAATCTCGTCGGCTGTCACCACGTCGTCAAGCCGCCAACCATTGGCCGTTCCCACATCCATGAATTCGATGAAACGGAGGGTGACATTGCGTCCTCGAAAGTAGGCAGCCATGGGCAGGATGTCTTCCTCATTCACACCCCGCTTGACCACCATATTCACTTTGACGGGGGACAAGCCGACCGCCACCGCATTGTCGATGGCCGCCAACACCCGCTCGACAGGAAAACCGACCTCATTGATGGCTTGAAAGCGGGCATTGTCCAGGGAATCGAGGCTAATCGTGATCCGCTTTAAGCCAGCATCTTTGAGGCGTTGAGCCCGGCCCCGGTCCAACAGCGACCCGTTGGTGGTCATGGCGATGTCCTCGATGCCGGGAATGTCCGCCAAATTTCCGATGAGCTGCTCCAGATTCTTTCGCACCAGCGGCTCGCCGCCAGTGATGCGAAGCTTCTTAACCCCGAGGCTCGCGAATAGCTGGGCCACCCGGGTAATCTCCTCAAAGCTTAACAGATCCGAACGCGGCAAGAAGGCGAACGAGGGGCCAAACACCTCTTTGGGCATGCAGTACACGCAGCGAAAATTGCACCGGTCGGTCACGGAGATGCGCAAATCTTCCAATGGACGTCCCAGCGCATCGACAATGGCAACTCCCACGGTTCGCCCTCCTTTCTACTCACTTTTTTCTATTGTATCACGCCGCACTGTTACATATCGTGGACTAGAGAACCCCTTGGTGGGCCAACTCCCGCAGTTCACGCTTCAGTATCTTGCCACTGGCGTTGTGGGGTAGTTCATCCACAAAATAATAGCGGACCGGCACTTTATAGGCGGCAATCCGATCTTTAACAAACCAGGCGAGATCGTCGCTTGAGAGATGAGAATCGGGCTTCTTGACGACTACGGCGGCCACCTCTTCCCCGTAGATTTTGTGGGGCACGCCAATCACCGCACATTCCACCACGTCTGGATGGGCATAGAGCACATTTTCTACCTCGGCGGGGTAGACATTTTGTCCGCCGCGAATAATCATGTCCTTTTTGCGATCGATGACATACAGAAATCCCTCGTCATCCATGTAGCCCAAATCGCCGGTATGGTACCAACCGTTGTCCAATACTTGGCGCGTCGCCTCGGGGTTTTTGTAATACCCTTTCATGAGATTGACCCCACGGGTGACGACTTCACCTACGACGCCCGGGGCGACTTCCTGATCGTGCTCGTCAACAATTGCCAAGGTCATGCCGGGAACGGGGAGCCCCACCGATCCGAGTTTGGTCAAGGCGTAACGGTCATCAAGACCCGACACGGCAGGACTATTCTCGGTCTGGCCATAGAGATTTTTGATACCGGCGTCGGGAAACCGGCGCTTCAGCGTTTGGATGGTCTCGACCGGCGTGATGCTGGCTCCATAGGTGAGAATTCGGATGTCAGGAAATGACTCGGACCGAAATTCGGGATCTTGCAGCAAGATATGGTACATGGCAGGCACCCCAAAAAAGACGCTGACCCGCTCTCGGTGAATCAAATCATGGACCCGTCGCGGAGAGAAGTCATCAATGATGGTGGTGGCCCCAACCGTCAACGGCGGCTGCAAGAAGACATGCTGAGCGCTATGAAAGAGGGGATAAAGAGAGACGACCCGATCTGGCTCGCGAATGCCGATCAGGGCACTGGCACTTTGATAGAACTGGGCGGCAATGTTGCCATGGGTGAGCATGACTCCCTTGGAACGCCCCGTGGTTCCTGACGTGTAGAGAATCAAGGCGACGTCGTCGGTCTGGACAGGATGGGGAGCCACCGGGCTGTCGCTGGCGTTATGCCATCGGCGCTGCCATTGTGAGAGCACCACCAGGGCTTCGGCAAAGGGTTCCGGAATTTGGGCACTCAGAGCATCGTCGCTAATTACCAGCTGGGGCTCGGCATGGTCTAATATTTCCGCGACTTCCGGTCGGGCAAGTTTGGTGTTCAAGGGGACAAAAATGATGCCGGAGGCTAACGAGGCCAGGTAGAGGGCGAGATAGGGCCAATCGTTGCCCAGCATGACGGCCAGGCGGTCGCCAGCCGCGAGCCCGGCGGCTTTTAGCGTACGCTGGGTGCGGTAGACATCCTTCGCCATGGCTTCATAGGTAAGACGCGCGCTGGGCGCAACCACGGCCTCTTTTTGCGGATGCTTCTCGACGATGGAGAGAATTTGCGGCCAGGCCAACGTAAAGATCTCCTCGGGCCATGCGGGTCCAGAAATAGGCATAGGAACACCCCTCAATGAAATTTCTTCTCAATTCGCCTTTCCAAGCGATTCTCCTCCCTGGTGGGAATTGGAAGGGCGGTTTGGTATAGTAGGGATATTGTCAAAGAACGGAGGCGAGCCATGGAACTGTATTCGCGGCTGATTGACGCCCCAAGCGGGGATGCCCAGATTGTTGCACTGCTCTTGCATGGCCGGGGAAGCGACGAAGAGGACTTGCTGCCCCTGGCTCCGGTCTTTGGACCCACCGTCCGCGTTTACTCGTTGCGGGCACCGTTCGCCTTTGGGCCCGGATATGCCTGGTACGGATTTGGGCGGGACGGTGCCGCTAATGTACAGGAATGGCAAGCAAGTGTCGAGGCGCTGAACCAATGGGTCGAGACGCTTGAACCGGTGTTGCCGGTCGTGGTCATGGGCTTCAGTCAGGGAGGCATGATGGCCCAGGCTCTGGCCGTTCATCGCCAACAACAAGGGTTGCTGGGCATCATTAGTCTTAGTGCGCCCCCGTTGCTTAAGCCTCCGCCGGCGGGATCGCTTGCGGATTTCCCGATCTTTTGGGGGCATGGGTCAGAGGATCCGGTGGTGGTGCCCGAGCGTGGGGAAGAAACGCTCCGAATTCTTGAGGCGGCTGGTGCCCGAGTCAGCGCCCATCGCTACCCCATCTCGCATACGATAGGCGAGACGGAGCTCCGTGACATCCAACGTTGGATTCGGGAAAACCTTGTCAATTATTGACATATTGACCCGAAAAGGATACGATGCTTCTTAAGTCGGCGGAAAGGACGAGACCGTGAGCGGCAGGTGGGTTCATGACGGGCGGGTGGCCCAATTAAGACAAGAATTGGAGCGCGCTGTCAAAGAAACCGGCTCGCTCACGCACGAACGGGTGTTGCGGATTTCCATCCTGCTGGACCGGGCCATCTTGGCCTATTTCCAACAAGAGGAGTGCCGAAGCGATTCTTCCGGGAACTAGAAACAACGGAGCGGGCATCCCGCTCCGTTGTTTTGTCCCCGTGTTCTCTCAGCTCAAATCGCGATAGTAGGCGTGCAAGATCGCCTCCACTTCCGGGCGAATGGTCTCGGGTGGCAAAAAGTTGCCTTGTTTGAGGGTGGTCCGAACTCGGGTGCCGGACAGCTTTTCATGTTGGCTGGCGTCGTGCGGGCAGGTGCGGGCGGTGGCCATCTGCTGACACTTGCGGCAAAAAAAGGCCGGTTCCGCCGGAACGATGGTAATGCCGATTTCCTCTGGGGAAAACCGATGGAAAATCTGTTGGCTGGCCAACGGGTGATAGAACGCTCCGACGCCGGCGTGATCGCGGCCCACAATGAAGTGGGTAAAGCCATAGTTTTTCCGGGCCAGCGCGTGCAAAAGCGCTTCCCGGGGGCCACCGTAGCGCATCGCTGCGGGAAATCCCGACAGATAGGTTCGGGACTTCGGATAATATTCACCGAGCAGCGTCTGATAGACTTGCCAGCGCACTCGGGCGGGCACATCGTCGCTCTTGGTGGTCCCGATCAAGGGGTGGACCACAAGACCATCCACAGTTTCCAGCACCACCTTTTGAATGTACTCGTGTGCTCGGTGAAGTGGGTTTCGGGTCTGAAAAGCAGCCACCGTGGTCCAACCCCGCTCGCGGATGAGAGCGCGCATTTCCCGGGGGGTTAGCACCGGATTCTCCTCGAAGATAGGCTCCTCGGTCAAGGTGACGGGGCCGGCAAGACGAATCGGGCTTTCCGACAGCATGCGGCGGACGCCGGGATGCGCCGGATCGGTGGTGCCATAGACGAGCCGCGCTTCTTCTTCGGGGTCCTGCCAAAAGATGTCATCTACATGCATGATCGCTACCGTGTGGCTCTCTAAGGTCAGTCGTACCAGCCGTGATTTTTGAATGCGGGCTGACACGTCGCTGACTGCCGGTAGGGTGATGGGAATGGGCCACACCTGGCCATCGGGAAGCCGCATCGTCTCGAGAACGGAGCGGACCTGATGGCGGTCCTGAAATCCTCGCAGAGGGCTGAAAACGCCCGTAGCCAGGCAGATGACGTCGTCGTAGTGGAAGCGATCCAAAGGGACTTGGGGCACGTGGCTTAGCGTCTGCACCAGTTCCTTGGCGATCGCCAAGGGGAGCTCCTGCTCCACCAAGAGACCGCCATGAGGCTCGATTAGAGATGGAGTCCGCATTCTGTCTTCTCCTGTCCTGCCCAGCGCCCGGCACGCGGATCGTCCCCAGGATTGACCGGACGGGTGCAGGGCACGCATCCGATGCTGGGGTATCCGTGGTCGTGCAGCGGGTTGTAGGGCACCTGATTTTTCACCAAGTAACGAAACACATCTTTTTGGCTCCAGGGGGCCAAGGGGTTAATTTTTACCAGCCCGTGGCGCTCGTCGAATCCTACTACCGGGGCGTTTTTGCGAAAGGGGGTCTGGTCACGGCGAATGCCGGTGATCCAGGCGCGCTTATCGGCAAGATAGCGCTGGAGTGGCTCGACCTTGCGGATGGCACAGCACTGATCGGGGTTCCGGGACCAGAGCGCGGGACCCAAGCGCTCGCCTTGCTCCTCGATGGACAAAGCGGGTGCGACTCGCACCAGTCGCAACGGGTAGCGCGCTTCGACCTGGCGGATGAGGGTGTAGGTCTCCGGGAAGAGCAGTCCCGTATCCAAATAGAACACCACCGGGTGATCGGTGACCCGTGTCAGCATGTCGATGAGCACCATGTCCTCGGCACCAAAACTGGAGGCCAGCACTAGACCTTCGGGGAACTGCTTCGTCGCCCAGGCCAGCACCGCTTGAGGCCCGAGAGCCTCCAATTGAGGTGAAAGTGTTGCCCAGGCCTCGGCTAGGCGGGTGTCTTCGTCATCGAGTATCCTGATTTCAGGATTCACGCCGGTTCCTCCTTCGGAAATGGTAAAGTGATGGCTGGTCGTGCTTGAATCGTTACACAATACGAAGCACCCCCATGAGCGGTGCCTTGGAGGACGCATGAAGAAATTTTCCATTGCCGTTCTATTTGTGTTGGTGCTGGGCTTAATTGGCGGGGTTGGGCTTCGCGCAACGGTGGAAGCTCCCCGCGAGACAGCGGCGTCTCATTATGCCCTTCATCCCCCCAAGCCTCGCTTTAGCACCGCCGCCGGAAGTGCCGAACTCGCGGTCGCGGGAGGTCCGACCCTCTTTCAATATCATGGGGACGCGGAGCGCCCTATTGCCAGTGTGACCAAAATAATGACCGCCAATGTGGTTCTCACCCACCCGCGGATTTATCCCTTAAACCGGATGGTGACCATCACCCCCGATGAGGTAGCCAACTATCGCAACGGATTGAGAAAAGCGGACAGCGAGGTGCCCTTGTCTGCCGGCGAAAGGGTGACCGTGAAAGATTTGCTCTGGGCATTGATGCTGCCGTCGGCCGATGACAGTGCCTGGGTGTTGGCCGACAATTACCCTGGCGGCGCCAGTGCGTTCATCGCCGAGATGAATCGGCGCGCCCAGCAACTCGGCATGCATCAGACCCATTATGTGGACCCCGACGGCGTGAACCATCATGGGTATTCCACCACTCGGGATTTGATGAAATTAATCATGCGGGACATGGCTATCCCGGAGTTTCGGACCCTGGTGTCGACCAAAACGGCTCAAACACCGTTTGGCGATCTGACCAATTTGAACCAATTGTTATGGAGCTATCCGGGCGCTATCGGGATTAAAACCGGTTGGACGCCCTATGCGGGGACCTGTCTGGCGTTTGCAGCTACGCGGGCCCAAGCGGGAAATTCGTTGACGCTCTACGGGGTCGTGCTGGGAGAACCGTCAACATCGTTGAGTCCCATGTTTAGAGATGTCACCCAACTCCTCAACACGGGGTTTCGTGATGTGCCCTGGCGAACGGTCGTGCCCGCTGGACGCGAGATCGGGGTGCTTCCAGTTAAACGAGGCTGGCTCTTGCGATCGGAGTCCGTTCCGCTGCTGGTGAAAAAACCGCTCGGCGCATTCGCCGATGTCTCCCAAGGCGTCTTGCAGGTTCGTTGGTACCCACTGGCTTCAACGCGCATCGAAAGAGGCCAGGTAGTGGGGGAGGCGCGGCTGGAGACTGGGTCTCATGGTCTTGCCGTATGGGTGCCAGTGGTAGCCGGGAAAAGCGTTACGGTGCGGTGGTGGGAGCGCCTTTAACCGTCTTGAAGCCCCAGTTTAGAATTTTCTCGGCATCTTGATATTCGGGCGGGAACCCATGCTGTCCGTGCATGATGACGCCTAGAAGCGTCACCGGCTGGCCATTGACTTGCCGGGTCGCAGCAAAGACCAGATTGAATCCGGCTGCTCCCGTCCATCCAGTCTTGACGCCGATGACGGTGGGATCCAAGTACAAGAGGCCGTTCAGATTGGTGACGACCGGGTTGTAGGGAAGACTGGTGCTTTTGGTACGGACAATTTGCCGAAAAAGCGGGTTTTGCATGTCTTGTCGGGCGATGATGCTCAGATCCCACGCCGTACCCGCCGAGTGGGGGTTCAGCCCATCCGGATCGCCATAGGTGGTTCCCTGCATGCCCAGCGATTGGGCGGTTTGATTCATTTCCGCAACAAATTTAGCCACATGCCCCTGGTCAGCTTGCGCCAGTGCGACGGCGGAATCATTGGCCGAACGCAGCATCAAGGCATAGAGAAGCTGCTTGACCGTAAAGCGGTTGCCGACGGCCATCTTGATGTCAGACCCGGGTGTGGCAGCGGCCCTTGGCGAAATGCTGACCACCTGACTCAGCGGCAATTGGTGAAGCGCTAAATATATGGTCATTAATTTGGTGGTCGATGCGTAAGGCTCCCGCAGGTGGGGATCCATGGCCCACAACAGTTGGCCGTTGTTGAGGTTCCATAGCACCCCGGAGTTTTCTCCGATGGGAAAGGGAAGGCGTGTGACCACGGGCGTTTTCGGCAGCACCACTAACGGCGGCGCTGACAACTTGGCTGGGGTGCTCCAATACTGGTCCACCTTAACTTGACGCTGATGGGCTTTATGATGCACACTGGCAGCCGCTACCAGGGCGGCAATAACAGCCAACAGAGCCCAAGGGGCTCTCTTGCGCTTGGGCGCACGGGTTTTGGGGGCGGGCAGCACAGGGTATCCTCCTCCGAGGTAATCACAATATTCATAGTATCAAAGATGGGGTTTGTCAGGGAAGGTCGAAGCGTGTCAATTTGTGGGGATTCCGTCGTCCGGGTCGTCATGCTGTTCCGCCTCGATTTGCAGGGTCACGTGGTGAATGTCATGATGGGCCGCCAAATCGTGGTTCAACTGCTCAATGACGCGCTGCCCATCGCGAATGGAGGTCGTGCCAAGGCGGATATGGGCCGACAGCGCGTGCAATTCGGGGGAGATGGACCACACATGCAGATGGTGGACGTCATTGACGTCGGGATGGCTCAAAAAGGTTTGACGAATCTCATCGAGGCGCGTCCCTTCGGGGGTTGCCTCCATGAGGATGCGCAGGCTAGGCCGAGCCGTCTTCCAGCTGGCCCAAAGAATGAAGAGGCCCACGGCCAAAGCGGCCACCGGGTCCCACCCGTTCCAGCCGGTCTCATCAATTAACAGGGCGGCCAGTAAAATGCCCAACGAGCTAAAGGCGTCGCCCAACGCATGCCAATAGACGCCCCACCGGTTGATGTCCCGGCTTTTTTGCGGCGGATGCAAGACCCAGGAGGTGGCCAAATTCAATCCCAAGGTAATGATCGTCACAACTAACATGACGCTGGCATTGACGGGGGCAGGCCGAATGAATCGATAGATGCTGGAGATCATCAAGGCTATCGCAATGGCGGCCAAAATCAGCCCGTTGACGAAGGCAGCCACGATACCGCTCCGGCTGTATCCGTAGCTCAATTCTTGGGTGGGGCGGTGTTGGCCAACTTTGGCGGCATAAAGGGCCAACCCGATGGAACCCAGATCAGTAAATAAGTGGCCGGCGTTGGATAAGAGAGAGAGCGATTGGGACATCAGTGCCCCCACAAGTTGCAGCACAAAGATCGCGCCCGTCAACAGGAGCGCCCAAATGAGTTGACGCGTGGGACCATCATGCGTGTGCACACCTTCGCCCCCTTTTTCAAATTATAGCAACGCGGCTTGGGCGGGGTGAAACGGTGATGTCGGACAATGTCGGAGACTCCGATTGCGTGCCAAAAGATACCGCCAGGAGCGGGGTGCGATGATGAGGCAAGCATGTTAGAATTGAACCCGAAAGTGAGTCGGGGCTCAGTACTCAAAGTTTTTCGGCTCCGTTTTGGACAGCCAACGCGGTGAGGGCGCGAATTTTGTCAGTGGACAAGTCTTGCGCGGTACCGTGGCGGTTTTTTGGTGGAGTCATATTTTTTGGCGAAGGGCAGAGATGATATTGCGGAAGAACAAAGTTATGGTGCTGGGCGGCGATGGTTTCTGCGGGTGGCCAACCAGTCTGCACTTGTCCAACCTAGGCCATGAGGTTGTTATCGTCGACAACCTGTCGCGGCGCAACATTGACAACGAGCTTGAGGCGGGGTCGTTAACCCCGATTCGTCCCATAGGAACACGGCTTAAGGCGTGGAAAGAGGTATCGGGCCGTGACATTCAGTTTTATAACTTTAACGTGGCGCGTGACTATGACAAACTGCTTCAGGCCATTGCCAATGAGCGTCCGGATGCCATCGTGCATTTTGCGGAGCAGCGCTCCGCCCCCTATTCGATGAAATCCCCGAGCCACAAGCGATACACGGTGGACAATAATCTCAATGCCACCAACAATGTGTTGGCAGCGATTGTGGAGTCTGGGCTGGACATTCACCTGGTGCATCTAGGCACCATGGGGGTGTACGGCTACGGCACGGCTGGCATGAAAATTCCGGAAGGGTATCTCAATATTGAGGTGACCACGGACGATGGCGAGCGGATTTCCAAGCAAATTCTGTATCCGCCCGATCCCGGTTCGATCTACCACATGACCAAAACCCAGGATCAATTGTTCTTCCAGTTTTACAACAAAAATGACGGTGTGCGCGTGACGGATCTGCATCAGGGGATCGTGTGGGGCACCAACACCAAGGAAACCATGGCGGATGAGCGCCTCATCAATCGGTTTGACTATGACGGCGACTACGGCACGGTGTTGAATCGCTTTTTGATGCAGGCGGCCGTTCACCATCCGTTGACTGTTCATGGAACTGGTGGACAAACCCGTGCCTTCATTCATATCCAGGATACCGTCCGGTGCTTGGAGTTGGCGATTGCAAATCCGCCTCAACCGGGTGATCGGGTGCAGATCTTCAACCAGATGACGGAGACCCATCGTGTACGCGACCTGGCCCAATTGGTCAGCCGTTTGACGGGTGCGGAGATTGAATATCTGCCTAACCCGCGAAAGGAAGCGGACGAAAACGAGTTGCACGTCAAAAACGACTTGTTCCTATCCAAGGGGCTTAAGCCCACATTCCTTAACGAAGGGCTGTTGATGGAGGTCAAGCAGATCGCGGAACGTTATGCCGATCGGGCCGACCTCACCAAGATTCCGGCTACGAGCCAGTGGCGTACCAAGCGGTCCGAGTCCTAGTACGGACGAGTCTTGACCGCTTACGTCAACTCAAGCCGGGGCGAGAGCAAAAGGCTGTCGCCCCGGCTTTTCAGGTGGAGCAGCCCTCTTTCACTTTTCGAAAGCTGGCTAGTGCACCCACAAGGCGAGTGCCAGCGCCGCTATGGTCGATTGCGTCATAGGTTGGCACGATGCCCCTTCCCTTCACGCTTAGGATGAGATTTCCGGATGGAGTCATACCTTCCGAATCCCGGTCACATGTGGGAGCAGATCCCAATCGCGGCACCGCCGGGAAACTACGGCAACGAGTGATGAGGTGTAGGCGAGCGTAGGTGATAGATTGCAAGCTTCGATCACGGCGCGTCTGACAGCCGGCTAAAGTAAGGGGCCCTCACTCACGAGGAGCGAGGACCACATTGTGTAGTAATTGTTTGGCTTAGGCGAGACCTTCAAGCGCCTTGATGGCTTCTTGGGGATCGGGCGCCTCGGCGATGTTGTGAACATCGATGTAGCGGATCACGCCTTCTTTGTCAATCACGATGACCGCCCGCTCCGCGTAGCCCTCTGAACGCAAGAGTCCGTACTTCTTCAAAACCTCACCATGAGGCCAGAAGTCGGACAAAAGAGGATAGTCCAACCCGCCCAAGGATTCCATCCAGGCGGTGTTGGTCGGTTCCGAATCCACACTAATGCCCAGCACCTGGGCATTCAGCCGGTTAAACTCGGGCAAGGCCCGGTTGAACGCCGGCATTTCCTTCGTTCAGACAGGGGTCCAGGCCAGGGGATAGGAGACCAGAACCACGTTCTTTTTGCCGCGATAGTCACTCAAGCTCACTTTGCCGTCATGGCTTGGCAAGGTAAAATCTGGGGCGGTGTCGCCCACTTTGAGAGTTTGTGTCTTGTCGCTCATGTTGCCTCCTTCAGTCCCGGATGAGGGACAGCCCTATTGTACCCAATTTTTGGCGAGGTGTTCGGCGCTTGTCCAAACATGATATGATCCGCATAGCATGAAAATGGAGGTTTTGCCTTGCGACGCGTAGAGAAGCCCTGGGGCTATGAACTGTGGTGGGCTGTAACCGACAAGTACGTAGGAAAGTTGATTCATGTCAATCAAGGCCATTCGCTCAGTCTGCAGTACCATGTGAAAAAGCATGAAAGCATGTACCTCATTAGCGGCCAGGCCGAGATTCTGCTTGACGGCGAAACCCGTGCTTTTCACCCCGGTGAGGCGATTGTCATCCCACCGCCGACCAAGCACCGTGTTACCGCGGTGACCGATATCGATGTGATTGAGGTGTCGACTCCAGAATTGGACGATGTCGTGCGATTGGAAGATCGCTATGGACGTGAGGGTACGTCGAACCCCTAAAAAGAACCAGCGGCGGCCTTAAGCATGGGCCGCCGCGTGGATTTTCTGGGCTACTTGCAAAAAGGTGATCGCTGCCTCCGAGTCGGGCGCACTCAGCAACACCGGTGTTCCGCGGTCTCCGCCTTCGCGGACCGACGATTCCAACGGAATTTGCCCTAAGAGGGGAACATCCAACTGTTTTGACAGTTCCTCACCGCCGCCCCGACCGAAGACCTCCATCCGCTCGCCCCCACCCATGGGGATATAACTCATGTTTTCGATGATGCCAAGCACGCGCTGCTGCGCTCGCTGAGCCACGTCGGCGGTGCGCATGGCGACTTCCCGCGCCACCACTTGTGGTGTGGTGACAATAACCAAGGAAGCCTTGGGCAGGCGCTGAGCCACATCTAAGGCCACGTCGCCGGTACCCGGCGGCAAATCGATGAGTAGATAATCTAATTCCGGCCAGGCCACATCGGTAAAGAACTGTTGCATCATTTTTCCGAGCATCGGGCCGCGCCACACCACGGCCTGATTGTCCGGGACAAACATCCCCATGGACACCACATGGACACCCTGGGCATTCCAGGGAATAATCTTTTGCTCCTGATTGGCTCTGGCTTGACCGTGGGCACCCAGCATGCGGCCTTGAGAATAGCCATAGATGTCCATGTCCATGACACCGACGCGAAAACCCAACCGCTCCAGCGCCACGGCTAAATTCGCGGTCACGGTAGACTTGCCTACGCCGCCTTTGCCGCTGGCAATGCCCAGCACAACCGTTTCACTGCTCTCTCCTAACATTGGGGACCAGAGGTTCCCCTCACGGCCCGGCGGACGTTGAGCCTCAGGAGCCGATGCTTTTTGCCCTTGGCTCTTTTGAAAGGCTCGGGCAAAAGCGTTGCGGCGCTCTTCGTCATTCATGACGTCGAGCCGTACTTGGACGGAAGAGACGCCCGGCAGCTTCTCGACGGCCTGGGTCACATCCTGTTCGATGCGCTGGTGCAATGGGCAACCGGCTACCGTCAGGGCGACGTCGACGGTGACCTCACCGCCTTGAATAGCGATGTTGCGCACCATGTTCAACGTGACAATGTCATAATGCAATTCCGGGTCGGTGACGGCGCCCAAGGCGCTCAACACCATACCGTGGTTAACCATGCGTTCACCTGCTTTAGTGTTAGAATCCGAGTAGACGACGTCCCTCGTCGGTCAGGCGGTCGGGAGTCCAAGGGGGATTCCAGACCATCTTCACATGGGCTTCCTTGACGTCCGGCAACGTTTCAATGGCCATTTCGGCCGCACGGGCGATGGTGTCATGCATGGGGCAGCCGGGAGCCGTAAGCGTCATCTCCACGTTCACGCCGCCATCACCTTGGACGTCAACCGTATAGACCAGACCTAAGTCTACAACATTAACGCCGATTTCCGGATCTTCCACTTCCTTCAGCACGTTCAACACGTCATCCTGTGTGGGCATTTTTTACACCTCCCGTGGAAAATCTGAGCGAGATACTCAGTATTATACTCTGGGGAAAAAGTTTCTGTAATAGGGTGCCGTTAGGGATAGTAATTTAATCCCCTGGGGCACACTAAGACCGATCCAAACATCGTCTGTTCATACGAATATCTCCATAGAAGGTACTGTCGAACCAGCAATAGGCGCTCTCCACCGGTTTCATCTTCCGTTATACCGAGGCATCCCGACGACCCGATGGAGGAGACGAGAGACGATGCAGGAGACTGGGCGAGCGAGCCTGGTGGGGCTCATTTGGTGGAGTGTGCGCCTGGCTTGGGCGCGCAACAAGACAAGCCGACGGCGGTTTCGACAAAAGATCTGGGACACACTGAGTTTGCGCTGGCGGTTTGTCATGCCAAATGCGCAAACTGGCACAGAGTTGGCGATTGTGCGCGCCGTGTGGCTGGGGGCTGCGTTAGCGTCCCGGTCGCTGGTGCGCTATCCCCTGTTGCCGGGGCGGCTGAAGACTCGTCTGACATGGCTGGTCCGGCTATTGGGCAAAACCAACGGCAAGGCGGTGGTGGCGGCGTATTTGGCCTGGACGTGGCTCAATGATGTGGCTCATTCGACGCCGAGCGACGCCGCGGAAAGTTGGGGCAACACGGGAGGCTAAGTCTAGTTGCGGGGGCGGAACATTTTCTGCTGGCGGTACCATAGCCACAGCGATCCGCCCACCAGCACCACCCCTAAAATCACCCGGCCGACCACGTTGGTGTGCGCTTTGGTGACCGGAAAGGATGCGGCCGCTACCAGATGGTTGCCGGCCGTATACGCCTGGACACGTACCGTTCCTTGGTTTGCCGCTCGCCAATAGGCGCGATACTGGTACTGGTTTAGCTTCTTGAAGCGGGCGGTCGCTTGGGTGTGATGACCCTGTCCCGTGAAGGTGAACACAGCTCGGGCGGGCACCTCGTGGGAATGGGGCAGGGTGACGACAAAAGCGTCTAATTGGGGTGCCCCAGGAGGGTTGGGGAGTGCCATGAGTTTGCCCGGCAGCGTTGCCGCTTGAGTGATTGACGGTATAGCCAACCAAGCAACCCCGGCCATGAGCATCATCGCCAAAAAGCGTTTCATCCAATTCCCTCCGTCCTTCCCGATATTATACGACAAAAGTCGCTTCTGCCTTCAGCAAAGATTCAGCCCTGGGCAACATAGCCAATGAGAAATGGTGGAAAGGTAGGAAGGATTAGAAGGCCAGGGGCAGGTGTAGGAGACGATGTTGCGGGTGCGTTGGGGATGGCTGTTGCCGGTAGTCGCGGGTCTCGCAGTGGGCGTGGGAATGGCGGCGGCCGCATCTCCGCCAAGGCGTCCGACCAGTGTTGTTGGCCCGGCCGCCTTCGTCAAGTACGGAGAGAATTCAAGCAATAATCCGGTGGTCGCCGCCGACCGTTTTCGAGGCGATTGGACATTCTCCGCCAAAGAACCGCTACAGCAGGCGTCCATTGCACATGGGGTCATTTACGCATCCGGGGACGGCGATATGGCCGGCGGTCAGGACCACCGCATTTACGCAGTGGATGCCAAGACGGGCCACCTCTTATGGAGCACCCGGCTTGACAACATGTCCATGACCACTCCGGTGGTCCTGGGCAACCGCGTCTATGTAGGGTCCGGGACCCAGCAGTTTCGGGGCCGGAATGTGGTCGAGGAAGGCGTTTTGCCCTCGACAGGGATTGTAAGGGGAACAGGTGCCAGCGCCATTTATGCCCTGGACCCTGCCAATGGGCGCGTGGTGTGGAAGGATAAGACGCGGGGGGAGGATATGCCGAGCTTTGTGGCCACCCGCAGAGCCCTTTATGTAGCCAACGGGCAAGGGCGCGTGTATGCGCTGCAACCTTCCACGGGAGCGGTACTCTGGTCTGTTCCTATCGGATCGTATGTCAGCATGGCTTCCCCGACGCTGTCGTCTTCGGGTCTCTTGTACGTCTCCGGGGCGCATCCGTATCGGGTCTACGCGATCAACACCCACACACACCGCATTCAGTGGTCCCGGTCGCTGCCTAAGGTTTTTGCCGGATCTGACGACAGTTCGCCGGCACTCGCGCATGACACCTTATATCTCGAGGGAACCACAGGCGGGTGGCGGCACCCGTCCTCCGCCGTTTTTGCGTTGAGCGCCCAAAGTGGCCGCATCCGCTGGTCCCGTCGGCTGGGACAGGGCCCACTTCCGCAGGACATCGAAGTGTCCGCTCCGGTAGTAGCCCATCATCGCATTTATGTCGGAAGTCCCATTACTCACCGGGAATACGCCCTGTCCTCCACGAATGGCCGGGTGGTGTGGCAGTTTCAGGCCGTAGGGCCCGTGTCGGAATCGGCAGCTGTGACCCGAAGAACCCTCTACGTCGGGGACGGGGCGGGTTTCCTCTATGCCCTCAACCCAGAGACTGGGCAGGAGCGCGGAAGTCTTTACATCGGAGGGAGCCTGGCTGCCGATTATCCTTTGGTGGTGGGCGGCACCTTGATTCAACCGGACGAAAATGGGCTCTTGTTAGCGATGCCTCGCGAGCGCTTGCTTGCCAGTTATCAGCGCCGCCAGGTGCCCGCGATTCCCCTTCCAGCGGGGCAAATCGGGCAACAGATCTTACAAGGGGAAGCCTTGTTTTATGGGCAGGGTTTAACGGGACGTTCCTGCGCGAGCTGCCACCTAGCTGGAGGTTCGGTCACCACGGTGCAGAAGGGGGCGGTCATGCCGACGTTGTTGGGGGTGGCTTCGGGTTTCCCACGCGCCAAGGGACATCAACTGATTACCTTGGACGATCAGATTAACCGATGCCTGGCCCACGCTGGCGGACAAAAACTGGCATCACAAGATCCTCGCTTGGCAGACCTCAATCTCTATTTGCACTGGCTGTCGAGTGGTTGGCGGGACAATCTCGGGGGACATTCTGGTCCCGCGGGCGGGAAAGGCGGTGGGTGCTAATGACACGGCGCGGGCTAGTCACGGCGGGGATCATGGCCATCTTGGTCGGCGGCGCGGCGGCAGGCATATGGGCCAACCTCCACCATGAGGAGGTTCAGGCGCGCCAAGCCCTACAAGTTGAAGCGGGTCAGCAACTCTTTCAATCACTATGCGAAACCTGTCATGGTCCTGCTGGAGATGGATCGGGGGGCGCGCCTGATCTCACCAACGGTGAAGTGGTGTCCAAGTATCCGACCACACAGGCGTTGGCGCATTTCATTCAGACGCGGATGCCGGCGTCCGATCCGCACTCCCTCACGGCCCGTCAAGCCCAAGATTTGGCCCTTTGGATCGATTCCCTCAGTTCTCGTCCCAACCAAAATGTGGCTAAGTTGAAGTTGCTTCCCTGAGACGGTACAATGTGTCCAGTGTGGGAAAGGGAGGGCCTTGGGTGAGGTATGTCCGAGCCACCGCGGAGGATCAGGCGCGGATTGAAAGTTTTTTATCGCAATTTGTAGATGACTACGCGCGCGACCAGATCGAAAGCTATCTGGCCAGCGAGACCGGGGGCCTGTATCTCGCCCTCGATGACGACAATCAGTTGGCGGCCACGGGGGTTGTGGCACTGGGAAAGCCTCACGAGGCATTCTTGGGAGCAGTCCGGCTGCGTCCGGATATGCAGGACACGTCCTTAGCCGAGGAGATGGCGGAGTTTCAGGTACAGGAAGCGCGTCGCTTGGGAGCCCAAGTAGTGCGTGCATTGATTAGCCGGGGCAATGAGGCCTCTCAACATCTTTTCCAAACGAAACTCGGATTTCATGTCGTTGACGAGTGGGTGGCAGGAAGTTTGGAAGGATTCTCGGCGCCTGAATATCCCGACGAAGTGGCCGGGCCTGCCTGGGCTGTCGACCGGGACCGGCTTCTGGCGTTCATGAATCAACATGGTGAAGACCTGTGGTCTCGCGATGGCGCCTGGCAGCCGGCGTCGATCAGTTTTGATGACGTGTGGCATAGTGTGGAGTTGGGGAGCACGGCTTTAGCGCCGCAAACGAGCGGGGAGGCTCTCGATACCCTGGCAATCTTTCACATTCAGGACGATCGCATGCATTTGCAGTATCTTCGCTCCATGGGCAAACACTTGAAGGCGCTGCTGCAATATTTATGGGTGGAGTCCCGAGCCTGGGGTGTCAAAACGCTGGAATTTGGCTTGCCCCGGCATGCGGCCGACAAGCTGGTGGAAGCTAGCGGCCTGACCATGAACCGCGAATGGCACGGCATCGTACTGGAAAAGCATGTAGTCCTGACCACCTCGTCATCGGCGTAACCGCTACTGAGAAAGATGCCTTCTTTTCCCGGTCAAGGATGCATTTCCGAGGGGGCACATTTTTCCCTCGTAGACGCGAATACTATGATGAGTTTCCGTTCCTCTCAAGAGAGGCGTGTAGGCCGCGCGTGGAAAAAAGTGGATTTTAGGGTCAAACTTTCAGGGCGGTCCATTGAAAGGACGTGCAAATCCCATTATGATAGGGATGGTGTTGCCGACATGGGCATAGGGTTGACGCATGGCGCAGCCCAAGCTCAGGTGGCTCAGATGCGGTGGCCGCATGAGATTGCATCGCGGAACATACTGTGAACGATGGCGACGGCGCTTTTCCGCCGCACGGGATCACCTAGCAAACGGAGGAGGCTCGTGAACGTGCAGGCCTTAGTGATACTGCCAACATACAACGAAATCGGAAACCTGGCTCCCATGGTGGACGCTATCTTGGCCCAGGGAGACATGTTTGACGTCTTAGTCATTGATGACGGTTCGCCTGACGGCACGGGTATTTTGGCGGATCATTTAAAGAAAACCCATCCCGGCCGGGTGGAGGTCATTCACCGGCAGGGCAAGTTGGGTTTGGCGACAGCGTATTTGACCGGCTTCCGCTTTGGGATGCAGCGCGGATACGATTTCCTTTTCGAAATGGACGCGGATTTCTCCCACAATCCCGCTTATCTTCCCCAGTTTATCGAGACCATGCGCAGCACCGGTGCCGACTTGGTTTTGGGATCGCGCTACGTGGCAGGAGGCGGAGCCACCAAGTGGCCCTGGTATCGGCGCTTAATTTCGCGAGGCGGCTCGTTGTATGCCTCAAAGATGCTGGGTATCCCGGTCCGTGACTTGACAGGCGGATTTAAGTGCTTCCGGGCACAAGTTTTAGAATCAATGAATTTAGAGTCGATCCAAGCGAGCGGCTATGGGTTTCAGATTGAGCTCACCTACCGAGCCGTTCAAGCCGGATTCAAAGTGGTCGAAATGCCAATCATTTTTGAAGAGCGCCGCGAGGGGCAGAGCAAGATGTCTCCCGCGATTTTTATGGAGGCGTTTTGGATGGTGGCGAAAATGCGCGCCGAACATCAAACCGCAGAGCAGAACGCCGAATGGGAGCGTCTCCGTCCTTAGATGATTCGCCGGCTTGTTTTCTATCTGATGGTGGGTGCCAGTGGCATCCTGGTGAACCTTGTGGTGCTGACCGCGGTTCATCGGTTGTTGCCTCACTGGCCAAATCCCATCACTTATCTTTTTGCGGTTGAGGCCTCCATCATTTCGAACTATCTTCTTAACGCGCGTTTTACCTTCCACAACCCGCTGTCCTGGCGGGGGGCCGGTCAGTTCAACCTGGTATCGGCTGCAGGTGCCCTTATTCAAACGGCCATCTACACTTTTCTGATGCGCCATTTTGGATGGCACTACCGCATTGCCGACTTGGTGGCTATTCCCTTTGGGACCGGTTTTGGCTTTTTGTTCTCATCCATTTGGGTTTTCAGGAAGCGAGGCGAATCGCATGAACCTGACCGAAAACCGGGGGCGGAACCCCAGCCCCAAGGTACTGAAGGTCATAGCTGACGCCGGGATGGCACTTCTGGCCAGCGGCGCCGAGGTTTCCCGGGTTGAGGATACCATGCAGCGGCTCGCCACCGCATATGGGTTTGAGGCGGTGGAAGTGATTGTGCTTCCCACCGCCCTTTTTATTAACGCCGCCAATTTTGATACCGTAATTCGCCGCATCCGCGCCCGGTCGGTCAATTTGGCAGTGGTGGCGCAGATTAACCAAGTCTCCCGCGACATCAGTCAAAATCCGGTGCCCGCTGAGGAGTTGGAACGGTGCTTGCAAGAGGCGCGGCATGCCGCCCGCTATCGTCCTGAGGCCAATCTCTTGTTTGCGGGGGTGGGGGCTGCCGCCATCAGCCACTTGATGGGCGGAACGGCCGTAAATTTTCTTCCCGCCTTTATCGCGGGAGCGTTGACCCAATGGGTGCGGCAAACCTTGCGCCACACCGGGGTTGCAGGTGGGGTGGCTGACATGGTGTCTGCCATGACGGCTGTGTTGCCCGCTTTATTTGTCGCGGGCGTCCTTCATCAACCGCATCCCGGGGCCGTGCTCGTAGGGGGAATCATGGTCCTGACGCCGGGCCTTCTGATCACGACGGCCGTGCGCGATGGCATCCAGGGCGATTTATTGTCAGCCGCGGCCCGCATTTTGGAAGCGCTCTTGTCCGGGGCGGCAATTGCGGCTGGTGCAAGTCTGCCGCTATATGTATATCTGGCCATGGGGGGGCGTTGGGTATGATTGTGGCCGCCTTATTGTCCGGTGTCACGGCCGTCGCCTTCGGCCTCTTATATCAGGTGTCCGGGTGGACCCTGGTTGTGGGGGGCATTGTGGGCGCCGTCTCCTGGGCCTTCGCCACCCTGTTGGGGCATCTGCCCGGTGCCGGCTTTTTAGGGGATTTCGTGGGGGCCTTGATTGTCGGGGGGCTTTCAGAAATTGCCGCCTATGTCCGTCATGAACCGGTGCTGGTTTTTGTGGTGCCCGCTATTATTGCTTTTGTTCCCGGCGATCTCGTCTATCAAAGCATGGTGGCCTTCTTAAAGTCGCAATTTGAGGCGGGACTCCAGTCGGGGCTCAGCGCATTATTTTCGGCGGGCGCCATTAGTCTAGGACTCGCTTTGGCCACTGCCGTAATCCGTCCCCTCATTCGTCGCTCCCGCATTTAAGAACCCGTGTGGGTGGATACTACCCATACGGGAGGGATTTACATGGATCTGCAGGTGTTAGGTAGCGGCGACACCACCGAGCGTTTTTTGCGCTACATGGCCTCCAATCCGGCGGCCAGGCGGGGTTGGATTCGCATGGGCGACGGGACCGCAATTGAGGTTTCCGACGACTATGTGGAGGCTTTTAAGGAGATCGCTGCGAATTTTGGTCTGGAGGTGGCGACGGCTGAGACGCCTCCGGCATTCGAATAAGGCCTTGTGTTTGCAGGGCCTCAAGCACCCCTTGCGGATGCTGGGTAATGACGAACACTTCTTGGGCGGCGCCGCTGGAGCGGCCGATGAGTTTGAATCCGCTTTGGGTTAGATATTGAAAGGTAAAGCCCATGGCTCCGCCGCTTTTGGGTTTGATGATGCCGGGAATAATGCCATCCACCTCCGGGAGCGATCCGATGAGTTTGAGGCCATCTTCCAGCGCCGCCACCACATGGTGCTGGCGCTTCACTTTGCTGCGACGATACTTGGCCATGGCGTTCGCTCCCTTCCGGCATTCCCATTTTACGCCATGACGAAGGGGAGGGGAAAATGTGTATTGTGACCGCTGCGGGAGTCCCATGGCCCAGCGCATCCTAGAAGGCAAACGCCGGCAGGTGTGCATCGCTTGCAAGGCGGTCCGGTACCCCGACATGATAGCCTCCGTGTCAGCGATTGTCCACCGTCATCACGAGCAGGTGGTGTTAGTGCGCCGTGCCATCGCTCCCGGCTTCGGCCAGTGGGTTGTGCCAGGCGGATATGTGGAAGCGGGAGAGAGTTTAGAGGCCGCTGCGGTGCGAGAAACCTTGGAGGAGGTGGACATGCAATTGGGGACACCTTGCCTTCAAGGCGTCTACTCATCCCCTGACACCCGCATATTAACGGCCGTATACGCCATTGATGGCGATTTTTCCCGGGCGCGACCCGGTCTTGAAACCTTGGAGGTCAAACTTTTCGCGCTAAGGGACATTCCCTGGAGCGCAGTGTATTTTGACATCACCCGTCAAGCGCTGGCCGACTGGGTTAGGAAGGTGTCGCCGAGGAAAAGCGATCTTGCCAATGGCTCTTGTCCTGAGTAATCGCCTCAGGCAGGCGCACGTCATGCCAAGGCCTGACGACCAGTTGGCCGTGTTCCACCAGAGCTTTTTCCGGGTTGCCGCTCCCTTCCGGGTTTCCCAAGGCGAGCACCGAGGCAATGCGAACCTGGCTCGGATCGAAGCGGAGCGCGTAAATGACCCGTGAGGGGTCTTCCGGCTGTCCCGCATACACAGAGCCCCGGAGCCAGCCAAATACCATCACATCGCCCCCGGCAGTGACAGTAGCCCCAGGGTTAACATCGCCAACAATGATGAGATCGCCAGGATGCGAGAGACGCTGGCCAGACCGAATGGTGTGGCGCACAACCTTGGGCGGGGCCATGAGTTCCGCAGGCCGATCCGCGAGAGGCGCAATCACCCCCGGAGATTCGTTCTCCTGAATCCCTCGAAGGCTTAGATTGGGGAACGCCTGAAACGCCTCGGTAATGCGCTCAAAGAGTTCGGGATTGAGGGCGTCCTTCGGAACTTCGATGAGCAGACTGGCGCGGCCAAGAAATTCTTCCTTAGCGTGCAGCGTCGCTTTCAGTTCCTTGACGAAGTCGTCGTTTGTGGAAAAATGCTTTGCGATGAGGCGAAGCCCCCGGCGGTCACCCTTAATCTCCATCTTGTACACCGTCCCATTCTAAGTGCCGACAATATCCCCAGAAATTCGCGACCGGCCATGGGAATTCCTGCCGATTCGACGAAAATGTTTCGACACGGTTGTGCCGTGTAACTCAGCATTACCCATAGCATCCCACGTTTTCGCGGGGTAGCGCAATACCCTCGGCGGGCCGCCCAAAATGCGTGTTGTCATGCGCTTTTATGCGGAATGGCCTGTGCGTCGAGTGGCGAAGATTGTCTTGTTCTCTCCTCGGCTTAAGCATGGGCGCTCCGTCCCAACAGGGAAATTGGGCATGACCATCCCTCACCAACTGCACCGAATTTTGGGACAAGCCCTCAATTCTTCGCCCGCAGAACGCATAAGCCGCATCCGCGGGCCATTTTCGTGAGGCCGGCGGCTAGGGGCGGATTCCTGATCTGACACGATTGTCCACATTTCATACCATGAGCAGGCCAAATTGTCATTCACTGACAACCGGGGGAACCGTTAGTGGGGTGAATCGAAATCTCGTAGGGCCTTTCCTCTCCTGCCCGAACCCGTCAGCTAACTCCGGAGGCACTACTTATGAGAGGGGCTTTGACCTCGTGAATTTGTCGATGAAATACGCATCCTTGGCGGGTGCTGGCATCCTGGCGCTTCTCATGGGAAGCGGAAGCGCGCTGGCGTACTCGGTGCCGTCTACCGCCCAATTGGCAGTGCACCATCCAGCCATGCGGCAAGTATTGCACTACGGATCCCGGAACCACTGGGTGGCCACGTTGCAAGCGGATTTGCAAGATTTGGGATTCCCGCAAGTGGGACCTGTAGATGGAATCTTTGGACCTAAGACCGAAGCAGGCGTTAAGGCGTTTCAAGCCAAGCAGGGGTTCGCCGTGAACGGTGTCACCTCGCCGGTCGTCTGGCAGGATATGTTGGCCGGTTTTCACTTGGTTCCTGCGCCAGCCGGCCATTCAACACCGAGATTGATTTCTCCCTCGAAGACCAACAGCACCAAGGCACCGGCGCAAAATGGCATCGCGACCACCATCGGAAGTCCGGTGAGTCACGTACTCCCCGCCCAATTCCCCCAAGGTGGCACGCCAACGCCGGAGCCGTCGCTTTCGGGGACCTCGGCCGGCATTAAAGGGCAGTTTGCTCCCACCGTTAAGACCATTGACGGGCGACCGGTATTAAAGGCTTACCACATGGTGGCCACCTCGTATGGACCAAGCCTGGCCGACAACTATCCCTACGGACCGACCGATGCATTTGGCCAACCGCTGCAAGACGGTATGGTTGCCGTCGATCCCAGCGTTGTGCCGCTGCATTCGGTTGTCTACGTGACCGGCTATCAGGACAACTACCTGCCCAAAGGCGGATTTCTTGGTGAGGCTATGGATACCGGCGGCGCCATTAAGGGCGACCGGGTCGATATCTTCATCAACGCACCGGAGCAAGTCATTAACGACTTTGGCGTCCAGCAAGTAACCCTATACGTTCTCGGCAATTAAGTTTCCATATCATAAGGGGGTGTCGCCTTCCAGCGAGCCCCCTTTTTCTGCGCAGGGGCCCTGAGATGCCACCAGTCGGCTTCATGACGCCGGTCTATCCAGGCGAGTTCCAGCGTGCCCTGACTGAGTTCCCATGCCGCCCGCTCCGGCAATAGCTCGTGCTGCTGAAGAAAATATCGGCGCATCCGTGGCCTTATGGTTGAGGGCATCCTGTTGTAAGCGCGTGGTGGCTGAAAGATGAGAGCGAGTGGCGATGTCAACTCGGTCATGGGCGAAAGCGCCCATGCAAGAGGCGCCCATTCCCCGAGCCAAGTTCTCAGGCGCGTCAGCCGCAAACGGCCGCCTTGGGCTACAACCCAAAGATGCCAGTCCGACGGGGCACTGTGATATCGGGCCAGCTTTTCTCGCCACTGCTGTTGGTTTTCCTTTCCCGTGTCGACTTCCAAGGCGATCAGCTCGGTTCGTTGAGCCATTTGGAGGAGAGCGTCGGGGCGTACGCCATTGTCTGGAACTTCGGCCTGCCAGTCGGTGAGGTGCGGCGCCAAGGCATAGAAAATCCGGGTGCGAAGTGCCCAGTGGGCAATTTGGCGTCCGCCATGAAACCGGCGGGCATCCCACAGCGCGTTTTTGTAGAGCAGCATCCAAGGCTCCAGCATGATGTGCTCTGGTTTAAGCCCATACCAGTGCGACAGTTGTTCGAGAGAAAGGTATCCTGTTGTCTCTAACACATTCCGCCAATCGTTATCCATGACCCGACTCCCCCAGCGCATGATGGCTCAATCGAACGATGCGCGGCTTTTGTAGAGTTCCGTGGGTGGTCAAGTGGGCCATGGCCAATCCTCGCTCGAGATATCGCAGGGGCACATCTAGACTGAAGGGATCGGCGGCCTTTTGGAAGCGCGTGATATCGGCGGCGGCGCTGCCAGGGAGAATGAGGCGTTGCCGGGCGTTGGCCATTACCGCTTCTTGCAGGGCCGGGCTGAGCTGACCCATGTCCTGATGGGCGAGAATTAATCCGATGGAGTAGCCACGAGCCAGTGCGAGAAAGTCGCTCAAGTCTTCGGAAACCCATTGATGAAATTCGTCCAGGTAGAGATAGCAGGGAGGGTGGGGCTTGGCCGGGTCGCGGCGGTATGCGGCTTGGGCAAGTCCATGCCATAAGAGATTGCCCAGTGCCTGCGCTGATTGTCCCAGATTTGCCAGAGAAAGCGTGGCGGCCATCACCCAGCGCCCCTCGAGAACCTCGTCCCAGGTAAAATCCGTCGGGGCGGACAATACCCGACGCACAATCGGATTGGCCCAGAGCAATTCGAGGCGATTAAGCAATCCTTGGCGATCTTCCCGCCCTTGGCCCGGCTTTCGCGCCCATTGTTCGGTGAAGAAGGCTCGCGTCGCTTCATCTTCGGCAGCGCGCACGATCTGTCGCTGGTGAGCTTCATCGCGAAAGAACTGCAGAACCGAGCCAATGTCGGCCGACTCGCCATAGGCCTCTTTCACTGCCCGGACGGCGTACAGCAGTTGCACGCGGGCAGCCACCGCATAATAGGGATGGCCTCCGTCGCTAATCTGGTTGAGGGTCCAAGCAAGCCCTTCAGCGGCACTTTCGGCCGGACCCGCCAACGGGTTGAAGTGGGGGCAGTCTTCGTCCAATGGGTTAAAGCGAATGATGGAGCGGCCATGGCGGATCGCGACGGCAATGGCGGTGCTGGCCAAATCGCCTTTCGGATCCATAACCACGACCCCCAATTGTTGACGGATGTCCTGGCCGATTAATGGCATCAATACGGAAGAAGACTTTCCTGAGCCGGTAGGGCCGAGCACATGAAGGTGCAAAAAACGTTCGCTGGTGGTGAGGGTGACGGGCAAGGGAATAATTCGGTGCCAACCCACGCGGGTGTTTGCTCGGGATTTGGCGAGACCCCACACCAGGAGGAGGCTGGGCAGGGCGGCGAGACTCAAAAGCCAGACATGCCAGTCGACGGCCAAACCCGAGGCGGCCATTAAGGAGAGAGTCCACGAGAATCGGCTGGGATTTGTTGCAATGCGAAGAGATGCCGCGAGAAGAACGACGGCCGCCAACGATATTGTGATGGGCGAGGGGCTCGCCACCCAAACGCGGATGAGGGCGTCCATCCAGCAAAACAGGACGCCATATCCGAGAACGATAAGGGTAGCCCAATTGACCCATTTGGTGGCGTATTTACGCATGCGACTCGCCTCGCGGGAGTATTCGCGCAATTCGACAATAATCCTCTTTTAGGAAGAAGCTTCTCGTGTCGGGTGGTCCCAAGGCATGGAAGCCGGCTGGTTGGCCGACACTATGGGCAATATCGACGAAGGGATGGGGCGCGTATGGAAGAGCCAACCAAAGAACCGCGCTATGGCGAGCAAGTTGGTCAAGTCGAGCCGATTGGCATTGAGCATATAGATAAATCCGAGCGTCATGGCAAGGTGGGGTCTATTTTTACCCTGTGGTTTGGAGCCAACGTGGAATTGGCCACGATCACCACGGGTGTCACCGCCGTATCGCTTTTCGGACTAAGTTTTTGGCAGGCCGCCTTTGGCTTTCTTCTGGGAAACCTGATGGGGGCTTCCGTTCAGGGGGCCGTATCGACATTTGGACCCCGTTTAGGGGTTCCTCAGATGGTGCACTCGCGGGCTCCTTTTGGATTTTTCGGCAATTTTGCGCCCGGCGTGTTAAATCTCATTGATGGGGCGCTCTGGTTTGCCGTCAACACGGTACTGGGAACCTTTGCCTTTACCACGTTGCTTCATACCAGTTTTGCATTGGGCCTGATTGTCATGGTGGTGGCCCAAGTGATACTGGCCATTTACGGGCACAACATGATTCACGCCGTCGAACGGCTCATGGCGGGCCTTTTAACCCTGGTTTTCATTGCCGTGTCGATTTTTGCATTTTCCCACGCGCACTATGGGGCGCCCTTCAATCCGCATTCCCCTTTGGGCCGCTATTCGGGGATTAGCGGGGGTATGATCGAGGCTATGGGGTTGGCGTTTTCATATCTTCTCGGCTGGACCGTCTATGCCTCCGATTACACGCGTTATTTGCCGGAAAGCACCCGCTCTGCTGCGGTCTTTCGAACCGCGGCCTCGGCGAACTTCATAGCTGGACTGTGGCTGGAGCTTTTGGGCGCAGCGCTCGCCGGCATTTTTCCCAAAGCGGCCCTGGGCATCAACCCAATTGCGCTCTTAACAGGCATCCATCCGCGTTGGTTGATTGACTTGGCGCTGTTGGCCGTGATGGTGGGAACGGTGACTGCGAATGTCCTCAACATCTATTCCGGATCGCTGTCGGCGTTAGTCATTAATGTACCCCTGAAGCGCTGGATGGCAGCCATGGGCGTTGGCATCGTCGGCGCCATTGTTGCCTATATCGGACACACCAGCTTTTATGTCAGCTTTCAGAACTTCCTGTTTCTCCTGGGTTATTGGCTAGCCCCCTGGGCGGCCGTTGTGTTGGTGGATTTCTTCCTCGTTCACCATGGCCAGTATTCCGTACCTTTCTTTTATAACCCGCGTCGCCGTCTATCTCGAGGGTTTTGGGCATGGCTGACAGCCATCATTGTCTCGATCCCCTTTTTCAATCAAAGCCTGTACATCGGTCCGATCGCCGCCCGATTTGGCCATCTCGGCGACATTTCCTATTACATCAGCTTTATTGTGGCGGGGGCTTTATATGCGATTATCGCCAAAAGGCCTGAAACTGAGTGAGCGCGTAAATCTCAGGAGGCTCTATGGCGGTTTTCTGATGCTCTAGAGATAAACGAAAGCCGTCTCGCATGTGCAGAAACGGCTTTCGGCTTCACGACAAATTTACGCGATGGTTTATGGCGTGCCCGAGTCTGGCTTCCCAGTCCTCGGCTCATCGGGACCCTTGCTTTGGCGGCGTGCATGCCGAAGCGGCGCCATAACCCCGATCGTCAGGAAGGTCCCGACTAGGATTTGGACGATGCCCATCAGCATCTCGGGTCCGTTCAGGTGGACAAAGCCAAGGCTAAGACGAGCAAATCCCATCACCCCAATGGCGCTTCCCAATGCCATCCGTACCGTTGATGCCACGCGGTTATGACGCATGTTTCCGACCTTCCTCGTCCGATGCGGGCGGTTCGCTGTGGCTGCGGTAATATTCTTTCCAAATGAGCCGATGCACGCCCAAGTACCGAGGCAACCGATTTAATCCTGGGATCCACGGAACGAGGGCCAGCGCAAGCCAGAAGAGAAAGCCAATGCTGAGCGCCATCGCGTCGGCAGCCGCGTTGTTGGCGACAAAGGACCACTGGTAAACCCACGTGGGGATGGTCATCCACCAAGCCCCAGGATATCCAGGAACGGCAGGGTGAATGATGCCCCATTGCTCTCCCGTCAGTGCCAGCGGCTTCGCAATCTGGTGCATCGGCGTCCCTTGGAGGAATAAGAGGTAGTTTTGGTTGTCGAACCGGGTCACGATGGATCCGTTTCGAATTAATGCCCCTGACATCAGTCCGCTCTTTCCCAGTAGCAGGACATCATTCATCAACGCGGGCAGAGGTCCGAAGTTGCCCTTGGGCGTGACCACCGCACCATGGCGGTAGACCCCGTGACTTAAGGCGGTGGTGTAGGCGGTTTCCCAAGATTTTTGTTGAGCGGGCGATGCCGCATTAAAGTTCCCGAGTGTTCGGCCAATGGCGGGATTGATTATGGAGGCCATCGCCAGCGGCTTTAAAATGAAGTCGGTGGCCGCGTTGACGGGATGAATCACACCGACGGCACTTTGGATGGACGTCTGCACGCTGGCATTGCCATGGTTATAGGGAGGCCCGTAGCTGGCAATACGTCCTTGGCCGTCCAGGGCGCGCAGCGCCATTTGCTCGAACGCCACGGGGTTTTTGGACGCATAGCTTTTAATGGTGAGCGGAGTTGCTTCCGGCACCCCGAACAGCAGGGACGCCAACAAGACCACGACAATCACCACGGCGAGCGTCGAAAAGAGATGCTTGACGAAGTCCTCAGGCACCAGACGGTAGTCTTTGACGACATCATCCTGTACTCGCATGGGACTATCGCTCCTTTCTCACTTTCACGTTGGGGTAGGGGGGCACGACGCTCTTTAAGCGCACCCGTACGATATGGGCCCCGACAACGGCGCTCAATACCAGGGGAAGCACCACCACGTGCATACCGAACATCTGACCACCGTTGGTGAGGTTAACCCAGCTGAGACCCAACGCATTTAAGCCGTCTTTCGCCTGCACGGCGTTCCATTGGGCATACAAATCACCGTTAATCAAGAACCCGGTAAACGCGGTGGGAATGGCAATCAACATGGCGATGGCTCCGATGAGCCAGGTCAGTCCGCGACCTCCTCGCCAAGCGCCGGTAAAGAACACTCGCCAGAGATGCAGCATCATGAAGAAGAAAAATGCCTGGACGGCCCAAAAGTGGGTCGCGGCGACAAATCGCATGGTTCCGTTGTACGACCAGGTGTCCGGTCCGTTCATTGCCATAAGTACGCCGGTTATCACCAGCACCACAAAACTGGATGCGGTTAGCGAACCAAGCATATACATAAAGCCCTGGGCGTACTCGGGCATTTCTGTAGGCAACCAGGTTTCAGCCGAAAGTGTTCGTTCCATCATGCGCTTGGATGCGGCTGTCCAATTGGCCATAATCATCCCTCCTTTCGAAACGACATGTGGTGCGTGGTTAATGATCGCGGCGTGAAGGCAAAAGTATCCCGACGACAAAAGTCAGCAAGAATAGTACTTCCACGATGTAATTTCCTGATCCGGGCGTCATGAGAGCCTCCTCCTTTGCGGTGATAAGTTGTAGTGTGTCGCATTAGCCGCCATGAATGCCGGTAAATCAAGGATTTGCCCTCAACCGCTGCCGTGAAAAAATGGTTTTTATATACAGGGCGAGAGCACGCGAAGTTACCGGACGACTGGCGGCTTCGCCATGATCGAGCCATGAATTAGCCGGAGGTGCCTTCGGGCATCAAAAAGAACCGCCGAGTCGCAGTACCCGGCGGTTCTTCGAGCCATTGCAATATTGCTGGGAAATAAACCAGTCCTACATGGAGTTACCCGACCAGTCGATGGGGGCGAGAAACGAAAAGGGTGCCAATGCTTCTTGCATAGCGGACGTGATGGCCGTCAGGTGTTCGGGCGTATCCGCCTCAGCCCGAGCGACCAACGCTGGCTGGGTATTCGAGGCACGCACCAACCCCCATCCGTGGGGGAAGACCACCCGAACACCGTCAATGTCTATCACCTCAACGGACGCGTCGGCTTGGAAATGTTGCTTGAGCGCGTTGACCACGTCGGCCTTCTTGTTATCCGGGCAATCGATGCGAATTTCCGGAGTCGAGGGCAGATTAGGCACGTTCTCGAGCAGCGCGGAAAGCGGCTTGTCGGTGTTGGATAGGATGCGAAAGAGACGTCCGGCCGCGTAAAATGCGTCGTCATAACCGTAGTATTCGTCGGCAAAAAACATGTGGCCTGACATTTCTCCGGTAAACACGGCATTTAATTCCCGCATCTTCGCCTTGATGAGCGAATGGCCGGTTTTGTAGAATTCCGGTTTGGCTCCCAACTTCTCCAACTCATCGTACAGGGTTTGTGAGCACTTTACCTCGACGATCGCGGGCGTTCCGGGATATTTGGCTGCGATCTCGCGCCAATAAAGAATCATCAAGCGGTCGCCCCAAATGATGTTGCCCTTCTCGTCCACAACTCCGATGCGATCGCCGTCGCCGTCGAAGGCGACGCCTAAATCGGCCCTTTCCTCCTTGACCGTACGAATCACATCAACCAGATTTTTGGCCACCACCGGGTCGGGGTGGTGATGGGGGAAGGTGGGATCAGGAGTGCAGAAGAGAGGGATGGCATCTACCCCAAACGCCTTCATCACGTCTTCCGCGAAGAGACTGGGCGTGCCGTTCCCGCAATCCACAACCACCTTTAAGCGGCGGGGCCCTAATCGAATTTTTTCTTTAAGCATGGCGAGATAGGCAGGGACGGGATTGGCTTCGGCCCGTGAGCCGCGGCCTTCGGCGAATTCTCCCCGCTCCATTATGCGGCGGACTTCCTGAATTTCATCACCATAAATAGTGGACTTGCCGTAGGCAAGTTTAAATCCGTTATATTCCGCGGGATTATGACTGGCGGTAATCATGACACCGGCTTCGCGGTTGTAATGAACCCGGGCGAAATAGAAAATGGGGGTGGTCACCTGGCCGATATCAATTACATGAATGCCCGATGCCATCAGCCCTTCCGTCATGGCATCGCGATACGCCGGGGACGACGCACGGCTGTCCCATCCTAAGAGCGCTTCTTCTACCTTGCGCTCCGCCAGATAGGTGCCAAAAGCACGACCGAGGCGCTGCACATCCTCGACCGTCATATCCACATCCACAAGACCGCGAATGTCGTACTCCCGGAACACGCTGGAATTCACCGGAATCCGTCCTTTCCTCCACTAAGCTTTCCTTATGTCGCAAATGATACCGCTTTTTCCGGATGCGATACCAATCCCATGAATTTTCGTACGGAAAAAAATAGCTTTTCCGAACGAAGTGAGATATAATGTCGTTGAATGTTCGGGATTTCATTACCGCATAGATTATCTGAGGAGGACGACATGGCGGCATCAAACAGTGCGGAACCCCGCTACGGCGAGGAAGTCGCCCGCATCGAACCTATTGGTATCGAGCATATCAAAGAATCGGAGCGCCACGGCAAGGTCTCATCGGTCTTTACTTTGTGGTTTGGCGCCAACGTCGAGCTGGCGACCTTGACCACGGGAGTGGCCGCCGTAGGGTTGTTTGGTCTCTCTTTTTGGCAGGCCGCCATTGGGCTGGTGATTGGAAATATCATCGGCGCCGTCGTGTTAGCGCTGGTTTCTACGTTTGGTCCTCGGTTGGGTGTGCCCCAGTTGGTGCACTCACGATCGGCCTTTGGCTTTTTCGGCAATTTCTTGCCTGGGGCATTTAACTTGGTGGCGGGCGCATTATGGTTCGCTGTTAACACCGTGTTGGGCACTTTCGCCTTTACGGCTCTGTTGCATACCGGCTTTTTGGTCGGCTTGATTATTATGGTAGTCCTGCAGGTCATTATTGCTGTGTACGGCTACAACATGATTCATGCGGTGGAGCGGGTGATGGCGGGCCTACTCACGTTGGTCTTCATTGGCGTATCCATTTTTGCATTCTCCCACGCCCATTACAGTGCACCTTTCAATCCCCACTCCATCCTCGGGCAGTATTCGGGCATTACGGGGGGCATCATTGAGGCGGTGGGCTTGGCGGTGTCGTATCTATTTGGTTGGACGGTGTTCGGATCCGACTACACGCGTTACTTGCCCAAGACCACCAAGCCGTCGGCAATTTTCGGCAATGTGTTCTCCTCCAACTTTATTGCCGCGGTATGGCTGGAATTGGTGGGCGTGGCCTTGGCGGGTATTTTCCCGAAAGCCGCCAACGGCAACCCGATTGCTCTCATAACGGGAATTCATCCGGCTTGGCTGGTTGACTTGGCCCTTTTGGCGGTGGTCTTCGGAACCATTACGGCCAACGTGCTCAACATCTATTCCGGATCGCTCTCGGCCCTAGTTATCAACGTTCCCATCAAGCGCTGGGTCGCGGCCGTGGCCGTGGGGGTTGTGGGTGCGGTGGTTGCCTATATTGGACACACCGCTTATTACGTAGACTTCGAAAACTTCCTGTTCCTCTTGGCCTATTGGATTGCTCCCTGGGCTGCGGTGGTACTGGTTGACTTCTTCCTGATTCATAAGGGAAGCTATCCCGAGTCCATCTTTTACAACCCGAAGCGCGTCATCAATCGCGGGCTTTGGGCTTGGGCTATCGCCATTATCGTATCGGTGCCTTTCTTCAACCAATCGTTGTACGTGGGGGCGTTTGCCAACGCCCATGGCCACTGGGGCGACATCTCCTATTACGTCAGCTTTGTCGTGGCGGGTGTGGTGTACTGGATTTTCGGCAAAAAGCAAACCGCCTAGCCCGTTGAACGAAAAGCCAGCCTTCCATAGCGGAGGCTGGCTTTTGTGTATGCCAACCGCTTGATGACGGTGTAAAATGGCGGGAGAGAACAGGAGGAAGTCGGTTGCAGATTCGACCATACCGTCCCCACCAAGATTTTCGCGCCCTGTTGGATGCGCAATGCGATTTGTATCAGTTGAATTTTCCACGCTTTGTGTGTACGCCCGCCTTCTTGGCCGATCAGGCCCAGCGGCTTAGGGTAGCAGGGCGGCGTCCATTGGAGAATGGCATTTTTGTGTTGGATGATCAGGGCACTGTGGCCGGGTTTGTCTGGGTGGCGGTCCGCATGGATCTGCAAGGCGCCTACGGCTCGATCGATCAGGTGTATCTAAAGCCCGAGTATCGTCGCCAAGGCTATGGAAAATGGCTTATGCAGGCGGCTGAGGACTTCATAAAGAAACAAGGTCTGGCGACGGCAAGGCTTTATGTGACGCGAGAAAACCACGATGCCGTCAACTTATACCGCGGTATGGGTTATGATGTCACCCGTTACGAGATGGAGCGGCCGATATAGCGGCTTTTTCCATGAGAACGCAATCTTGCCATATACCCTCGTGGAATTCATGCGAAGGAAGGCGCTTAAGAATCCGAAATCCGCATTTTTGATATACGTGCAGGGCTCGAGGGTTGTTGACCCGCGGATCAATGAGAATCCGTCGGGCTCCCATGTGATGAAATAGACTATCCGTTATCGCGTTAACAAGGCGGGTCCCCAGGCCTTGGCCCCACAGCGCTGGTTCCCCAATGAAGAGGTCCATGCCCCAGGTGTCATCCGCAGGTTCCTGGTATTGGGCGGCCGCTTTGTCATCGAGGGGATATACTTGTACGTAGCCTATCCGGCGCCCTTTCCACCAAACGATTAGCGCCTGCACCGGTTCTCCCTGCTTCGGGAGATAGCGTTGCCGCACCAAGTCGGGAGACTGCGGACGGTCGCGGCCCTCATAGTACGCTAGTACCTCCGGGGTGGTGAGCCAGGCGCTCGTATCGTCCACATCAGCCATGGTCATCGGTCGAAAACTCAGACCGTCTGATTCAATGGGGAATGGAGCCTTTTCATCCATGTGCTTATTATCGCATAGTCAAGAGTTCGACAGCGCGTCGGTTGGGTGATCAGCTTGAGAAGGGCGTGCGTTCCCGCTTGGAGCCATGGGCAGAAAGGGAAAAAGGCCGCCAGCAGCGGCCTTTTTCGGGCAATGCTTAGGGTAATTGAGCGGTTGAGGGCATGGTTATCGCCTGATTGGGCTCTTGTCCCAATGTTGCCGAGACGGTGACCGTCTTTCCGTGCAACGTCACCGCCGTCAAGGAGACACGGCTTCCCACCGACTCTTTTTTGATCTGACTTTCGAGAGCGGAGGCGGTAGTGACGGCATGCCCGTTTACCTGGGTGATGACTTCACCGGCCGTGAGTCCGGCCCGGCTCGCGGGGCTGTTGGGTTCAACGTAATCCACTAGGACGCCGGATGCCGTGCCAAGACTATATTGCTTTGCGATGGATTTGTTGTCGGTGGAAATGAACACCCCCAGCCAAGGCCGAGAGACGTGGCCGGTCTTCATCAACTGGGGCACAATCTGATCAAGCGTCGAGGTGGGGATGGCAAACCCAATCCCTTGCCCCTGGGTGGATACCGCCGTATTGATGCCCACAACCTGGCCAGCCAAGTTCAGCAACGGGCCACCGCTGTTGCCGGGATTAATGGCTGCCGAGGTTTGCAGCAAGTTGGTGTAATTGCGCGAGCCAATGGTCAGGGGTCGGCCCTTGGCGCTAATCACGCCTACGGTAACGGTATCGTTCAAATCATAGGGGTTGCCGATAGCAATCACCCAAGCGCCTACCGGCGTGTTGTTGGAGTTGCCCAGAATCAACGTCGGCATGGGTTTGGGCGCGTTAATCTTCAGCACCGCCAAGTCAGTTTGGTAGTCGGACCCCACAACCGTGGCGGTAAACGGCTTGGAGTAACCCTTGACATAGACCTTGATGTTGCTGGCCCCGTTGATTACGTGATCATTGGTGACGATGTAGCCATCTTTATTGAAAAAGAAGCCGGTGCCAATATCGGTCTGAACTGCAGTCTGAGGTGTGATCGGCTGGTTGCCGAACAACGACCCAAAGAACGGATTGAAGAACGGTGAATTATTGACGTTGACGTTTTGCTTGACCGTGGCCACGATTTTCACGATGGCCGGGCTAACGCGCTTGACGACGTTGGACACCGTATCGGGACCCAAAGGCAGTGTTGCCGGTGCTGAGGCCACGGTCGCATACTGCCGGATGTTGGCGGAGGCGTTGGCTTGCGCCTGTGCCCCAGGGTTAAGGTCGTTATAGGCCCAAAAACCTCCACCCATCGCCCCGGCGCCCACCGCAAATCCGACAATCGCGGCGGCCACGGTTCGCTGAATGCTTGCCATAACCTGCCTCCTTACCGCGGAATTTTTTTGTTAGTGTATCCCGTAGTTGTTACAAATACGTTACGATGTCTATACACAACCGATTTCTCCTGTTCAGGGGATATGAAGCAAACGAAGAGGAATGCCCATGCAGGTATGGATTATTGATGACGATGCGGCACTCAGGACCTTGCTGTCGACCGCGCTTTCCGGGTGGGGCGCCCATGTCTCGGGTTTCGGGTCGGTCGAGGAGGCACTTCGGGCCATCGAAGGGGGAGCGCCACAACCCGATGTATGCTTTGCAGACTGGACTTTGAAGGACGGCCCCGTGCTTCGCGTCAAACCCTTGATGCCGGATACGCGATTTGTCGTCATGTCGGGAAACCCTGCGGCGGAGGAGGGGCTTCCGAAGGATATTCAATGGCTTGCGAAACCCTTTCGGTTGTCCGAGTTAAACCGGATGGTCATGGCGGAGCGCTAGCTTGCGTCCCGTGACCTCTTGTGCTACCATTCAGGGGAATTCTGGAACACCTACGCGCGATTACTTCACAGCGAAAGCATGCGGTTAAAAATCGGAGACTTCGGGTAGATTAGAGACACCCCCGATTGTTGCCGTGTTTTCTACATGATATCCCAAATCTCTCAATTTCTGGAGGCCTTACATGGAGCGCGAACTAGCGCTGGAGTTTGTCCGAGTGACCGAAGCCGCTGCCATCCAAGCGGGACGGTTGATGGGCCGCGGGGACAAGAACGGCGCGGATAAATTGGCCGTCGATGCCATGCGGGCGATGCTCGACACGGTCGACATCCGCGGGACGGTGGTCATCGGCGAAGGAGAAATGGACGAAGCGCCGATGCTCTACATCGGCGAGGAGATTGGCGACGGTCAAGGAGATCGGGTTGATATTGCCGTGGATCCCGTTGAAGGGACCAATTTGGTAGCCAAAGGTTTGCCCGGGGCGATTGCGGTCATGGCCGTTGCGCCCAAAGGCTGCTTGTTGCATGCGCCCGACATGTACATGCAGAAGATTGTTACTGGCCCCGCTGGACGCGGTGTCATCGCGTTGGATGCCCCCATCGAGGAAAATTTGGAGAAATTAGCAGAACGCTTAGAGAAGCCGGTCGCCGACCTTACAGCCGTTATTTTAGACCGTCCGCGACATCAAGAGCTTATCGACCGTATTCGTCGGGTGGGGGCGCGGATTCGCCTGATTTCCGACGGCGACGTGTCCCCGGCGGTCGCCGCATCGGTACCCGATTCCGGCATTGATTTGGTAGTGGGTTCGGGCGGCGCCCCCGAAGGGGTCATTGCCGCGGCCGCGGTCAAGTGCCTCGGCGGCGAAATGCAGGCGCGCCTCTTGCCCGAGGATGCGGCCCAAGAAGAGCGGGTACGCGCCATGGGACTCGAGAATCCCCGTCAGCTTTTAACCTTGGATGATCTGGTGCGGGGCGACGACGTGCTCTACGTGGCCACGGCCATTACCGACACGGATCTGCTTGATGGCGTTCACTATGGCCCCCTTTATTGTTCGACCCATTCTGTGGTGCTTAGGTCCAAGAGTGGTACGGTCCGTTTCGTGCGGGCTGACCACCAGCTAAACCGCAAGTGGCCCCAAGGGCGGCCAGTGACGCAACTGAGGAGGAAAAACTAGTTTTATGGCAGACGATTTAAACAAAGCGGCTGAGACCGCGGAAGAGACTCCCAAGCGCACCCGGCGCACACGCACCAAATCCAGGGCAGCCGAGAGTCCGTCGGAACCGCAAGCCAACGCAGAATCCACGGCGGCTCCGAAGCGGCGCGGACGCAAGAAAAAGAGCGAGGCAGCGCCGGAACCTGCGACCGAGCAGGTGGATGTGGCATCGCCCATGCCCTATCCCGACCCGGTACCTGAGCCACCAGCTTCCCACGTGCCCGAGGGCGAAACGGTACCCGAAAAGAAGCAGAAGCCCACGCGCCGCCGACGGCCGCGCAAAACAGAATCTGCCCCGATCGAATCAGTCGTCGAGTCCCAGCCATCCGCCGACAAGAATGAATCGGCCAAGGCAGCAGAGGAAAATCCCCATTCCAAGGAAGACGTGAAACCCGAGGCCAAGCCAGCGGAGGCTCAATCGGTGTCGGAGTCCTCTACCGCAACCCCCGTGGAAGTGGACGTTGCATCGCCCATGCCGTTTCCCGTGCCGGTTCCCAAACCGCTTGAGACCGAGCCGGCGGTGTCCCCCGCAACGCCCATTCCTTCTGCATCCGCGGTTCCCGCACCTGCACGGGTGTCTCCTCGACCTTCCGAGGCGGCCGAAGCCAATGGCTCCTATGCGGGCCGTCCGCGGGACAACCGGCGGCCGGACCATCGCGACCGTGGACCGGCGGGACCCGGGCGCCGCGACCTTCCGCGTCAACGGGAACCGCAGTTGACTATGGCGCAATTGGAGTCCATGACGCTATTGGAACTGTATAAATTGGCTCGCCAGTTCAACATTGATAATTTCCGCCAGTACAAGAAGGGCGAACTCATTTGGGAAATTCTCCGCGCCCGGACCCATAAAGATGGGTTTGTGTTTGTTCAGGGACTCTTGGATATTGTGGGCGATTATGGGTTTTTGCGCCCCACGGACTTTCAGCGAAGCCGCGAGGATGTCTATGTCTCGGCCTCCCAGATTCGGCGTTTTGATCTGCGCGCCGGCGACCAGGTGTCAGGGCAGGCCCGTCCGCCCAAAGATGGGGAACGGTATTTCGCCCTATTGCGGGTAGAGGCGGTGAATGGCCTCTCTCCCGAAAAGTCGGCGGAACGTCCCGATTTTGATGGACTGACGCCCATTTTCCCCAATTCCCGGTTTCGATTGGAAACCTCGCGAGAGGATTTGGCCTGTCGGGTGGTGGATATTATTGCTCCCATCGGCCGCGGTCAGCGCGGCCTCATCGTGGCACCTCCAAAAGCCGGAAAAACTGTGCTATTGAAAAAGCTGGCCAACGCCATCGCCCAAAACAGCCCGGAAACGCGTCTCATGGTGCTGCTGATTGACGAACGTCCGGAAGAGGTCACGGACATGGAGCGCTCGGTGCGTGGGGAAGTGGCGAGTTCTACCTTTGATGAGCCTCCGGAAGATCATATTCGGGTGGCCGAGATGGTCTTGGAACGGGCCAAGCGGTTGGTCGAGATGGGGTTGGATGTGGTCATCCTGTTGGACTCCATTACCCGCCTGGCGCGCGCCTACAACTTGACCATTCCCGCTTCGGGCCGTACGCTCTCCGGTGGAATGGATCCGGCCGCCTTGCATAAGCCGAAACGCTTCTTTGGGGCGGCCCGCAAGGTGGAGAACGGCGGGAGCCTGACAATTTTGGCCACCGCCTTGGTTGACACCGGCTCGCGCATGGATGACGTTATTTATGAAGAGTTCAAGGGAACCGGCAACATGGAGCTTCACCTGGATCGGAAACTCGCGGAGCGGCGCACCTTCCCCGCTTTGGACATCAAGCGATCCGGAACCCGCCGTGAAGATTTGCTCATGTCGCCGGAAGAACTGGATGTGGTCTGGCAGGTAAGAAAGGCCATTCACAACCTTGGCAATCAGGAAGCGACCGAGTTGCTTTTGCAAAACTTGAAGCGCACCCGCTCCAATGCCGAGTTCTTTAAGTTGTTTATGGCCAGTCAGGGAGGTCAAGGATAAATGGCTAGTCGGGTATTGGTGGTTGATGACGACGCGCATATCCGCGAACTCTGCCGCCTCTACCTGACCCATGACGGTTTCGTGGTGGACGAGGCAGTGGACGGGCAAGAGGCCCTCGATGCCATCAACGGCAACGCTTATGACCTGGTGGTGCTGGATTTAATGATGCCGCAGGTGGATGGCTTTGATGTGCTGAGCGAGGTGCGCCAACGCGACCAATGGCTCCCGGTGGTCATGCTGACCGCCATGGGTGACGAAGAGGACCGGATTTTGGGGCTGGACATGGGGGCCGATGATTATGTCATTAAGCCGTTCAGTCCCAAAGAGCTGGTGGCCCGGGTGAAGGCGGTATTGCGCCGGGCCACCGCCGAGCCGCCGGCTCGCCCATCAACCGTCATTCGTCATCCCGGTCTCATGATTGATGTAGAAAAGCGAACGGCTCACGCCGGGCAGGAGGCCCTCTCCCTCACTCCCCGGGAGTTCGATTTGCTCGCTTTTTTGGCCAGCAATCCGCGCCAAATTTTTAGCCGCGACGTTCTCTTGGATCGAGTCTGGGGATTTGAATTTGAAGGCGACAGCCGCACCGTGGATGTCCACGTGACGCGTCTCAGACAGAAACTTTTGGCCACGTCCACCCCGTACGAATATCTGGACACGGTGTGGGGCCAGGGCTATCGATTTCAACCCAAACCGAGGTCAACCTGATGCGTTTTGGCTGGCTGAAGCGTCTCTCCGGTCAACTCGTTTTGAGTCACGTCTTTGTAGCGGTGGTGGTGCTAGCCTTCGCTCTGGGAGTTGCGCAACTCACGTTCCGCCATTATTTAGCCGTAACGCAGTTAACCCAACTCTCCGAACAGGGGCAGGTCATCGCTCGCAATGTCGGGCCGCAATATTTCTCCGGCACCATGCCTGATTATGTGGCCAAGGATTACATTCATATTTTGCAGGGGGCATTGAAAGCCCAAGTTACCTTGGTGAGCGACACAGGCCAGGTAGAATTGCCGCCTACTGGAAACATTCAGTTTCAGGCGGTGGGTATTCCAGAGTCCGCGCTGGCCCGTGTGGCGGAGCAAGGTCAGGTGTATCGCGGCATTGTGGACAATGTGGCCATTGTGGGGGTGCCGGTCAAAGCGGGCCCCAGCTATTTGGGGCCGTCCTATGGACCCAACATTCTGGGGGCCGTCTTTGTGGAGTCCCCGCTTTCCATATCCCAAGGAACGGCCAACACGCTCACTCGACTATTGCTCTTGGGCGAATTGGTGGCCGTCATTATGGTGGGCGCACTTGCCTATGCGATTAGCTGGCGCCTGTCGCGGCCGCTCCAGGAGTTGCGCCGAGTGGTAGCGGGTACGGGACGGGCGGATGATGCGCCGCGAGTGCCGGCGGCCGAAGATCAGGGGCCGTTGGAAGTCCAGGAGCTGGCTCGGGAGTTTAACCGACTGGAGGATCGCATTCAGGCCCAAGTCGGGCAATTGAAGCGCGAGGCGGAGGCCCGAGACGCCCTGTTGGCACACGTCGCCCATGATTTAAGAACGCCGCTGACGTCCATTCGGGGTTTTTTGGAGGCTGTGAAGGACGGCGTGGCCACAGGCGATGCCGGGGATCGAGCGGTGCAGGTCGCGTGGGAGGAAACGCTCCGTTTGCAGCGCTTGGTGAACCGGCTCCTTAGGGCTACCCGCATCCGAAGCGAGAGCGGGACGATGGTGCCGCTCTCGCTTCATCAAATTGTGGGTAAGACCATGGAACGGGTCAAGCCGGTCATGGACGAAAAAGACTTGAAACTGGTCTGGTCGACGCAGGAGGACGCGACCGTCTTGGCCAATGAGGACTATTTGGTGGAGGCCCTAGTGAACGTGGTGGACAATGCCGTCAAATGGTCGCCTGAGGGCGGCACCATCACGATAGAGACAATTAGGGAAACAAGTCGGGCGGTGGTGCGGGTGTCGGATCAAGGACCCGGCATTCCGGAAGAACTGTTGCCGCGTGTTTTTGAGCGTTTTGTCACAGGCGATGCGTCCCGACAGAGCTCAAACGGGTTGGGGCTCTTTATTGTTGATGAGGTGATGCGCCATCACCGCGGAGGTGTCGACATCCACTCCACACCTGGTGAAGGGACGACGGTGGAATTGTGGCTTCCCTGTGCTACGGGATAAGATCGGCACAAACCCGACGCTTGCGCGCCCCAGGGTTGTTTGATAAAATAGCCGTTGATGCTTAATGAGCGGGAAGAAGGTGATTTCATGAAGGCCGACATTCATCCTCAGTATCATCGCACAACGGTGACTTGTTCCTGCGGTGCCGTCTATCACATCGGCTCCACCCGCGAGAACTTGAAGATCGAAATCTGCGGGAAGTGCCATCCTTTGTATACCGGACAGCAACGGATCGTGGACTCCGGCGGGCGGGTTGAGCGATTCAAGAAGCGCTACGGGATGAAATAGGGTACGAAAACAGAGCCCCGGAGCTCTGTTTTTTCTTTCACCATGGGTAAGGGTGGCGGAGATGGACGAAAGTATATTGGGCCGCTTGGAATCGGCAAAAAAGCGATATTTCGAGCTGCAGGAGGAAATGGCCAATCCGGCCGTTCTCTCCAATCCTGAGCTGGCTAAAAAGTACGGTCAGGAGTTGGCGGAGTGGGAAGAGATTGTCTCCTCCTATGACCGGTGGCACGAAGCCTTGGAGGAATTGGATACCGCCCGCGAGCTTGCCCGGGATGACGATGCGGAAACGCGCGAATGGGCGCTGGCGGAGGCAGACCGCTTGAAGGGCGAGGCCGAGCGATTGGAGGCGCACTTGACGCGTCTCATGACACCCACCGATCCCAATGACCAAAAAAACGTCATCATGGAGATTCGAGGTGGCGCTGGCGGGGAGGAAGCAGCCTTGTTCGCCGCCTCGCTGTTTCGGATGTACGTACGCTATGCAGAACGGCAAGGATGGCGAACCGAGGTGCTGTCATCCAGTCCTACGGATATTGGCGGCTATAAAGAAGTCATTTTTATGATTGAGGGCAGGGGGGCCTATAGTCGCTTAAAGTACGAAAGCGGCGTGCATCGGGTGCAGCGAGTTCCGGTCACGGAAGCGCAAGGACGGATTCATACCTCGACAGTGACCGTGGCCGTGTTGCCGGAAGCGGAAGAGACGGAACTCACCATTAATCCGGATGATTTGCGGATTGACACCATGCGGGCGTCGGGGGCGGGCGGACAGCACGTGAACAAAACGGAGTCGGCCGTTCGCATCACGCATTTGCCGACCAACATTGTGGTGTATTGCCAAGACGAGAAGTCGCAGCTCAAAAACCGGGAAAAGGCCATGCGCGTTTTGCGGGCACGTCTTAAGGACTTATATGATTCGCAAGCTCACAACGCCGTGCAGGAAGAGCGTCGCTCGCAGGTTGGCACCGGCGACCGTTCGGAACGCATTCGCACCTATAATTTCCCGCAAGGGCGCGTGACCGATCACCGCATTGGTCTCACCTTGCACCGTATTGACGGCATCATGGACGGCGATCTGGACGAGCTCATCAACGCCCTTGTCGCGCAAGACGAGGAAGAGCGGCTCAAAGAGGCTTAATGGACGCTTGGCGGCAGCATTTGCAGGAAGCAGCGGAGCAGTTGCGAGCGGCAGGTATTGATAGGGCAGAGCGGGAAGCTCGGTATCTTCTCGAATGGGCAAGCGGCCGCACGCTGGCGGATTGGGTGGCGCATGGCGGCGCCTGGGATGACACGTTAGATGCCCGGTTCGGTGTGGCGCTGAGACGCCGCAGTGAGAGGGAACCGCTAGCCTATATTACCGGGCAGCGCGAATTTTATGGCTTGATGCTTCGGGTGACGCCAGCCGTTCTGATTCCCCGTCCGGAAACCGAAGGGCTGGTCCAGGCCGTGCTGGATATGATTCATCAGAGCCAAGTCCGGGTGGTGGACGTGGGAACCGGTTCAGGTGCGGTGGCTTTAGCCCTTAAGGCAAACAAGCCTGCTTGGACGGTGTATGGTGTGGATCGAAGCGCTGATGCGCTTCGTATCGCCAAGGACAATGCGCGCGCGCTGAACCTATCCGTCCGGTTTTTTCGCTCTGACTTGTTGAGGGAGGCAAGTGGCCCCTTCGATGTGGTGGTGGCCAATCTTCCCTACGTTCCGGACGGATATCGGGGCGATGAGGAACTGTCCCATGAACCGCCTGAAGCTCTTTATGGCGGCCCCGACGGTCTTTCTGCCATCCGAGCGTTGATCGGGCAAGCCCGCTTGAAACTTTCGCCGTGGGGTTGGATATTTTTAGAATGCGGCATAGGGCAAGCTAAGACACTGGGCGACTATCTTCGCGCAAATGGCTTTGATGCGATCAAGGCATTTTCGGATTTGGCGGGGATTCCCCGGGTGGTCGCCGCACAGGTGAGGTCGGAGGGATAGGGATGGCCGAGTATATCAAACCGAGCGAGTTGGTCACGCGATTAGCGGGGCCGACCCCGCCCCTAGTCGTAGATGTTCGCATTGGGCAAATCGGGCAAATCCCCGGAGCGGTGCACGTTCCCGTGCTGGACTTGGAGGATTCGCCCCAAGATTGGGATCGAGATCGGGAGATTGTGGTGTTTTGTCAGTTCGGCAAGGGCGCCAGCGAATATGCAGCCGAAGTTCTGGAAGAGCAGGGATTTCGCCATATCTATAAGCTGGTGGGCGGTATGGATGGTTGGAATGCCTACTTGTCTAGTCTTATGAAGCGGGGGGATGGCGTATAATCCCCCGAAGGCGGGGGGTTAGCATGTCGGGTCCGCAGTGGGTGGCGCTAATTGCCATCGTGGTGCTTTACGTTCTGTTGCTAGGGGATTGGTTCCATCGTGCCTGGGTGGCGTTGGGACTGGCCTTGGCGCTGGTGTTAAGTCAAACCGTATCGCCCGCCACGGCCTTTCACAGCATTGATTGGAATACCATTTTTCTCCTTGCCGGCATGATGATTTTTGTGGCCTATTTAGGGGATGCGGGGCTGTTTGTGCTGTTGGGGCGCTGGGCGAAGAGCTATGCACGGGGCAAGCCCTGGAGGCTATTAGGGGTTTTCTATGTCATTACCGCAGTGGTTTCCGCGTTTTTGGACAACGTCACCACGATCTTGCTTCTCTCGCCGATTCTCATACAAGCGGCCGAGGAAATGGGCGTGGATCCGGTCCCCTTGCTGATGGTGGAAGTCGTCGCTTCCAACATTGGCGGCATGGGCACCTTGATTGGCGATCCGCCCAACATTTTGATTGGAACAGCCGCTAATCTTTCCTTTACCGAGTTTACAACCTTTTTGGGACCGGCCGCGGTGGGGATTCTGGTGCTGTTGGCGCTGCTATTGCCCCGCTACGTGAAAATGGCGCCGGCCGCTCCTATCCAGTCTCGAGATGACGCTGATGATGCCCGTCCGATTGCCCGACGCCGGCTGCTGGCGTTGTTGGGCGTGTTGGTGCTGATGTTGGCCGGGTTTGTGCTGCAGCGGCAACTGGGGGTGCCGGTCGGCTACATTGCCCTCTTCGGGGCACTGGTTGCGACCGTCATTGCTGGAAGTCTCGGGCGCCATTGGTGGCGTCGCGTCGACTACGGAACGCTGGGCTTCTTCATCGGCGTTTTTGTGCTGGTGGGTGCCCTGGAGTCATCGGGGCTGATTCATTATGTGGCGGGCTGGCTGCTCATTCCGGGCCTCGGCCCCTGGTTGCCGTTTCTGCTCTTTTTGGGCAGCGCAATTTTTTCCGCGCTGTTGGACAACGTCCCTTTGGTGGCGGCCTTGATTCCCGTGCTGGCCCACATGGTCGCTCAGGATCCACATTTTGGGGTAGAATTATGGGTGGCCGTCGCTATGGGGGCGGCTCTTGGAGGAAACGCGACGGTTATTGGTGCTTCGGCCAATGTGGTCGCGCAAGGGTTGGCGCTTGAGCGGGGCTACCCATTAAGCTTTGCCCGATATGCCCGTTTTGGACTCAAAACGGCGGGGTTCACCGCCTTGTTGGGCTTGGCCTATCTGGCCATTCGATTTTAGGGGGACTTGTGGAGACCGTAATTCTCAAGCCGGACATGTTGAATCCGGCGGTCGAGGCGTTGAAGGCCGGGGAACTGGTGGCCTTTCCCACTGAGACAGTTTATGGACTCGGGGCGGACGGATTGAACGGCGAGGCTGCCGCCAAAATATTTCGTGCCAAGGGCCGTCCCCAAGACAACCCGTTAATTTTGCATGTGAAGAATCCGGAAGATTTGGAAGCACTGGCTTTGGGTCCGTTGCCGTCTTCGGCCGTTCAGTTGGTGGAGGCCTTCTGGCCGGGACCCTTGACGGTGGTGGTTCGGGCTCACCCGAAAATTCCGGCGGTGGTACGGGGAGGACTTGATACGGTGGCGGTGCGGGCACCCGACCATCCCGTGGCGCGTGCTCTGATTGCTGGCCTGAATAACCCCATTGCCGCACCCAGCGCCAATTTAAGCGGTCGGCCCAGCCCGACTAGTGCTTCGGCGGTTTGGGCGGATTTGCAGGGGCGGGTCGGCTACATCATCGATGGCGGACCCACACGGGTTGGTTTGGAGTCGACGGTGGTAGACTGCACCGTCACCCCCGTCGTGTTGCTGCGGCCGGGCGGAGTCTCCTTGGAAATGGTGGCGAGCGTGGTGGGCGAGGTCGCGTTACCGGACGGTCACGGTCCGGCTCGGGCACCGGGGATGAAGTATCGCCATTATGCGCCCAACGCTCCGGTGGTTTGGGTGCAGAGCGCCAGCCCCGCTCGTGTCCAAGCACTCCTGCCTGAGCTAAAGGACCGCTATGGGGCATTGGCCCTCATCGCGCCGGAGTCGTTCTCTTCCATCGCCCGAGGCCCGTGGGCAAGCCTGGGGGAGGACGACGTGTCAGCCGCACACCGGCTGTTCGGGGCTATCCGCGCGTTAGATGCGGGCAATCCCGGAGCTATTGTGGTAGTGTGGGAATCGGACCATGGCTTGGGCTTAGCCATTCGAAACCGGATCGAAAAGGCGGCCGGGGTTAGGATTAAAGCATGAGCAAGGAAGTTCCGGAGATATTGTTTGTTTGTACTGGCAATACTTGTCGTAGTCCCATGGCGGAGGCGCTGTGGAAGGCGATGGGAGGACGGGGCGCGTCGGCGGGTGTTTCGGCCTGGTCGGGACAACCGGCTGCGGAATTTGCCCAGCTTGTGGTCACACGATATGGTGGCCGCTTGGACAGCCATCGGGCCCGCGATCTGGATGAGATTCGCGACGACCCGGATTTTGTTCTCACCATGACAGAGTCACAGCGTTTGCAGGTGATGGAGCGGCGGCCAGATTGGAACGATCGCACCTTTTGCCTCGGTGACTTCGCCGGCGAACCGGGAGACATCCAGGATCCGGCTGGTCATGATCGCGAGACCTATCAGGCGGTCGCCGATCGGCTTCATGCTCTCTTAGCCCGTTTAAAAGAACGACTGGATACGAAACTGGAATAATCAACGAAGCCAAGGAGATGGGACGATGCGGATAGCAGTGGGCGCAGATCATGCGGGGTGGCCGTTGAAGGAGCCCTTGGTGGCATTTCTCATTGAACATGGCTGGGATGTCGAGGATTTTGGGACCTTTAGCCCGGACTCGGTGGATTACCCCGATTATGCCCTGAAAGTCGGAGAGGCCGTCGCACGGGGCAATGTCGACCGGGGCCTGTTGTTGTGCGGCAGTGGCCAGGGAATGTGCATGACCGCCAACAAAATTATTGGGGTGCGGGCCGCGTTGGCCCATGATGTGGTATCGGCGCGTCTGGCTCGTGAGCACAACGACGCGAATGTTCTCACCATGGGCGGGAGATTTGTGGCTCAGCCCCTGGCAGAGGAAATTCTCCTCACGTTTTTGTCCACCGAGTTCGCGGGCGGACGGCACGTGCGCCGGGTGGAGAAGATTCAAACCATCGAACGGCGGGAACCAGGACTTTAAACCTGTGAGTTGAGGGATACTAATGATCTTGGTCGATCACCCGCTGGTGCGGGTGCATATTACTGCGCTTCGGAACAAGGCCACCTCAGTCGATGCCTTTCGTTTGCATTTGACGGCGCTGGCGCGGCTTATGGCCTTCCCGGTTTTAGGGAATTTGGCTACTCAGGAGATCGAGGTGACCACGCCCATGGCTCAGACGGTGGGCGTTCGACTCCTGCGCGAGCCGATTTTAGTTCCGGTACTGAGAGCGGGACTCGGATTGGTGGAGGGGTTTCGCGATGTCATTCCCGGGGCGGTGGTTTCCCACCTGGGCATGTATCGGGATCATGAGACCTTAAAGCCGGTGCGCTACTATTCCAATTTCCCCATGGAGCGCCAGAATCACCCATTTATCCTGCTCGATCCGATGCTGGCGACGGGGGGATCGGCGGTGGATGCGCTGGATTATTTAAAGTCGGAGGGCGCCCAAGACATTCGACTGGTGAGCATCATTGCTGCTCCGGAAGGCGTGGCGCGGGTGGCAAACACGCACCCGGACGTGCCCGTTTACACGGCGGCACTGGACAAACGACTGGACGAACACGGTTACATTATTCCCGGGTTGGGGGATGCGGGTGATCGCCAGTTTGGCACCCTTTAGCCGGGCTTCCGTCAAGGCTTGGCGAAATCGCCACCACTTGACTTCAATTTCCCCTATCGCTATACTTATGGCTCGGTGAGGGGTAGTTTCGTTATGCCTACCCGACTGCGAGAGATGCCGTGTTTCCTCGAAATTCGCCGAAGCCTGGCGCCAGTTTGTTCCGCCGGTCACAAGCGCGATGCGAGGTGCCGCTGTTGAAAGAGGTGACTCCAGGTGGGAGAACCCAAGAAACCAGCCGGTTCCGCCTTCCGTGGAGTGGGTATGGCGGCAGCCATGGCGACTCAACTGGTTTTGGCCATCGTGCTGGGATTTCTGTTGGGTCACTGGATGGACGGCCTCTTGCACACATCGCCGTGGTTGACGATTGTGGGCGTTTTGGCGGGAATTGTGGCGGGCTTCGTGGGGCTCTTTCATTTGTCGAAGGTTATGCCAAAGTGAGAGAATTTCAGAGCCTGTGGAAACAAGCGGCGGTTTTTGCCGTGGTAATCGGCGTGGTATGCGTCGTGATTGCCGCCATTAGCGGGTCTATGGTGGCGTGGGGTATCGCAGCCGGGATTCTGCCAGGTGATATTGATTTGGTGGGACTTGGGCTTCGCCTCCCGTTATGGGCCCGTTTGAATCCCCGCGCAGCCGTTATGGGATTGAATCTTCGACTCTTATCGCGGCTTGTGCTCTTGGGGGTTTATTTTTATGTGCTTCAGCGATATACCCGGGTGAATTTGGATGCGGCGCTGGGCGGCGTGTTTGTCCCCCACCTGATTTATCTGGTGTGGGCGGCCCTCCACCATAAGGGCAAGGGGGTGAACGGATGAATTTTTCCTTGACGGCTTTTCAATGGCCTCCGTTCTGGACGGGTCTCATCACCATGGCGCTGGTGCTGGTGTTTGGCTTGGCGGCGGCGCGGCGCGCGACGGCCGGGGTGCCCTCGGGGACCCAGAACCTGATGGAAACCGCTATTGAAACCTTCCAAGATCTTGTGGGTCAGATGGCCCCGGAAGCGTTAGCGCCCAATCTGTCGTTGCTGGCTTTGACGCTGTTCTTGATGCTGGTCGTGGCCAACATCATCGGATTGTTGCCGTTGCCGTGGTTCGGGGGTGACTGGATTCACTCGCCGACGGCCTTTTTGAGCATCCCAGCAGGGCTGGCTATTTGGATGTTTTTGCTAATCCAATGGGCCGGTATCAAATACAAAGGCTTCGGCGGCTGGGTCTATGGTTGGGTATGGAAGCCGTTTCCGGTTGTTGGGCTGATCATTAACGCGTTGGAACAGTTGGTGATGCCGGTAAGTCTGGCATTCCGGTTGTTTGGAAACATTTTGGCCGGAGAATTGGTGCTCCGTATGACCACGCACCTCCCACACGGTGTGGGCGGGGTTTTGACCACCTTCTTCATTGGCACGTTGTGGCTGGTGTTCAGCTTGGTGATTTCCATGATCCAAGCCTTGATTTTCACCATTCTAACGGTCGCCTACATGAGTATTCAGGCAAACAAAGACCATTAGCGCGCGAGAAAGAGGAGGAGTTTAACAAGTGTTTACGGCGAAAGAGATTATGCTCTTCATCGGAGCATTAGCTGCAGCAGGCGGCGCCATTGGTGCCGGCATCGGCAACGGTTTGGTCATGGGCCGCATGGTAGAAGGGGTCGGCCGTCAGCCTGAGGCGATTGGTCGCCTCTTGACGTGGGCGCTAGTTGGTGTGGCGTTGGTTGAGGCGTGGCCGGTTATCACCTTCGTGCTCTTTGTGTTTACCAAGATTGGTTAGCCTAGACGTTTGAAGGAAGGAGCATTGCCGTGTCCAGCACTTCGTTAACGCTAGGCAATCTCATTGCCGCGGTTCTGCAGTTCCTGATTCTCCTGTTTTTGCTTCGGGCCCTGGTCTACAAAAAGATTTTGGGTGCCATGCAGCAGCGCCGCGACAACATTGCCAAGCAGGTCAACGATTCGGAAAACCTGAAGGCGGAAGCGGAAAAGTTGCGCCAGGAAGCGGAAAGTCTGGTCAGCCAGGCGCGCGACGAGGCCAAGCAGATGTTGGCGCAAGCCCGCCGGGAAAGTGACGAGCAGGCCAAAAAGATTATCGAGCAAGCGCAGCGAGAGGCCAGTTACCGCCAGAAAGCTGCATTGGAGGAAATTGAGCACGAGCGCGATCGTGCGCTTGCCTCGATTCGCAGTCAAGTAGCAGACTTGGTTCTTTTGGCGTCGTCCAAAATCATCGAGCGCAATCTCACCCAGGAAGACCAAAATCGCTACCTCGATGAGATTTTGAAGGATGCGGGGCAACTGCAATGAAGCAGGCAGTGATTGCTCGGCCCTATGCGCGTGCGCTCTTTGAGCTTGCCAAGTCGGCTCACAAAGAGGAGCGCGTCGCGGAGGATTTAGGCCGGATGGTGGCAGTATGGGATGGTGATCGCGCCTTCCGTCTGTTTATCCGTCGGCCGGAGATTTCACCCACCGTCAAAAAAGAGACGGTGCATCGCCTGTTTGGCGACGTGGATGCGCTAGCCGCGCGTTTGGTCGACGTGGTGGTGGACAAGAAGCGGGAAGATTTGCTGTCCACAATTTACGAAGAATACCGGAACCTCTGGGATGAGAGTCGTGGGATTCTTCATGCGGACGTGATTTCGGCCGCCCCCATAAGCCAGGAGCAGCAGGAGGCCATTGCCGAGGCTTTGGGGCGCGCTACCGGGCACACGGTGATGACCACACTAAAGCAGGATCCCTCGCTTCTCGGTGGGCTCGTCATCCGCATGGGCGACCGGGTGCTGGATGGAAGCCTGATCCGCAGATTGGCAATCTTGGGCGACAAGCTACGCAGTGGGGACGGGGGAGGTAGTGTCGTTGAGCATTAAACCAGACGAAATTAGTGCCATTTTAAAAGAAGAGATCGAGAAATATGGCGTCACCACGGAGCTGTCCGAATCGGGCGTGGTGCTCTCCGTCGGAGACGGCATTTCCCGCATCTATGGTCTTGGCGATTGCATGGCCGGCGAGCTGTTGGAGTTTGACAACGGCGTCTATGGTATGGCGCTTAACCTGGAGCAAGACAACGTCGGTTGCGTGATTTTGGGCGATGACCGCGGGATTAAAGAGGGCGATCGGGTACGCCGCACCGGCCGTGTGGTCGAGGTGCCAGCCGGCGAGGCTTTGATTGGCCGCGTGGTGAGTGCCCTCGGGGTGCCGATTGACGGCAAGGGACCCATCGAGACCTCGATTCGCCGCCCCGTGGAATATCCGGCTCCCGGCATCATTGACCGTCAACCGGTGAACACGCCACTGCAGACAGGATTAAAAGCCATTGATGCCATGATTCCGATTGGTCGGGGTCAGCGCGAGCTCATCATTGGCGACCGGCAAACCGGCAAGACGGCGTTAGCCATTGACACCATTTTGAATCAACGCGACCAGAATGTGATTTGCATTTACGTCGGCATTGGCCAGAAAGAATCGACCATTGCGGGTATCGTCCGGACACTGGAAGAGCATGGCGCCATGGAGTACTCCATCGTGGTGTCGGCGGCTGCCAGCGAACCGGCTCCCTTGCAGTACTTGGCTCCTTACGCGGGCTGTGCGATGGGTGAGGAGTTTCGAGACAAGGGCAAGGATGTGCTGGTGGTCTACGACGACCTGTCCAAGCACGCTGTCGCCTATCGCGCTATGTCGCTTTTGCTTCGCCGTCCGCCTGGCCGTGAAGCCTATCCGGGTGACGTGTTCTACCTTCACTCGCGCCTGTTGGAGCGGGCAGCGCGTCTGTCGGATGAGAAGGGTGGCGGCAGCTTAACCGCGCTTCCCATCATTGAGACGCTGGCAGGCGACATTTCGGCGTACATTCCCACCAACGTGATCTCTATCACCGACGGTCAGATCTTCTTGGAGAGCGACCTGTTCTTCTCCGGGGTGCGTCCGGCCGTGAACGTCGGTCTTTCGGTCTCGCGCGTGGGTGGATCGGCGCAGATTAAGGCAATGCGGCAGGTAGCCGGCGGGATGCGCTTGGACTTGGCGCAGTACCGGGAACTGGCGGCCTTCTCGCAGTTCGGATCAGACCTCGACAAGGCCACTCAGGCGCGTTTGGCCCGTGGTGCCCGCACCGTGGAGCTCTTGAAGCAGCCTCAGTACCAGCCGCTTAAGGTTGAGGAACAGGTGGCGGTGATCTTTGCCGTAACCAAGGGCTTTGTGGATGACATCGCGGTGGAGAACGTCCGTGAGTTTGAGCGCGGCTTGCTCCGCTACCTGCACGAAGAACGCGCGAATGTACTCGAGACCATCAGGCAGGAGAAGTCGCTGTCGGACGAAACCACCAAGGCGTTGACGGCGGCCATCGAGGACTTTAAGAAGACGGCGGTGTTTTAAATGGCAGGCGGTTTGCAGGAGCTCAGGCGTCGTATTCGAAGCGTCCAGAACACCGAGCAAATCACCCGCGCCATGAAATTGGTGGCGGGCGCCAAACTTCGCCGGGCCGAGGAACGGGCGCGGGCATCCCGCGAGTACTTCAAGGAAATCCGCGCCGTCACAGCCCGGGCGGTGGCCAAGGGGGGGAATAACCATCCCTTGCTGGAAACGCGCCCCGAAGAGACGGTGGCCATGGTGGTGGTGACGTCCGACCGGGGGCTGGCGGGTCCTTACAATACCAACGTTTTACGGCGTGCTCAGGCCGACATGCGGGCGCTCAATGCCCGTCAGACCGGCGTGTATGCCGTGGGGCGCAAGGGACGCGACTTTTTCCGGTACCGCAACGTCCCCATCGAGGAGGAGTTTGTGGGCCTCGGTGATGATCCCAGCTATCGGCAGGCGAAAGCTGTCGCCGACATCATCATTGCCCGCTACTTAGCTAAAGAAGTGGACGCGGTGTATTTGACCTACACCGAATATAAAAACGCCATGTCTCATGAGCCCAGAACCATTCGGCTCTTGCCGGTTGAGCCGCCCGAGCAATCCGGCCAAGACAAGGCGGGACCGGAATTGGGCTATGTCTTTGAACCGGATCCGCGGGACGTGTTTCAAGATCTGCTCCCACGCTATGTGGAAATGTTGATTTTTGGCGCCCTCTTGGAATCCAAGGCATCAGAGCAAGGGGCGCGGATGACGGCGATGGACAACGCCAGCAAGAATGCGGAGGAACTCATTCGCCGCATGATTTTGTTGCGCAACCGCTTGCGTCAGGCGGCCATTACGCGGGAGATCGCGGAGTTGGTTGGCGGCGCGGAAGCGTTGAAATAGGAGGGTTTCGGGTGGCTTTGAACGAAGGGAGAGTCGTTGAGGTTCTCGGGCCAGTAGTGCAGGTGGAGTTCCCCGAGGGGAACTTGCCCGCCATCTACAACGAGCTCAGAATCGTTTCGGACGATCGCCGGGCTCCCGGTGAGGGACCGGACAGTTCGGTGTCTGAGAACAAGATTGACATTGCGCTGGAGGCCATGCACCACTTGGGGGACAATCGCGTCAGCTGCATCGCCATGGCCTCTACCGACGGGGTTGTGCGGGGCATGCGGGTCATCGACCACGGCAAGCCGATTGCCGTGCCGGTCGGGGAGGTCACGTTGGGCCGCATGTTCAACGTGTTGGGGACGCCCATTGACGGCAAGGAGGCGCCCAAGGACGCTGAGACGTTGCCCATTCACCGGGATCCGCCGGAGTTCACAGAACTTGCGGTGTCCACGGAAATTTTCGAGACCGGCCTTAAGGTTGTGGACCTATTGGCTCCCTATCCGAAAGGCGGTAAGGTCGGCCTATTCGGCGGCGCCGGCGTCGGCAAAACGGTGTTGATTATGGAGCTCATCCACAACATCGCCAAGGAGCACGGGGGTTACTCGGTGTTCGCCGGTGTCGGAGAGCGCACCCGTGAGGGCAATGACCTCTATCGGGAAATGAATGAGTCCGGCGTTATCGACAAGACCGCGCTGGTATACGGTCAGATGAACGAGCCTCCGGGTGTGCGTATGCGGGTGGCTCTCTCGGGGCTCACCATGGCCGAGTACTTCCGCGACCAGGAAGGCCGGGATGTGCTGTTCTTCATCGACAACATTTTCCGGTTTGTCCAGGCCGGCTCTGAGGTATCGGCACTGTTGGGCCGCATGCCGTCGGCCGTGGGCTATCAGCCCGTGTTGGCCACGGACGTGGGTCAATTGCAGGAGCGCATCACTTCCACCAAGAAGGGCTCCATCACCTCGATTCAGGCCGTGTACGTGCCGGCTGACGACTACACCGACCCGGCCCCAGCCACGACCTTTGCGCACTTGGATGCGACCACCAACTTGGAGCGGCGCATTTCCGACAAGGGGATTTTCCCGGCGGTGGATCCCCTGACTTCCACGTCGCGTATTCTCGACCCGCAAATTGTGGGCGAGGAGCACTATCAAGTCGCACGCGGAGTACAGCAGGTTTTGCAGCGCTATAAGGACTTGCAGGACATCATCGCCATCTTGGGTATGGATGAACTGTCCGACGAAGACAAACTGACGGTGGCGCGGGCCCGAAAGATTGAGCGTTTCCTGTCGCAGCCGATGTTTGTGGCGGAACAGTTCACCGGCATTCAGGGCAAGTACGTGCCCATTGCTGAAACCGTACGTGGGTTTAAGGAGATTCTTGAGGGCAAGCATGACGATTTGCCGGAAATGGCCTTCTACATGGTCGGTTCCATCGACGAGGCAATCGCCAAGGCCAAGACCCTTTAAAGGGGGGAGAACATGGCGACCACGTATCGGCTGCGCGTCGTGACGCCGGAGCGGGTGGTGTACGACAAGGATGTGACCGAGATGATCGTCCGCAGCACGGAAGGCGAAATCGGCATCTTGGCGCATCACATGCAGATCATCACGCCCTTGGTTCCGCATATCATGACGGTCTATGATCCGGATGGCAAGACCGAACAGCTAGCTATTGGCGGTGGCTTCCTGGAAGTCCAGGATACATCCACCATCATTTTGGCAGACTCGGCGGAAACGGCGGACATGGTGGATGTGGCCCGAGCAGAACGGGCGCGGCAGCGAGCGGTGGAGCGCATCAGCATGGGCTCCTCGCAGGCCACGGTGGACTTGGCTCGGGCGCAGCGGGCACTAGCTCGGGCAGAGAACCGGCTCAAGCTGGCTGGCCGCGACATTAGTCGGGCGACCACCGCCAGCACCCATTAAGCATCGGGATCGTACGAGGAGTCCAGCCTTCGGGCTGGGCTCTTTTTTTATTTGAGGGCATCGGCCACGCGATGTGTATGTGGTGTTCTGTACGTTAGACGGAGAAGCCGCCTTCTCAGGGATTGAAGACGTTCCCTTAGGTTGGCCAGCGGATTGGGACCATATCATGCGTGTAGGTTGCTTAAAACGGCCGTATCCGGCGTAGACGGCATCGCGGCAGAATCTTTCACCCGATCGGTCGGCGCAAGACTTGAAACCCGAAGGGTCTCACTCTGACACGATCCGCTCCCGGTTGGCCTCGACTGCATACGTCGGCTAGATGTCCCGCTTCATGGTCGTGAACCCGCTGCCCAAGCCATTCCTCAAGCAATGTTCAACTCCAGTCGTGCATACCAGGTATGAAGTTCGCGCCTCCGTGGAACAATTTGGTATTGAAAGCGCAGTTTTTAAGGAGGATGGAACGATGCGCAATATTTGGTGGGTGGTTGGCATTGGTGCCTTGATTTGGGTGGGGGCGGAGGCGCACGCGGCGGTGGTGAAGCCGCTGACCACAGCCTTTCATGCGACGGGAGCCAAGCCTAGCGGGTACAGTTTGAACGATTGGACACGGGTCGCGCCCCAGAAGGCTCAAAACCTGTCCGCGCTCGCTGACCAGGTGGCGGGAGAACTTCATATGCAGGGGCCTCAAGCCTTTGTCAACAATCCGTCGTACCAGAAGATTTCCGAAACGAAAAAGGTCGCGGGCATTGTCACACAAATCATTGTGGAGAGGCTCTCAAGCGGAGACACCTACGTGGTGCTGGATCGCACGTCACCGGACGGCTTTCAGGGGCTTCCCGAGAGCCAGACGCTGTTTCGCCACATCCTGGCTGGGTATGGGCGGGTGCACCAGGATGTCAATTTAGAGGGCGTGCTCCCGAACCGATTAAACACAGCCCAGCAGCAGCGGCTAGTGAATCAGGCGCTGTCGGCTGTGGACGCCAAAACATTGAATGGGATTACAACCGCTGGCTATATTTCCGATGCCGGCCACAGTCCCTTTATTTCACAGTCCGACGCCTTAGACGGCCATCAGGTCAACGTGCAGGTCGCCGTCAGCTACAACGGTTATATGCATCAAACCCAAGTATATGTGGGTTCTCCGCTAATTACCGTGACCTATTAGGTTTGAGCTGGAATTATTTGGGGAAACTGGAAATAGCCCCTTCGGGGTAATTTCAGCAGAGGAAGCGGGAATTCGCATGGCAAATCGTCGCACAACCATATTGGGCGTTGTGGCGGGTATTGTAGTTGTCGGGGGAGCGGCGGCGCTCGTTGTCACGCATCGCCAGACGGCTACGACATCAACGCCGGTGTCGACCAAGACGCCGGCTTCCAGCCAAGGTGGCAACACTTCCCCTGCGGCCGGTGGTCCCACGTCCGCGCCGCTTGCTGCGCCGGTTAAAGGTAAAATTGCCAGTGCCTTTGGATGGCAGTATTCGGGTGCGTTGAACGAATGGTACTACAATCCCGGGATTACCTTCGCTGCTCCCAAAGGCCGGCCGGTTGAGGCGGCTTGGGCGGGACGGGTAACCCAAGTGACCAAAGAGCCGCACATGGGACTTACAGTCACCATCAACGATGGCGACGGCTTCGAGACGGTGTACGGCCATCTTGGCCGTGTCGAGGTAAAGGCGGGCCAAGCGGTTCGTCAAGGTGAGGTTATTGGCACGGTTGGTGCCGCCAGTTTATATAGTCGCAACGCTGGTTCCCACGTAGACTTCCAAGTCTACCACGGCGCCACCGCAACGAACCCCATGAACTACCTTCACCCCTCATCTTAAAGCCGAGACAGCCACATAATGCCAGGGCCTGTGCCCTGGCATTTATTTTTGTTCGGGCCATATACTCTAGCAGACGACGGGGGGAGAAAGGGGCCGGAGAGGTGAAGGACCACATCTGGCAACGCGTCATGGAAATTGGCAACTATATTCTGAAGAGTGGAGCAACAGTGCGCGATACCGCAAAAGTTTTTGGTGTATCGAAAAGCACAGTGCACAAGGATGTTACGGAACGGCTGCCTAAGGTCAACGCTCATCTTGCCAATGAAGTCAAAAAGGTCCTTGAGGTCAACAAGGCGGAGCGACACCTTCGCGGCGGCGAGGCCACACGGCAAAAGTTTCGCACGCAGAATCCGCTGTAGCTTCAATGCGCTTTGCCCGGCCGGCCGGGGGCCAAAGCGCCCCCGGCGCGCATCCCGCTTCCGCCTCCAAGTCGTCCCCAGTTTGACACTGTTTCACCCATCGCATATAATTCAGTCGACAATTTCAAGATATTCTCTTATCAAGAGCGGCGGAGGGACAGGCCCGATGAAGCCCGGCAACCAGGCAAAGCCCAGGTGCCAAACCCGACCGATTTATCGGAGGGATGAGAGAAATTAGAGGATGCCCTCTTCTCTCAGAAGAAGAGGATTTTTTATTGGGAGGCGCGAAATTGGGGCGGAATTTTTTATTTACGTCGGAATCGGTGACCGAAGGCCATCCGGACAAGGTGGCTGATCAGATTTCCGACGCCATTTTGGATAACATTCTGGTTCATGACGCCGATGCGCGTGTGGCCGCCGAGACGGTCGTGACCACGGGATTGGCTTTAGTGGTGGGCGAAATCTCGACAGACTGCTACGTTGACATCCCCAAGGTTGTCCGCGAGACCATCCGCTCAATCGGCTATACTCGCGCCAAGATGGGGTTTGACGCGGATACCGTGGCGGTCCTGACCTCTATTGATGAGCAATCGCCGGACATTGCTCAAGGGGTGGACCAGGCGTTGGAGGCACGGGTCGGTCACGGAGATCCCCGGGAAAAGATTGGGGCCGGAGACCAGGGGATGGTGTTTGGGTATGCCTGCCGGGAAACACCGGAGCTGATGCCGCTGCCTATTTCATTGGCGCATCGCTTGTCGCGGCGATTGGCCACGGTGCGGAATGAAGGCGTTCTGCCCTTCTTATGGCCAGACGGGAAGACCCAGGTGACGGTGCGCTACGAGAATGACCAGCCGGTGGCGGTGGATACGGTCTTGGTGTCGGCGCAGCACAACCCCGATGTCACGTCGGAGGCGCTCCGCGACGGGGTGATTGAAACCGTGCTGATTCCCGTCTTGGGTGACCGCTGGCTTAGCAAGGAAACCCGGGTGTTGGTCAACCCCACCGGACGGTTTGTGATTGGCGGGCCGCACGGCGATTCTGGGCTTACGGGACGGAAGATTATTGTAGACACGTATGGGGGCTACGCCCGGCACGGCGGCGGAGCGTTTTCGGGGAAGGATCCGACCAAGGTGGACCGATCGGCATCCTATGCCGCCCGCTGGGTGGCAAAAAATTTGGTGGCCGCAGGACTGGCAGATCGGGCTGAAATTCAGATTGCCTACGCCATTGGCGTGGCCCGGCCCATCTCGGTGATGGTGGACTCTTTCGGGACGGGACGCCTTCCTGATGACAAATTGGCGGAACTGGTGAACCAGGTCTTCGATTTGCGCCCCTTGGCCATCATTGAAGAGCTGGATCTGCGCCGGCCTATCTATCGGGCGACAGCGGCCTACGGCCATTTTGGCCGCACCGATGTGGATTTGCCATGGGAAGCGCTCAATCGCGTCGATGAGCTAAAAGATCGGGCACACGCCATTCAAGCATGAGTCACGCGCCAGGCATGTTCTCGCATACCCTCTAGTATATATCGGACAGGGGGGCGAGAACCGTGACCTGGTGGGGTGCCGTGGGATTAGCGCTGGCGCTGTACGGCGTCGTGGTGCTGTTGGAATGGGTGTACGATCAGATTGTCGGCAGCCACGGATCGCCTATGCCCGCGGTCAGCCTGGTGGTGCGCATCACCAATCAGGAGAGCCATGTCGAGAGCGCGGTTCGCGATCTGGAAAGCTGGGTCCAGCAGCGCCGCGGCGAAGAGGCTGCGCTCGAGGTCATTTTATGGTCCCCCGGATCGACGGATCAGACCGACGCCATTTTAGATCGACTCACCCGGCAGACGGGCTTTAAATGGGCAGACGCTCCCACAGCCGATGGGGTGATGAGCATCTGCCAACATCCTTTCATTATTTGGCTTGACCTTTCTGAGCCCGCGCAAGCACGGCAGCTTGTCAGCGGGCTCAGACGCGTGTTGGGCGCGGGACGGCCGGGGCAGTAGCGGGATTGACAACAAGCAGGAAATCGTCGTTTTATCCCGAATTCTGTCGTACCGGGTTTCGTAAAAACGTTCCATCGATCGTTCCCGGCTAAGGGGGCGTGAGAATGTTCCGGCCACATGCGCGTCTCGCCCAGCAGTTCTTATGGTTTTTGACCGCGTTTACGGCGGTGCTCTGGTTGACCCAACCCCAGGTTCACTGGCTTCGCCTCGATCATCCCTTGGCGCTGTCGGTCGGTATTGTAATTGTGGTCATCTCGGAGACCTGGCCGCTAGAAGTGGGGCGCGGCAGCACCATTAGTTTGGCCAGCACCGGGTATCTCTCGGTATTTCTGCTGGCGGGAACGGTGGAAACGTTTTGGGCGATTTTAATCGGCCAGTTGATCTCCTGGATTCGCCACTTTCGCGGCATTTCGTCGGTGTCTTCCGCCGCTGTGATGCTTTTAGGCTTGTATGCTGGACAAAGCCTAGCGAAACTCGTAAGCCCCAACCTGGTGGTTCGAGCCCTGGTGTTTGCTCTCGCATTTCTCATCCTTAATCATCTCTTGGTTAATTTTTACTACTGGATTCGCGACGGATATCAGAGTCGCCAAGAGATGTTTCATGCGCTGGTTTGGGACATGCTGGCCTGGCTTATGGGGTTGCCTTTGGTGGCCATCTTCGTGCTGCTGGACCGCGCCTATCCGCACCAAGTGGTCATCGGCCTTCTGGGACTTCTACCTTATGCGACCGTGTCGCTGCTTCTAAGCGTCTATTATGAGACCCGCAGCGCGCATCAGCTCAACGCGCTGACTGCTGAGGCTGCGGATGCCATCACGGCGGCGATGGACAAAGCGGAGTTGGTGAAAAACATCCAAGAGGCGTTTTTGCATGTGAGCGGCTATACCATCTTTGTGCTCTATTTACTAGATCCGGTCTCGGGGTTGCTGGAGCGGCAAGCGTATACCTATCCCACCGACCAGGTGCCGTACCCGGAGGTATTTGTGCGTGGCGGAGAAAGCCTGACCGACTGGGCGATTGCGACGCGCACCGCCGAGTTCATTCGCGACGCGCGACAGCATCCGAGTGCAAATCCAAAACCGGATGACGCCTATCCCCTGGTATCGGGCTTCATCCTGCCGCTGATGACCGATCGGAAAATCTGGGGTTTTATTGTGTTGGGCCACAACGTGCCCAACCGCTATAGCCGCCATGACTTCCAGACGGCGAAAGTTTTGGCGGGCCATGCCGCCATGGCCTATCGCAAGCTTCTTCAGGAGGAAGCCGTGCAGAACTCACGACGGGACCCATTGCTTGCCGAAGTCTATAACTTCAGGTATTTTCGCGAGTTGCTGGGGGAGCGCATAGCCCGGGAGCCCAATCACCCCATGACGCTGGTGTTTTTGGATTTGGACAACTTTAAGATGGTGAACGACCGATATGGACATATGGTGGGTGACCGGGCGCTGGCCCGCTTTGCCCAAATGCTACACTCGGAGCTTCGCCCGGGTGACGTCATGGCGCGCTATGGGGGCGACGAGTTTGTTGCCCTATTGGACTCAACGAATAGCGCTGGCGCGGCAGCAGTCTTGGCCCGAATCCAACGGCAATTTGGGGAGTATGAGTGGCCAGATGTGGATGTGGCCTTGGGGGTGAGCGCGGGATGGGCTGTTTATCCCGAGGACGGTCAGACCCCGGATCAACTGCTCAACATCGCGGACGTACGGATGTACAAAAATAAGCTAATACGCAAAGGGAAATTCCAGGATGTGGCATCTGAGTGATTCTCGATAGTGATTTTCTATCCCCAGCCGCTTTCCCCGTCGCTGTCTTTATCAACAGACTTATCCCCACTATCCCCAAGTGAGAATGCCAGGCAATTTGTGGACTTGTGGAGAATGGGGATTAATTATTAAAGGATAGTTGTCAAGTTTCGACAGGATATTTGCGGCGATGATTTAATAGTAGAAGAGATATGGCATAGGGATTGTAAGCCAGAGAAATCGTCAACGAAATATGACATACGATAAGAGGCAGAATAATGGATCCAACGCGTCGCCTTAACCCGAATGTTCACAAGCTGGTATTGTCGGAGGCGCTTAGCAAGTTGGGCGACAACTTTACGGAAGTCGCTCTGGCGCTGTTCATTTTATCCCTCACGCGAAACAATGTTGCGGCCTTGGGGCTGGTGCTGGCGATGGCCTATGTACCCCGCGTGGTGCTGGGCTGGGCGGTGGCGGGGGTCATCGACCGCTTGCCCAAGCGCTCAGTGCTGCTCATCGCCAATGGGGTCCGAGCCCTCTTGGTGGTCTCAATTCCCGTCATTGCCCACTATACTTGGGCTGTTGTGGCGGTGTTTTTCATGTATACCTTCGCCATGCTGTATCAGCCGGTTATCCGCGCCATCCAGCCGCAGATTGCCGAAACCCCGGAGATGAATATGAAAAGCCAGGCACGGCAAGAGACCTACTTCGCCTTGGCCGATATCGGAGGATATCTCGCCGCTGCGGGTGTGCTCTTCGTATGGGGCCTTACCCCCGCCTTCTTCTTGGATGCCGCAACCTTTGTAGGGGCGGGCCTCTTGGTGGCCGCCATTCGTGCGCCAGGGACGGTGTGGCAGGCGGGCGAGCTCGGCGACGGCGGTTTCTGGGGGCAACTGGGAGAGGGGATCGGCTATCTTCGTCAAACGGCCACCGTCCGCAACTTGGTGCTGATGACAGGGCTGGTGGCTCTGGGAGTGGGTGCACTCAACACGCTCTTGGCGCCCTTGTCCCGCATATTGTGGCACGTCAGTTCTAAACACTACGTATGGCTGCTGTTGGCGTTGGCGCTGGGTAGCCTCATATCCGGAATCCTCATTGAACGGCTCGGACTGCTAGAAAAGTACCCCGCGCGCCTCTTGTTGGCCCTAGGCTTTTTGCTCTCGGCCATCGGCTTTGGATTGGTGGGGCTGGTTTCCGACTGGCGGGCCGGCGCCCTATGTTTAGCCTTGGTCGGGTTCGGGAATTCCTTTTATTCCTCGGCTCTTCTGCTATGGGTGCAAACGGCTGTACCGGACCTGTTTCGAGGACGCACCCTGGCAGTACGGGGAGCCCTTATGGGGATTGGGGGAGCACTGGGGGCCGGCCTTGGGGGCCTGCTGGCGAATTCGTTAGGGCTTCAGCCAGCCGTGTTGCTGACGGCCGCGGTTTGGATAGCCGCCACCGTCTGGAGCGCGGCATCCCGTTCGTTCCGTCAAGGAGCCCCGCGCAAGCAGACAGCCTAGCCTCGAACGGCGTCGGTTGAAACAGTTTGACTTTTTTGGAAGGCAATGTTATGCTGACCGCGGTCGCCTTTCGGGGCGGGCCTTTAGAGTGAAAGGGGAAAAACTTGAAGATGACTGGTCGCGTAAAGTGGTTTAGCGCGGAAAAAGGGTACGGATTTCTTGAGCGTGAAGACGGCGGCGATGTCTTTGTACATTTCAGTGCCATTAATGGCGAAGGTTTCCGTACGCTCAACGAAGGCGAGCGTGTCGAATTTGAGGTTGTAGAGGGTGACCGCGGTCCTCAGGCCGCCAACGTCGTCCGCCTTTAACCGTCAGAGGTTCGACTCTCATCAAGGCCGGTCATCCGGCCTTGATGTTTTTTTGCGGGTATCATCCGGCGCCGATGCTATAATGTGGGTACCAGTCCGTGGATTGGGAAGAACCGGTAAGGGGGAAGAAGCTGTGGACGTAATCGTTCGAGGAAAGAACGTTGAGGTTACGGAAGCGCTCAAAGACCATGTCACGCGGAAACTGTCCAAGATGGAAAAGTTTTTCGACCACCACCGGAGCATAACCGCCCACGCCATGCTTAGTGTTGAAAAAGAAAGCCAGATTATTGAGGTGACCATTCCCATGGATGGTCTCCTTTTGCGTGGGGAAGAGGAAACACCTGACATGTATGCGTCGGTTGATCGGGTGGTGGATAAGCTGGAACGGCAGTTGACCAAGTACAAGGCTCGCACCAAGCCCCGGCATAGCACGGGCGCCCGCGAGGGCGACGGGGACCGGGTCGACACTGAACTGGTTCGGCGCAAGACCTTCCCGCGAAAGCCAATGACGGTAGATGAGGCGCTTATGCAAATGGACCTCCTGGGCCACGACTTCTTTGCTTTTACCAACGCGGAAACGGATACCATCAATGTTGTGTACCGTCGTCAAGACGGACATTACGGATTGCTGGAGCCTCGCTGAGAGGAGCTTTGCGACAGAAAACGCGCAGACTCGACAGAGTCTGCGTTTTTCTTTGCTTGAAAGGAGGAATCTTCTTCCTGAGGTCGAAGTACTTCAGGTGTCCTATGGGAGGATCGCATGACGGCAACGTATCAGCAGTACCGCGAGATTCTTGAGCGGGTGCCGCATATTCAGCGGGAAGAGATTGTGGAGGATGGGGCAGGCGGGCTCCGAGTTCAGGTGCTCAGCCATAGTTCTCAGTCCCCCCGGCACGTTGTCCGGGAAATTGTCTCGTTGTTGCGTACGGCGGGCTGGCACGACATCAAGACTGACGACATCGTCATGGTGCAAATTCAACAGGACACCGAGCAGCCGAAGGCTTTGGGACGTCTCCGTATTGCCGGATTTGCGGTGACGTTTGGCGAAGCAGGTTACGAGGCCACTTGTCGTCTTGTTCACGGTGAGCACGAATTTCATGGCCGTGGTGTTGCACCGGATAGTGTACAGGCCGTGGCTATGGCCACGTTGCAGGCGGTCAATGTGGCGCTGGGCCAGAAGAGCGGCTTGAAGCTGGTTCATGCTGAGCAGATGAGCGTCGCCGGGGTGGATTTGTCTTTGGCGCTGGTCAAGGATGATGAGGACGTTACCGCCGGCAATGCGGTAAGGCGGGAATCTGCGCCGGAAGAGACCATGATGCGGGCCGTGCTGGATGCCATCAACCGGCGATTCGTTCTGTATACGGGACAAAAAGTTTAAGCATCAAAAGTTTCGACCAACGACCGAAAACCCAAGCGAATTCATGGCGGGATTGTGACAAGAGCGAGTCACCCCGTCGGCTATTACGAATGGAGTAATTGCCAAACATGAAGGGTTTCGTTAAGAGCCTCGTTGCCGGTGTCAAAAATGCTGTTGTCAACGGTGGGTTCGGAGTGCGGTTTAGCTAAGAGTACGGCGTTTGGTCGATAAATCTTGAGGTGGTAATTAGTGACTCAACAGCCACGCGAAACGATGACATATCCCAAGCGGCTGCGTATTTATATGGCTAGTGTGGGCGCCGTCGCATTGGCGCTTATGGTCTGGTATCGTCAGCCAATTATTCACCCCACCATGGCTATGGGAATCTTCGGGTTGGCCGTCTTTCTGGGAGCTGTGTTTGCCATTGAGATGATGCGGGGAAACGGACAAGTTTCTATCGATCTTCCGGTTATTTTGGCGGCAGGAATTGCTCTTGGTCCAGGGGCGGGGCTTTGGATTGGCGCCATCGGTTCGCTCACCTGGCGTGAACTTTCGGGACAAATTCGTTGGCCTTCAGTCTTGTTTAATAGGGCACAATTCGGTATTACTGCATGGGCTTCGGTCGAGGCTTTTCGTGTTCTGGGCGGTAGTTCTGCTCATTTGTCGATAGCCCGAGCTAGTGGTCCACTTTTGGTCGCGTCAATTGTGGCCTTCGTATTGAATTTGATATTTGTTATCATGCCCGTGGCGTTGCGGGAAGGTCGCCCCCTCGCAGAGATTACCCGTGTGTACTTCAAGTGGATGCTGCCGAGCTTCTTTGTGATGTTGCCGATTGGCTACCTCATGGCGGCTGTGTATCGTGTTTCCGGCCCGTGGCCCGAACTCATTTTCCTGTTGCCGCTGATCGGTGTGCGGGCGTGGATGGTGTTGGTCAAGCGGCTTCGGGACATGTACAACCATACTATCCGAGTTTTGCTGGTCGGATTGGATGCCAAAGATCCGTATACCTTCGGCCATTCCATGCGGGTGGGACAGTACGGTGCGGTATTGGCCCGGTACATGAAGCTTCCCGAAGATGTGGTCGAGCAAATTCGTCACGCCGGGATGCTGCACGATATCGGCAAAATGGCTATTCCCGACAATGTGCTCAACAAGCGGGGGCGCCTCACTATTCGCGAGACGTATACCATTCAACGCCATCCGGTGTTGGGAAGCTCGATGCTGACCCAAGTGCAAATCGGCGGGTGCGCCCGCGATTGGGTTTTGCACCATCACGAGCGTTGGGATGGGACGGGCTACCCAGACGGCATGGTGGGCGAGGAGATACCGCTGGAAACGCGCATTGTGTCCATCGTTGATGCCTACGACGCTATGACGTCAGACCGGCCGTACCGTAAGGCGATGTCGCATGAGGCGGCAGTGGCCGAGATTCTGGAGGAGTCGGGGACGCAGTTTGATCCCATTGTAGTTGAGCAGTTCATAAATCTCTGCTCTGAGGTGAATTTGGCGGCTGAAGAAGGGGCTGGCCACGGATGGGATCGCACCCCCAATATTCCCATTGAAGAATTGCAAGCGGAGTATGAACGCGAACTCCAGGAATATCTTTCACGTCAGCACCTCACCGAGTAGCTCTTTGACGCCGGTTGATGTCACTTAGGGTCCATGCTACACTTAATTGATAGGTCTACGTGACGGGAACCTATAAGAGGTTCCTTTTTGTCCTGCGCCCGCGTTGGCGGAAGAAATGGGAACGCTGGGTGATGAACCTAGAAGAATGGCGTCATGGATTATGTATGAGGTTTTCTGCACGAGCCGCTGATTGGAGGAAGTCGCTTTATGCTGAAGGTGCTCTCGAGCTGGGTCAACCGTTTTAGCGAAAAAGAAGTACGGCGATACAGGAACGTTGTCGCGCAAGTAAACGCCTTGGAACCCAAAGTCGAGGCTTTGACGGACGCCGAACTGACAAAGAAGACGGAGGAGTTTCGTCAGCGTTGGCACGACGGCGAGTCATTGCAAGATCTACTGCCGGAGGCATTTGCGGTTGTCCGTGAAGCGTCAAAGCGGGTGTTGGGTATGCGCCACTTTGATGTTCAGCTTATCGGCGGTATGGTTCTCAATGATGGCCGTATCGCTGAAATGAAAACAGGTGAAGGAAAAACATTGGTGGCGACGTTAGCCGCCTATTTGAATGCCATCCCCGGAAAAGGGGTGCATGTCGTCACCGTCAACGACTACCTGGCTCGCCGCGACTCGCAGTGGATGGGGCAGCTGTATCAATTTCTTGGCCTGACCACGGGCCTCATCCAGCATGACATGGAGCCGCCGGATCGGCGCCAGGCGTATGCTGCGGACATCACCTACGGAACGAACAACGAATTTGGTTTTGACTATTTGCGTGACAACATGGTCCTCACCATGGATGAGATGGTGCAGCGCGGGCTCAATTACGCCATTGTGGACGAGGTCGACAGCATCCTCATTGATGAGGCGCGCACGCCGCTCATTATTTCCGGCCAAGCGGACCGCTCCACCGATTTGTACTACACGTTCGCCCGCATTGCCAAGAATTTGAAGGAAGACCGCGACTATACGGTTGACGAGAAGATGAAGGCGGTGGCGCCCACGGAGGCAGGCATTGCCAAGGTGGAGCGCATGTTGGGCGTATCCAATTTGTACGATGATGCCCACATGGATTACGCTCATTACCTTAACGGCGCGCTACGGGCCAAGGCGCTCATGAAGCGGGATCGGGACTATGTGGTTAAAGACGGTGAAGTGATTATTGTAGATGAATTCACCGGACGTTTGATGTTTGGGCGCCGTTACTCTGATGGCCTGCATCAGGCAATCGAGGCCAAAGAAGGCGTGAAAATTGAGGACGAGACGCAGACGCTCGCCACCATCACCTTCCAGAACTATTTCCGGATGTACGACAAACTCTCCGGGATGACCGGGACCGCTATCACCGAGGAGGAAGAATTCCGGAAGATTTATGGTCTGGACGTCATTGTGGTGCCGACCCATCGCCCCATGGTCCGTAAGGACTACCCCGATGTTGTTTACAAGACCGAGGCGGCCAAGTTCCGGGCGGTGGTGCGGGAGATTGAACAACTGTATGAAACCCGTCGGCCGGTGTTGGTAGGGACCGTGTCGATTGACAAGTCGGAACGCATCTCGGAGATGCTCAAAGAGAAGGGCATTCCCCATAATGTGCTGAACGCCAAGTTCCACGAGCAGGAGGCGGAGATTATCGCCAAGGCGGGACAGCCGGGGGCGGTCACCATCGCCACCAACATGGCTGGCCGCGGAACGGACATTGTTCTGGGTGAAGGCGTGGCGGAGATGGGCGGCTTGCACATCATTGGCACCGAGCGCCATGAATCGCGGCGGATTGACAATCAGCTGCGCGGCCGTGCTGGCCGCCAAGGCGACCCTGGTTCCTCCCGATTCTATCTCTCCCTGGAAGATGACTTCCTGCGGCTATTTGCTGCCCCGACACTGTCCGCGTTGATGGACCGATTAGGCGTTGATGAGGACGAACCGATCGAAAGTCCGGCGCTCACCCGCGCTATTGAAGGGGCACAAAAGAAGGTCGAGGCGCGCAACTTTGATACCCGTAAACACGTGCTGCAATATGACGACGTCATGAATTTGCAGCGCGAAGTGGTGTACAAACAGCGGCGCGACATCCTCACGAAGGAGAGCCTCTATGATGATGTCATGCATATGCTCTCGGGGGTTGTGGAGGATGCCGTGACCCAGCATTGCCCGGCACAGATGCACCGAGAGGAATGGGATTTGGAGGCGCTGTTGGCCAGCTTGGCGGAGCTTTTCCTGCCCCCGGGTCTGGTGCCTTTGGAGGAGATCCAGGGGATGTCGCACGAAGAGTTGGTGGAAACGTTGGTGGGGTACGGAACCCGCCTTTATGCTCAACGTGAAGAGGAGATCGGCTCCGAGACCATGCGGGAGCTGGAACGCATGATTATGTTGCGGGTTGTCGACGCCAAGTGGATGGAGCACTTGGATGCCATGGACAATTTGCGTGAGGGCGTGGGCCTGCGGGCCTATGGCCAGCGCGATCCCTTGGTGGAGTATAAGACCGAAGCCTACGATATGTACCAGAACATGGTGGGGGCGATTCGCGAGGAAGTCATCCGTATCATGTTCCACCTGCAGGTGGCGCCGCCCGATGAGGAGATGGGCGGAACGCCGGAGCCCCCGAATGATGGCGATCAACCGCGGCCCTTCCAAGTGATTGCAGGAGGGCGCGGCAAGACCGAGTCGTAGCATGGACTTGGCCGGCGCCGAATAATTTTGGGGGGGGTTCGTGATGATACAAGACGACATTTTGCAATATCGCGAAAGCATGGCGGAACTCATTGACCGCATAAGGGGGTCTCTTTGACCCAGCCAATCGCATCGTAGAAAGAGAGCATTTGGAACATCTCATGGCTGAACCGGACTTTTGGTCGGATACGGCCCGAGCGGAGCGCATCACCAAGCAGTTGCGGGTAGTCTCGGGGCCGCTGGAGCAATTTGATCGCCTGTCGGCTAAGGTTGAAGACTGGGTTGAGCTTGGCCAATTGGCGCTTCAAGAAGGCGACGCGGAATTGCTCCGGAACCAGGTGAAAGAGGCGGAAGCCATCCTCTCGGAGTTGCGTTCGTTGGAGCTCACGCTCATTCTTCAAGGACCCTATGACCATGAGTCCGCGTTGTTGACGCTTCACGCGGGAGCCGGCGGCACCGAAGCTCAAGATTGGGTGGAGATGTTGTTGCGCATGTATTTGCGGTGGGCTGAGCACCGCGGCTTTCAGACCCGCATCATCGATGAGCTCCCGGGAGAAGAAGCTGGGTTAAAGAGTGTTTCCGTCGAGGTCAAGGGTGAAAATGCCTTTGGGTTTTTAAGGGCTGAGCGCGGGGTTCACCGCTTGGTGCGCATTTCTCCGTTTGATGCCTCCGGCCGGCGGCACACCTCATTCGCGTCGGTCGAGGTTGTTCCAGATATCGAAGATGATGAGAGCATCGAAATTCGCCCCGAAGATCTGCGGGTAGACACGTATCGGGCATCGGGTGCTGGCGGACAGCATATTAACAAAACCGAGTCCGCAGTACGGATTACCCATCTGCCGACGGGCATCGTGGTCTCCTGTCAGAGTGAGCGCTCACAGCATTCCAATCGTGAGACCGCCATGAAGATGCTTCTCGGCAAGCTCGCGGAACTCAAGGAACGTGAATGGGAGCAGAAGATGGCGGAGGTGAGAGGCATTCAAACCGACATCGGCTGGGGGTCGCAGATTCGGTCGTACGTGTTTCAGCCGTACACGGTCGTTCGTGACCATCGGACCCGCTTCGAGGTAGGGAACGTGCAAGCGGTGATGGACGGGGAGATTGACGGTTTCATCGAGGCATATCTACAAGGCGAGGCACGCGGTTCACTAACGCCCGAGGAGGCGGATTCGTGAGTCGGCTCATCAAGGGACTAGTGGTCTTGGTGGTGGTCGTCGGCCTTTTGCAATGGTTTGTTCCACGCTGGACGGGGTCGCTCCTTACCCGCGAAATTGGCCGCTATGACCATGGACCCAAACCCCAGGTGGCTGTTTCCGCCGTGCCCTTTTGGGATTTGTTCGGCGGCCACTTTCAGGACATTTACATCAACGCGCACGATCTCGAGTTGTCCTCCGCTCTTACGGTCCAGCATGCCCAACTGAATTGGCAAAATGGCACGGTGTCGTTAGGCAGCCTGGAAAAGGGAAAGCTCAAGGTGACGAACCCTGGGCACGCCACCATGAGCATTGAGTTGACGGCAGCGGAACTCTCAACTTTCTTAGCGCACGAGGGAACGATCGCCCATCCCACGGTGAGCATTTCCCCGAGCGGGGTGGCGTTGTCTGGCCGACTGCTGTTGGGAGGCTCGTATGTTCCGTTGGACACCAAGGGTTCTTTAAGTGTGTCATCGAGCCGGCAGCAGTTGATTTTTCACCCGACCAGCATCGACGGGTTGAACTTGCCGGTGTTGACCGACATTCAGCTATTAAATTTGGCGACGATGAAGGCGTTGCCCATGAGTCTCAAAATTGAGCATGTGCAGTTGGAGAATCAGCGCCTCGTGTTAACTGTGGGGAATTAGGAGTCGGCGATGAAAATTACCCGGAGGCAGGTCATCGAGTACCTCCAGATTACGGTGGGCACCGCGATCACCGCCTCTGGGATTAATGGCTTTTATGCACCCAATCACATTGCCGATGGCGGTGTGTCGGGTATCGGCATCATTTTGCAATATCTTTTGCATGTACCCATTTGGCTGACGCTTGCCGTGATTAACCTGCCCTTGCTGTGGTTAAGCCATAGGCTCTGGGGAGGCCGGGTGGGTGTTCGAACGCTGGTTGGCACGGTGCTGCTGTCTGTGTGGGTCGGCGTGCTGCACTGGCACCCCTTTAGCCACAACGTATTGTTGGCCGCCATTTATGGCGGCATGCTCTCCGGGGTGGGCCTGGGACTGGTCTTTCGGGCGCGCGGCACCACCGGGGGAACCGACGTGGTGGCCCGCTTTTTTTCCCACATTTTCCCCATAAGTATGGGCCAGGCTATGATGGTGATTGACTTCTTTGTCATCGCCGGATTCGGGGTGACATTTGATCCCACCAAGGCCATGTACTCGCTGATCGCCCTCTTTATTTCCTCGCGTGCCATTGACGTGGTGCAGGAGGGTACTGACTTCGCTCGTGCCTTTACCATTATTACCGCGCATCCTAACGATGTTGCCAGCCGCATTATGCTGGAGATTGGCCGCGGGGTAACGCGCATGGGGGGACGCGGCGCCTATACCGGAGAGGCGCGCAGCATGCTCTATGTGGTGGTGTTGCGATCCGAGGTGACGCGGGTGAAGTCTTTGGTCTACGAGGTTGACCCGGACGCCTTTGTGGTCGTCGCCAACGTCCATGAGGTCATCGGGGAAGGATTCCGAAGCCCGCCGGTTGAAGAATAGCGGCATCAGGAGGCGGCTGAGGTTTCCGGGACCTGCGCTTCTTTTTACCCAAAACGGAAAAAGCCAGTGGACACCCCGCCTGCCCCCAGCGCCACGACGCTAAGCCAAATGCCCGATCCCAGCGTGAGAAGGCTCCCGCCGACCGTCGGGCCAAGCGCCGATCCCGTGCGGCTGGCCAGCCCGAAAAGTCCCATGTAGCGTCCACGCAGGTCCTCCGGCGCCCGTTGGGCTACCCAGGTGGAAGCGGCTGGGTTGATAATGTTTTCCCCAATGGTGATGATGAGCACAGCGAGCGCAAAGACGGCAAAGGAACGGCCGGCCAGCATGGTCAGAAACCCGAGACCGTAGCAGAAGCTTCCCGCCGCCATGAGCACGGGCGGCCGAAATCGGGTAGCGATACGGGCGATGGGCCATTGCAAGGCTAACACCAAGAGCGCGTTTTCCGCGGCCAGATACCCAAAGGTGGATACCGGATCGTGCAAGTCGAGATGCAAATAGGCGGGCACCACCTGATACAGTTGGGCATACACCATTCCCGTCAATCCCCACAAGATGGCGAAGTGCACAAATGGCAGGTCCTGGACCACGTCTTTGATGCTCCCGGGCTTAAGCCCGGTGGCCACGGGACGCGGCCGGCGATAGGGGATGCCAACGAGAATGATGATGGCATAAATGGCCATCGATAGGGCGTCCAGGCCAAACACTGCCAAAAATGAATGGTCGGCTAGAAATCCCCCAATCATCGGGCCGATGATGATGCCGGCATTCGAAGCCATGCGCATGAGACTGTAAGCTTGGGTCAGTTTGGCGCTCGGGACCAGGTCGCCGACCATGGCCATGGATGCGGGCTGAAACAGCGGTACCGAAAGTCCCATGAGCACCAGAGCGAAAATCAACAAGAGCGGGGTGGGAGCCAATCCGACGGCGAGCGTGCATAAGGCACCCAGCGTGAGCGATACCATCATGACCGGCCGCCGCCCCCATGAGTCGCTTAAGACGCCGCCAATTAATTGCGCGACCACTTGCGAAAGCCCATAGAGCGCCATCACCAGACCGACAATGGTCATGGAGGCATGCAGCCGGTCGGCCAAGTAGATGGTCATAAAGGGAAAAACCAAGGAATTGCCCACCAGATTGACGAATCGGCCAAGCATTAATATGTAAAAAGCTTCCGGGATCTCCGGATCCCGCCAGCGGCTCCAGCGGCGCACAAGCTCCCCCTACCTCAAGGAAAAAAACGTTGATAAACCCTCTCAGTTTAGCAAAGTCAGAGTACACTGGGAATGGGAAGGATTGACTTTCTCAGGATTGGAGGAGGATCTGGGGTGATTGCCCAAGAGATGATGACCACCGATGTCATCAAGATTGAGTCCACCGCCAGCATTGGCGAGGCGGTCAAACTTCTCCGCCGCCACACCATTAGCGGACTTCCGGTCGTGGACAAGAATGGGCGGCTGATCGGCGCCATCACCGGTGGCGATGTTCTGCGGGCCTTTCAGCAGCGAGCCCACAAAGTCTATCACAGCCTCATTGGCTCGACGCACGTGATGACCGACAATGCCGTTTTCGATCGGGATCGCGACCAATTGCTTGCTCTGCCCGTACAGAAGATGATGAGCCGTGGGGCGGTCACGGTGGGGCCAGAAACCCCCATCGGGGAGATAACGGATATCATGTTAAGGCAGAATGTTCGTCGGGTATTTGTCTGCGAGCGCGATCGGCTGCTGGGCGTGATTACCCGAAACGACATCGTGCGGTATTTAGTCTCCCATATCGAGCCTTAACGCAAAGCGCGATAGAGTTCGCGTCCGAGCCGCGTGATATTCCGCAGCAAGACAGATTCGGGAGCTCCCTGGCTCATGATAGTGGCGACGTAAGCGCCATTAGTCATCGAGACAATGCCGCTGTCATGGCGGGCCGACGCCAAGCTGCCGGTCTTGTGGGCCACTTTAAGGCGTGGCAGGGTAGCCGGAACTTCCGATGGCGGCATGGCCGGGGCGATCGAGATAGGGGCTTGGCAGCGTTGCAAGATACCGACCATTTGCTCCGAGACAGCGGCAGAAATGGCTTCGCCGCGGGCCAACAGCTCCATCAAGAGACTCATGTCATAGGCGGTGGTGCGGTTGATACGGGCGCGTTCAGTGGGGACGCGTTGCAAGCGCCGTTCCAAGGCGGTATGGGTGAGGCCGAGACGGCGTATCACGTGATTGACGGCATCAACTCCGACCCAATCAATGAGGAGATTGGTAGCCGTATTGTCGGACACGGTAATCATCAGTGTCGTTAGATCGCGAACGGAGAGCTTCAATCCCGGGGTTAGGTCCATCAGAACCCCGGACCCTGACACCTGATCTTCTCTTTTCATGGTTAGTGTATCATCCAGGTCGAGATGTTCTTCTTCCACTCGGCGGAAGATCTCGGCCATAATGGGCACTTTAATAAGGCTCGCCGATGGCATCACCTCGTGTTCGCGCCATGATATGGCTTTTCCTGTTTTGAGATTTTTGGCGTAAAGGCTGTACTCTCCATCCAATTTGTGAATCAATGATTCGATGGACATGGTATTCCCCCTTGCGTATGTGCGTCCATGATACACTCGAGCCTTGAAAAGGGAAATGGCCGAAACGTCGCGAAGCTTACAGGGGAAATGGGGGGGACAATGTGGCGGTAGTGGTTTTGGGCAGCATCAACCTGGATTTGATAGCCCAAATTAAAAGCGTGCCCAAAGCGGGGGAGACAGGATTGGCCGAGAACTTTATGACCAGTCCCGGAGGCAAGGGCGCGAATCAGGCGCTGGCCGCGCGCCGCATGGGTGCCGAAACAGCCCTCTTGGGAATGGTCGGCGAGGACGCCTTTGCCGTTCAGGCCCTCAAGTTTTTGCGTCAAGAAGACGTCGATTTGAGCCGCATTGGGGTGAGCCGGGAAAAATCGACCGGACTCGCGATGATTGTCGTTGAGGCATCAGGGCAAAATGCGATTACCGTGGTGCCTGGAGCCAACGGGGTCATCGGGCAAGATGTGTTGGCCGACTTGGAAGCCCGGTTGACGTCAAAGGATATCTTGGTTTTGCAATTGGAAGTGCCCCTGGATGTGGTGGAGGACGCGATAGCCATTGCCCGCCACATTAAGGCGCGCGTGATGCTGGACCCCGCCCCGGCGGTGGCCAACTTGCCAAAATCCCTGTACCGGGTCGACATTATTGCGCCCAATCAGGTTGAGGCGGAGACGCTAATAGGAGCGCAAATTACCGACGTGCGGACCGCCAAGGCCGCCGCCCGCCAGTTGCGCAGCCGCGGCGTGGAAGTGGCGATTGTGAAGCTGGGGGAGATGGGTGTCGTGTGGGCGACGGCCCGCGGCCTTTTCTATCTTCCTGGTGAGCCAGTCAAGGCGATTGACGCCGTGGGGGCCGGAGACGCATTTTTCGGAGCATTGGCAGCCCGGCTGGATGCCGGCGACGCCTTGGCCGATGCCATCCGCATTGCGAATCACGCGGCCGCGCTGTCCACGACCAAACGCGGCGCTCAGCCATCTTTTGCGCGGTGGGAAGAGGTGCGTCAGTATTTATCCAATTGATCAAACTCCCGTCTATTTAGACATGGATCCTGGCATCGATGATGCGTTGGCACTCTATGTGGCGCTGGGTTCCTTGAGAGTGGCCGGCCTGGCAGCTGTGGCCGGAAATGTGGAACAGGAAAAGACCTTCCGAAACAGCCAAATCCTGTTGCAGGCGGCCGGGCGTCCGGACATTCCCGTATGGCCGGGAAGCCGAGCTCCCTTCTCGCGGGCGCTGCACACCGCACCTCACGTACATGGGACGAGCGGTCTGGATGGCTGGGAATTGCCGCCGTTGGAACGGCCTTTCGGTCTCGAGGATCCGCCGTGGCTGGCCTGGCCGCCTCTTTTGCGAGCGGAGCGGGCGCCGCGTATCATTGCCACCGGTCCGCTCACCAATCTGGCCAAACTCTTGTGGTGCCTGCCAACAGCTCAACCCCCGCTGGCTGGCATTACTCTTATGGGCGGTGGGCTGGAGCGCGGCAATGTCACTCCGACTGCAGAATTCAACTTCTATGTTGATCCGGAGGCGGCCGATGCCGTAATGCAGGCGCCCGTTCCCGTCAAAATGGTGGGACTGGACGTGACCCACAAGGCGCGCATGCCGTGGCCGCGGGTGGAAGCCTTGGTGCAGATGGGACCTCTGGGACAGATTCTCTATGATCTCCTGTCCTGGTATGGAAGCCATGTCGAGCGGCATCCCGCCGGTCTGGCCGTCCATGATGCGGTCGCGGTCGCAGCACACGTCCACCCGGAGTTCTTCCAGTGGGAGCGCCATAAGTTGGCGGTGTTGTGTGAGGGAGACCTTAGGGGAACCGTCGTGCGGATGCCATCTAGCGCCGGGCGGCCCTTGGTGGAGGTGGCCACCGATGTGGACAGCGTGAAAGTGATGGATTTCATTTGGGAGAGTTTGTCCCGCCTTCAGTAAAACTTTAAAAAAAAGGCGTAACCTCTTGAGGCGTCCTTGCGTTATACAAGACAAAGGGGGCTAAGACAGACAATGCCAAAGCGTCTTCAGGATCAAAAACGCGCCGACTATTATTTGTATACCTGGCAAATCAAAGCGGTTCAGCGAATTTCCCGCGAAACTCAGACGCCGCCCTCTGAGGTGATGCGGACCATTTTGCAGCAAGCATTGTCCGAACACCAGCCGGTCACGGCGGAAACGCACTAATTTAATCGTCCCAGCGGCTCTCCGGATTCCGGGGAGCCTTTTTTGTGCAAACGGCGATGGGATCCGCGCCGGGGCTTCCTCTTGAGATGTTAAACGGGCACTTTAGGATTGTGTACAATGAGATGGGATTGATGAACATAACGGTTGTACGTTGACCAAACGCTCAGGAGGCGGACGAGAGGTGGAACAGAATTATCGCGTCAGCAAAGACTCGTTAGGCGAAGTACGGGTTCCGGAGGAGGCGCTCTGGGGAGCCCAGACGCAGCGGGCAATCGACAACTTTCCTATTAGCGGTTTGCGTCTGCCGCGTCGGTTTATTCGCGCCCAAGGTATTATCAAATGGGCTGCGGCCAAAGCCAACGGTAAGCTGGGAGAACTGGACCCGAAGGTGGCCGATGCGATTATGCAGGCTGCTGATGAGGTGATTGACGGGCGCTGGGACAGCCAGTTTGTTGTTGACGTGTATCAGGCCGGAGCCGGCACTTCGCAGAATATGAACGCCAACGAAGTGATTGCCAATCGCGCGCAGGAGATTTTGGGTGGCAAGCGCGGCGATGTCTCTCTAGTTCACCCCAACGATCATGTCAATATGGCCCAATCGACCAACGACACGATTCACGTGGCCATCCACATCGCTGGCGCTGAGGCGGTTGTTCACGATTTGATTCCCGCGATTGAAACCGTGGAGCGGGAATTGAAAAAGAAGGCTGAGCAGTGGATGGATATCGTCAAGTCGGGACGTACTCACCTGCAGGATGCCGTGCCCATGCGTCTTGGCCAGGAGGTTGGAGGCTGGGCGGGCGCCTTGACTTATTGGCGCGAGAGCTTGGCGGAATCGGTGAAGAAGCTCTACGCGATTGGCCTTGGCGGCAATGCCGTGGGAACCGGCATCAACGCCCATCCCGACTACAAGCGGGAGGCCGTGGCGGCGGTCGGCGAAAAGACCAGCCTTCCCTTCGCTTTACCGGCCAACATGTTCACGTTTATCCAAAATATGGATGCAGTGCTTGAGGTCTCCGGACAGGTTCGTGGGCTCGCCACGGCGGTGGGGAAGATTATGAACGACATCCGGCTGTTGAGTTCCGGTCCTCGCACTGGTCTGGCCGAGTTGAAGCTCCCCGCCGTCCAGCCGGGATCCTCAATCATGCCGGGCAAGGTGAATCCGGTGATGGCAGAAATGATGAACATGATTTGCTATCAGGTGATCGGCTGCGACGCCACCGTGCAGGCGGCTGTAAGCGGCGCCCAGCTTGAGTTGAACGTGATGATGCCGGTGGTGGCTTTCAATCTGCTGCATGAGATTCAGATTCTGTCGACGGGGCTTTTGGCGTTCCACCGTCAAGCACTGGAAGGTCTGGAAGCTGATCGCGAGCGCGTGACGGGCTATGTGGAAATGAGCACCGCGATCGCCACGGCCCTGAACCCTTACATCGGATACGACCGGGCTGCCGTCGTGGCGAAGACAGCTTATGCGGAAGGGAAGACCGTCCGCCAGGTGGTGCGCGAGCAGGGTCTGCTTGATGAGGCCACATTGAATGAGGCGTTGGACCTCGAGCGCATGACTCATCCGGAGCAGTAATCATGGGGGAAGCGGGTCTCTTCCAGCCGGGAGTCTTCGACAATCAGGTGGTGATTGTCACTGGGGGTGGAACGGGCCTCGGACGGGCGATGGCGGAGTTTTTTGGTCGCCATGGCGCCCGCCTGGCCATTTTAGGGCGGCGTGCGGAGGTTTTGGAGAGAACGGCGCAAGAGCTTGGCGAAAACGGCACTTCTTGTTTGGCGGCCTCCTGCGACATCCGTGACGTCGATGCGGTCAATGCCTTCGTCGACCGGGTCGAGGAGACCTGGGGGCGGATCGATATTCTCATCAACAATGCCGGCGGGCAGTTCCCCAAGCCGGCGATGGAGATTAGCCCGCGGGGGTTGGATGCGGTAATCCGCACCAATCTCTACGGAACCATTAATATGAGCCAGGCGGTAGCGCGCCATATGGCGGTTCACGGCGGTGGCGCCATTATTAACATCGTCATTAGTGCGTTGGAACGCGGCATTCCCGGCGTGGCGCATACGGTTGCGGCTCGGGCCGGGGTGGTGGGCTATATGCGCACCGTGGCCCGTGAGTGGGGACCGTACAATATTCGTGTCAATGCCGTAGGCCCTGGACTAATTGTGACGCCCGGGTTTGAGGCGGAGATGCTTCAGACCGGCGATCCGGACGTGGTGGAGCGTACGCGCCAAGGCATTCCGCTTGGCCGCCTGGGGCAGCCCGAGGATATTGTTCCGGTCGTGGGCTTTTTAGCTAGAGCTTGCTGAAAAAGTCTTATGTCAAGAGGACAGGTAGCTCGCAAGGATCCGCCTGGCGGTTCCGAGTGGGTTACTGATCTTAAACGGCCTGCCGCTGAGCCCAGCGGCGGA